>JACVCM010000108.1 GCA_016742125.1 Sphingomonadaceae bacterium | reverse complement strand
CGTTTTCCCCCCCTGGCGATTTCCGCGTCCCCGCTGCCCTCCCCCTTCACCGCCGGGTTAAGATAAACCTCATACCAGCCCCGATTCTGTCCACCCTGCAGCGTTTTGGCTGTGCCTTTCTTCATCGCGAACATCAGCGAAAGTGGGGGCGAGATAGGCTGACCCTCTTTTGACAGATCGGCGCGGGTTCCGTTGATGCTCTCAATCTGGGCACCTTGCACATTGGCAGCGGCCAGCGCGGCCTGTAAGGTCTGGCCGCCATCGACGGCCTTCTTGATACGTTCGGCTGCAGCGCGGGCGGCCTTCGCGCCTTCGGCCAAGGCCCATTGTTGCTGCACAATCGGACGAACCGACGCGAGGGGAGGCGGCGCGGCCTCGTCGAAATCGGCGACCGCGACCATCGCGAATTTTTCGCCGGGAACCAGTTCCACAAGCTGCGCCTCGCCGTCGGTTTCCATCTGAAATGCCGTTGGCAGTATGACCTGCATTTCAGGGATGGGTCGGTAGGAAGGATTTGCCGGATTTTGCCCATTGGCAAAAAGTTTGGGCGAAGTCTCAACCTTCAGGCCATTTGCCTTTGCCATATCGGTTATGGTCGAGCCATCGGCAAAAGCATCTTCTATCTCCGCAGTCATCTCTGTCAGCATCTCTTCGCTGCGGGTTTTGGTAAGTTCGCTCTCGATCTCCGCCCGAGCAGCGGCGAGTGACCTTGCTGCCACCTTATTGACCGCGTCGACCCGCACGACTGCCCAACCGAGCTTACCGCGCGCCGGTGCGGCGATGCTGCCTTGCGAGGCAGCAAAAACGGCGTTCGCTACAGCAGGCGATGCGCTGCCGGAAAGGGCGGACTTGGTGACATTATTTGCCGTGGTGACCGACAGGCCAAGACCGTTGGCGACTTCGGCCAGCGATTTACCGCCGGCAACCTGGGTCACGACCGACTTTGCGGCGGCTTCTGTCGGAACGATGACCTGGCTGATGTTCCGGGTTTCGGACGCAGCATATTTGGCGGTATTGGCTTTGTAATAGGCCGCTATGTCGGCTTCGCTCGGTTTGGCGCGGCCGGCGATAATCGAACGGTCGAAAATCGCATAGCTCACAGCGCGCTTTTCAGGAATCGTGAATTTTGCGGCATTGTCCTTGTAATATTTTGCAAGCACGGCCTCGCTCGGCGGTGCCGCGGGGAAGAACGCGGAAGATGGCAGCGAGGCAACCTGTCCGGAGCGCTTTTCCAGCATCAGCGAGGCATAGGGCAACACCATGCTGTCGGGTGCCGCTGGACCGCTGGCCGCAGCAGGCAGGATTTGTTGTGCAAACAGATTTTGCGTGATGTCATCGCGAATTGCCTGTTCGCTGACGCCAATTTGCTGTGCAAAGGCGCGGAATGCTTCAGCGCTGAACTTGCCGTCAAGACCCATTGCGCCGGGGATCTTGCGTATTTCCGATCCGATCAGCCGTTCGCTGACGGCCACGCCATATTCGGAACCGAATTCGGCAACCGCATATCGATTGATAAGCTGTTCAAGCGTGGAGTCCAGTCCGCCGCCCTCGACAAAACTTGCCATGTCGAGGGTGGGGTTGTTCTGGCGCTCTGCCCGGAGCCTGTTGTCGAGGGCATCGTTCAGTTCGCCAAGGGTGATATTGCGGTCGCCCACACGCGCGACAGTCCCGCCGCTCAATCCGCCGAAACTGCCCGAACCGGTAACGTCGCCAAGCGCGAAGGCAACGGCGATCAAGCCGATGAAAATCAGTGCGAAAAGCGCACCCAATTTCGAACCGATAAGCGAGCGGATGAAGCTGATCATGAAGAAACAATATCCCGGTAGATGCGTAAAGGCGCCATTTTGCGAGCCGCTTTAGGCGGCAAGGCGTCCGCAATCAAGCGATAGACTTGCCGGGAGCGACAAAAGAGGGGCATAGCCATCCGGGATTCGTATTCTGCATAAAAGGACGTGACTGTGCGCAAATATATCGTCGGCAACTGGAAGATGAACGGCATGTCGGCTGACCTGACAGAGATTGCAGCCATCGCATCGGTCTCGGCAAAATACGCTTCAGTTGAAAGTGCCCTTTGCCTGCCCGCGACGCTCATAGGTCGGGCCGTTTCGGCTGTAGAAGGATATATCATCGGTGGACAGGACTGCCATATGAACGCCTCCGGCGCGCATACGGGGTGCGTGTCAGCCGCAATGCTGGCCGATGCGGGCGCGAGACTGACGATTGTCGGCCACAGCGAACGCCGCGCCGACGAGCACGAAAGTGATGCCGATATCCGCGCAAAGGCGTTGGCTGCCAAAGCGGCCGGGCTGGAGGTCATTATATGCGTTGGTGAGACCCTGGAACAGCGTGACGACGGAAAGGCGTTGGAGATCGTGCTGGGGCAGCTGGCGCAATCGCTGCCTGACGCTGCATCGGGCGACTGGTTGAGCGTGGCTTATGAACCTGTGTGGGCGATCGGCACGGGCCGCATTCCTGAGGACAAGGATGTGGCCGACATGCATCGGGAGATCCGCGCGCAACTGACAACCCGCTTCGGGCCAGCAGGGGCTGCCATCCGTATATTATATGGTGGGTCGATGAATGGCGAAAATGCAGCGATGCTGCTCTCCATCCCAGATGTTGATGGCGGGTTGGTAGGGGGAGCCAGCCTGACCGCGTCAAAGTTCGAACCCATTTTCGCCGCTGCGGCCAAATCGGCGGAATAGCATTGAAGAAACAGCGGGCCGTCGCTATGTGGGCCGCATCATTGGCGCCTTTGCGCATCTTATTCGGGTAATTTTCATGGGTCTGTTCCATTTTCTTATTGTTGTTCAAGCTATCGTGGCAGCTTCATTGGTCGGGGTGATCCTGATGCAGCGGTCCGAAGGCGGCGGTCTCGGTATGGGCGGAAGCCCGTCCGGTTTGATGTCGGCGCGTGGTGCTGCGGATTTCCTGACCCGCACGACAACCATCTTGGCGACGCTTTTTGTCCTGCTGTCGATATCGTTGGCATTTGTGGCCGCCAAGCGGGGCGGAACCAGCACAATCGACACTTCGCTCGAACGGACGGTTGTTCCGGCTGCACCCGTGGTGCCAGCCCCAGGCGCTACTGCGGAAACGTCCGCAACACCGGCCCAAGCGGCTGACAAGGCACCTACGACCGAAGTTCCTCTGGACAAGTAGGACAACAACAGGCCACCGTAACGCAGTTGCGCAAATTTATTTTGCGCAATGCAGATTCGCCCGCTTGCCTTTCGAGTCAAAGGCGTCTTAAGCCTCTTCTCCCATGGCACGGTTCATTTTTATCACCGGTGGCGTGGTTTCCTCGCTTGGCAAAGGTCTGATGGCAGCGTCGCTGGCGGCGCTTTTGCAGGCGCGGGGCTACCGCGTCCGTATCCGGAAATTCGATCCTTATCTGAATGTCGACCCCGGCACCATGTCGCCTTATCAGCATGGCGAAGTCTATGTTACGGATGATGGTGCAGAGACCGACCTGGACCTTGGCCACTATGAGCGCTTTACGGGTGTGTCGGCGCGGCAGTCGGACAATGTCACCTCCGGACGAATATACCAGCAGATCATTCAGCGCGAACGCCGCGGCGACTATCTGGGTGCAACGGTGCAGGTCATTCCGCACGTTACCGATGCCATCAAGGAATTTGCAAAGGCGGAAACCGACGACCTCGACTTTGTCCTATGCGAAATCGGCGGAACGGTTGGCGACATTGAATCGCTACCCTTCATCGAAGCCATTCGTCAGTTGCGAAACGAGCTCGGGCGCGACCAGACATTGTCGGTACATGTAACGCTGGTGCCCTATATTGCGGCCGCTGGCGAACTTAAGACCAAGCCGACCCAGCATAGCGTGCGTGAACTCGCGTCTCTGGGCGTTCAGCCCGACGTGCTGCTGTGCCGGTGCGAACATCCCTTGCCCGACAATGAACGCGCGAAGATCGCGGCATTTTGCAATGTGCGGAAGGAAGCGGTGATTCCCGCGCTCGATGCCAAAAGCATATATGCAGTGCCGCTACAATATCATGCCGAGGGTCTCGACAGCGAAGTTTTGCGAGCGTTCGGCATGGATGCGAGCGGCGAACCCGACCTGTCGCGCTGGACCGATATCTTGGACCGCCAAGCCAATGTCGAAGGCGAGGTCACGGTCGGCGTCGTCGGCAAATATGTGGGACTCGCCGACGCATATAAATCGCTTAACGAAGCGCTGACCCATGGCGGCTTGGCCAATCGCGTCAAGGTCAACGTCAAGTGGATTGACGCCGAACTTTTCGAACAGTCCGAAAACGATGTCGCTGCCGCCCTTGAACCCATGCATGCCATACTGGTGCCTGGCGGCTTTGGCGAAAGGGGGTCGGAAGGCAAGATCGCTTCGGTCAAATTTGCCCGCGAACGACAAGTGCCATTTTTTGGCATATGTCTGGGCATGCAGATGGCCTGCATCGAAGGGGCGCGCAATACGGCAGGGATCGACGCGGCGTCGAGTACCGAATTCGGATCTACCGAAGAACCGGTCGTGGGCATCATAACCGAATGGATGACCGAAGAGGGACTGCAGAAACGGGAGGCAGGTGGCGATCTCGGTGGCACGATGCGGCTTGGCGCCTATGATGCCAAACTGGCCGGGAACAGCCATGTTGCCAGCGTCTACGGTAGCACCGAGATATCAGAGCGCCATCGCCATCGTTATGAAGTAAATGTGCATTACAAATCCGCGCTTGAAACTGGCGGGCTGGTATTCAGCGGGATGTCGCCCGACGGCGAATTGCCTGAAATCGTCGAACGTCCTGACCACCCCTGGTTTATCGGCGTGCAATTCCATCCCGAACTCAAATCGAAGCCTTTTGCGCCGCATCCGCTTTTTGCGAGTTTCATTGAGGCAGCGGTCAAACAAAGCCGGTTGGTCTGATAACAATATCGTTACATAATATTGATATGTTGTCGGCAATGGCAGCGTGATGTAACGGCATGTCACATAGAGTTTCGCAACCAGCAGGCCCACTTGCGACCCGGGCCGGCTGAGCGCGGAGGGGCGCTAATTGTGCCCGGGGCGGCCGAGTAACGGTCGCCCCGAACCTTCCGGTCAGGCAGCCTTGCTGCCTTTTTTCTTGTCCTCGCTGTCATGCTCGATGACCTGCGGAGCAGTCTGGCCGCCAATTGCAATCTTGCGTGGTTTCAGCGCCTCGGGAACTTCGCGGACCAGGGTAATCGTCAGCAGGCCGTCGGCAAGGTCGGCGTCGGTCACATGAATGTGATCCGCCAACTGGAAACGCCGTTCGAAGTTGCGGCTCGCTATACCCATGTGCAGGAAATCGCGGTTGTCATTACTGTCGGCTTGCTTGCTGCCTGTGACGACCAGCAAATTCTGCTGTGCGGTAATGTCGATTTCCTCGGGTTTGAAGCCGGCTACTGCAACTGTGACCTTATAGTCGTTCTCGCCCGTACGCTCGATGTTGAACGGAGGATAATTCTCGTTCTGTGCGGCGCGTCCGGTATTTTCGAGCAATTCAAACAGGCGGTCGAAACCGACAGTGTTACGGCGATAGGGGGTAAAATCGAAGCGGTTCATGTCAAATTCTCCTTAAAGCAATTTGGTTCTGTCACAGCCCCTTAAAGGCGGCTGTGGATATGAAACGAACCCTTTATGGGGCGTCCGATTCCGGAAATGGGTACGGGCAGGATATTTTCAAGGGCAAAAAACAAGGCCGCCCGGAATATCCGAACGGCCTCGTTCTGCTGCTTTGCTAGCGCGTAGTCTCAGTCCGCTCCCGGTCCCCACCGGTGGGTCTGAATTTTCCCCCTGAACCCTCGGCCACATGGGCGGTCGACGAATTCGATGCTCTTCATCTGCCTCAAAGCGATTCTTTGCAAATGGAACGAGCTTCGGCCCGACGCTTTTTCAAAAGCTGTTGCATTGCTGCAACAACACTTGCCAGTAGGATATGCGCCACCTAATAGCGCGACATGCCCGCATCACCGAGTAAAGAGCACAAATGATCCTCTCAAGATATGAACGGATGGTCGCGCGGCGATATCTTTTGCCGCACAAGGGTGAGGGTTTCATTTTCCTTGTCGCAAGCATCAGCCTGATCGCGGTTGCACTTGGTGTGGCTGCGTTGATTATTGTCATGAGTGTGATGAATGGGTTTCGGGCCGAACTGTTCGACAAGATTGTCGGGCTGAACGGTCATGCAGTGGTACAGGGATATGGCGGACGGTTGCATGACTGGAGGCAGGTGCTGTCCGACGTCAAGGCGACACCGGGCGTGACCGATGCCACGCCGCTGATCGAGCAACCTCTGCTGACGACATATGAGGGGCGTGTCGAGGCCATATTGGCGCGCGGCATGGCGGTCGAGGATATTCTGGACAATGCGACGCTCGACGGCAAGACTGTGGCGGGCGATCTCAAGGCTTTGAGTCCTGACGAAGACAGAGTCGCCATCGGCTCCCGCCTCGCCCAAAATCTTGGTGTCCAGGTTGGGCAGAGCATTACCATCATCAATCCGGCAGGGCGGACGACGCCCTTCGGTACCGTACCCCGTGAGATTTCCTACGAGGTCGTCGCGATATTCGAGGTCGGTGTTTATGACTATGACAAGGCCTTTGTAATCATGCCGATCGAACGCGCGCAACTGCTCATGCTGCTCGGCGACGAGGTCGGAATGATCGAGATAAAGACCGACGATCCCGATAATGTGAACCGCATATTGGCGCCATTGCTGCCCAGGATCGAGAATAAGGGCCTGATTGTCGACTGGAAAAGCATGAATGCCTCGCTCTTCGAAGCATTGGCGGTCGAAAGAGTCGCGATGTTTGTGGTTCTCTCGATCATCGTGCTGGTGGCTGTGTTCAACATATTGTCGTCACTCATCATGCTGGTGCGTGCGAAGACGAGGGACATTGCCATCCTGCGGACGATGGGTGCTTCGCGCAAATCGCTGCTGCGGATTTTCATGACCGTCGGCTTGCTTATCGGGTCGGCGGGCATCGTCCTTGGCTTGATCCTCGGGGCGATTTTCCTCTATTTCCGGCAGTCTGTCGTCAATTTTGTACAGTTGGTTACGGGGCAGAATTTGTGGGACCCCTCGATACGGTTTCTGACCGAGCTACCCTCTCGCACCGACCCGATGGAGGTGCTGGCAATATGCGCGCTTGCCTTGTTGTTCAGCTTCCTCGCAACGTTGTACCCGGCGCTCAAGGCGGCGAGTACCGATCCTGTGCAGGTGCTGCGCTATGAGTAAGATCGTCGAACTGACGGACGTCCGCCGCAAATTCGAGCAGGGCGACGTCACCATAGAAGTACTGCGCGGCGTTGACCTCGAAATCGGCGATGGGGAGCTGGTGGCACTGCTCGGCCCGTCAGGTTCAGGCAAGTCGACCTTGCTGCAGGCGGTCGGCCTGCTCGAGGGCGGATTTACCGGCTCAATCCGTTTGGATGGCGAAGAGGTCGGCAGTGCGAGTGTCGACCGGCAAACCGAAATCCGGCGACAGAAGCTGGGTTTTGTATATCAATTCCATCACCTCCTACCCGATTTCGACGCGCTCGAAAATGTTGTCTTGCCGCAGTTGATAGCAGGCGAGCAGCCGGACATAGCAGAGGCGCGTGCAACCGAACTTCTCGGTCATCTCGGTCTCTCCGAACGCCTTCAGCACCGCCCATCCAAACTTTCGGGTGGGGAACAGCAGCGGGTTGCCGTGGCGCGGGCTCTGGCAAATCGGCCGAAACTCGTTCTGGCAGACGAACCTACGGGAAATCTCGATGAGAAAACGGCTGATGTGGTGCTTGGCGAATTCATGTCGCTCGTCCGCGGCCAAGGGTCGGCAGCTCTTGTGGCGACGCACAACGAACGTCTGGCTGCAAAGATGGATCGCGTCGTGAGATTACACGAGGGCGTTCTGGCGTAAGGAGGAGGAGGCAATGTCAGTCTATGATTACAGCATAAAAATGCCCGGCGGACGCGAAGAGGCGATGGCCGAACATGCCGGCAAGGTCCTGCTGGTGGTCAACACCGCTTCCAAATGCGGGTTCACGCCGCAATATGAAGGGTTGGAGGCGCTTTATCGGAAATATAAGGACCAAGGCTTCGAAGTGCTCGCCTTCCCCTGCAACCAGTTCGGCGCGCAGGAACCTGGTGACGAGGAAGAGATCAAGAATTTTTGCTCGTTGACCTATGACGTATCATTCCCGCTGGCCGCGAAAATCGATGTGAACGGTAAGGACGAAGACCCGCTGTGGCATTATATGAAACAGCAGCAGGCGGGTCTGATGGGATCGCGCGGGATCAAATGGAATTTCACCAAGTTTCTGGTCGATCGCAAGGGCAATGTCGTAGCACGGCATGGCCCGCAAGTGAAACCC
The DNA here is from genome assembly GCA_016742125.1 of Sphingomonadaceae bacterium. Taxonomy (GTDB): domain Bacteria; phylum Pseudomonadota; class Alphaproteobacteria; order Sphingomonadales; family Sphingomonadaceae; genus Sphingorhabdus_B. The sequence continues at coordinate 739 of JACVCM010000108.1, read as the reverse complement.
GAGGCGCTGGCAAAAGACATTGAGACGTTACTCGCGCAGCCTGCATGATTGTCCACAGCAAAGCCGATTTAACCGATTGTCGAATCGTGTGATCCAGCCTTAGGCTTGGTCATGGCTTATGTTCCCTTTGTCCCATTGCGGGTATTTTCGGCATATACGATGCTGGAAGGCGCAATCGAACCGAAAGCCATTGGCGAGGCTGCCGAAAAGCTTGGTTTTCCGGCGATAGCCATCTGCGATCGTAACGGCCTTTACGGCGTGATGCCCTTTCAGGATGGCGCAAAATCCAAGGGCGTCCAGCCCATAATCGGCGCTTTGCTGGCTGTCAGGCGCCCGATGAGCGATGGCCAGTTCATCCGCGACTGGTTGCCCCTTTTTGCACAGGATGAAGGCGGCTACGGCAATCTGTGCCGTCTTGTTTCGATGGCCCATCTCGACAGGCCGGAAGAGCACGACGCGCATGTCACGCTCGACCAACTTCAGGGATTGGGAGGTGGGCTGATTGCCCTCACTGGGGGTAGCGAAGGGGCTGTTACCCGACTGCTTGCCGAGGGGCAGGCGAGGGCGGCATCGACCTATTTGGAGGAGCTGCAACGCCTCTTTCCCAACCGGTTATATGTCGAACTGAGCCGACGGAACGAGGCCGTCGAAGACGCGGCAGAGAACGCGCTTATCGACCTTGCATATGCTCGCGACATTCCCCTGGCCGCAACTAACCCGCCTTTTTTTTGGGAACCGG
>JACVCM010000107.1 GCA_016742125.1 Sphingomonadaceae bacterium | reverse complement strand
CCCGCGCACCGGGCGTTGGCCCCATGCGGTCGTGCAACTCCGCCAGGACAATAAGCAGGGCAGCATCTGGAACATGGTCGGATTCCAGACAAAGATGAAACATGGCGCACAGGTCGAACTGTTCCGGACAATCCCGGGATTGGAGAAGGCAGAATTCGCGCGACTCGGCGGCCTTCACCGCAACACCTTCATCCGATCGCCGACATTATTGGACCGCCAATTGCGACTGAAAACCTCGCTTAACGTACGATTTGCCGGTCAGATTACAGGCTGCGAAGGCTATGTCGAAAGCAGCGCGATCGGGTTGGCGGCAGGGATTATGGCGGCGGGGGAGCTTGCCGGTCGCGACATCACGCAGCCACCGCCAACAACGGCACTGGGCGCGTTGCTAGGACACATCACCGGCGACGCCCATGCCGACAACTATCAGCCGATGAACGTCAATTTCGGCCTATTCGCGCCACTTGACGACAAGGTCCACAAAAAATTGCGAAAAGCCGCAATGACCGGTCGGGCGCGGGTGGACCTGGCAAAATGGATTACCGATCAAGACATACGGCCTTAATCGTCATCCTGAACTTGTTTCGGGATGACGAGACACAAGTTCTAACAACGACAATTCGGCCTGGCTGCCTGCTTAGGCCTTGTCGTCGCGAACTCTTTGCGCGTCAGCAACTTGTCCTTATTTGAGTCGGCGTCGGCAAAGCGTTCACCGGTTGCCGCAGCCCATTCTTCAAAGGTCAGAAGGTTGTTGCCGTCTTGGTCAAGCTGCTTAAACGCCTTGGTGCGGCTACCCATCATTTCGACCCGTGAAATCAGCTCGTCCCGGTTGCGGTCATAGCGATTGAAACGCACTTCCTCGCGACTGGCTTTGGGTGCTTCCGGCGGCGTCGGCGGAGCGGGACCGAACGCGGGCGCATTTGCTGCTGCTTCGGGCAGGGCATCGGAAAATGTGGTTGGTGGAGGAGCAGTGGGAATATCATTCTCCTGATAGGCCTGGGTTTGCCACAACCACAGACCAGCTCCCGCCAGCAACAGTGCCCCTACCCCGCCTGCCACGAATCGCTGCATGTCCAACCTCCCTGCATCGATCCCACTGCTGATGTGCCCGCAAAATTACCGCCCCGTCAAGGCATGCCAAATCAGTCGCGGTCCTGTCACATCCCTTACCGACATGGCCAAAATGCTAAGCGGTCTCGGCATTGTCCGGATCGAGCTTTCATGGAGTTTTCCGCAAGGCGGAATTGGGACACGATCGCCGAATTGTATTCTGAGATCGTTGATCGCCCAGAATATGCCCAAGCTGGCTGCATCGCGTCTGGAACCGGCAAGATTGGCATAGGTGCTGAAAATAGCCTGCCCGCGCAATTTGGCAAATTCCTCGATTATGCTGTGCGACCATTCATCCGCAACCAGCAGCATCTCCCATGCGGAGATCAACTGCCCCGTCACTCCATCCGGAATTTGCGTCCCGCAATTTTCGAATTCGCTGACAAGCGGCTCACCCTTGGGCCGGGTTCCCGGTTGGGCGAGCAGGGCGTCGCGCCACCATGCGAGCTTCATCTGACCTATCAGTGGCTCGCTCGCCCGGCCCACGATAGAGGCCAGTCGCGCGTCGAGCCGCAACAACACCGAAAACGCACTGCGAACGGCACGGGGCGCATAGGCGACAGCGAGTCGCGCGGGTGGTGGCAGGTCAGCTTCGGCGTCGCCCATGCGTCCTACCAGACCAATTTCCGCGCCAAATCAAGGTTAACCTGCCGCTAACCCTGTTCCTTCAAAGACCGCTTACCACGCGTCGCCTAATGCGAGCGTCGAAATGTATCTGTGGAACAGGGGAACGCCACAATGACAGCCAAGACCGACGCTGAAAAGCGCGCCGGATTCCTAGCCCGTTTGCGCAAGGACCAGTCGGGCAATGTTATCGCGATCATGGCGGCTGCGGTTTTTCCGGCCATCGGCATTATCGGCGGCGGCGTCGACATGAGCCGGATTTACCTCACCCGCACGACGCTGCAAGCCGCATGCGACGCCGGCGCGCTCATGGGACGCCGGACGATGGGTACCAGCACATGGGACTCAGACGGCGGCCGGGCGAACACCCGCGCACTGCAGATATTCGACACCAATTTCGAAAATGGGGCCTATGACAGCAGGGATTTGTCCCGCTCCTTCTCCGAAAGCGGCGGAACGGTAACCGGCAGAGCCTCGGTGGAGGTGCCAATGGCAATGATGTCGGTTTTCGGCATCAAGGAAAAGGAAATATCCGTCACCTGCACTGCGGAGATGCGCATTCCCGCATCGGATATCATGTTCGTGCTCGATACCACCGGGTCGATGAACTGCCCTGATGATGGTTCGTCGTGCAACGGCTATAGCAATACCGAAGCTCCCAATGCCAAAATCAAGGGGCTGAGGACCGCGGCCAGCTGCTTCTATGAAGCACTGGCCAAACAAAATGTTCCGACTGTCAGCCCCGAAGACTGCGACGAGGAAGAAGAGCCAGTCGGTGCGACATCGGACGTGCGTTTGCGCTTTGGCTTCGTGCCTTATGCCGTCAACGTCAACGTCGGCAGACTTTTGCCGCTCGAATACATGGCCGACCGATGGACTTACCAGTCGCGGGAAGCGGTGTGGGAAGACAGGAGTATGGCATCCGCATATGACCCTAGCTACGGAACCGAAGGGCCGCTGGTTCAAACGGCAACAAGCACGACCAACAACAGCAACACAAGCTGGACCAACGTCAATGTCAACCTGAATCATCCGGTAAACGGCCAGACATATTCCTATAATTATCAACGGGCAAATTCCTCAACCGCATGCGTTAGCGGAATACCGTCGGTTCCGGGAACGACGACCGGAAACCTCATAGCCAACGGGCAGTCGCCGACTACGCCGACCTATCCGCAGACAACGGTAACGAAATTCTATTACCGGACCAACACAGGTCAGGTCGTTGAATATCAGTATAGTCCAACCCAAAGCGGAAACGGCAACAACAGGCGGTATTTCTGCCAGCTTCAAACGCGAACCACGGGGAGGACATCGACCCGCATCGACTACAGCGCTACCGTGCCTGTCACTTGGGTGTACAATCCGTCATTCCTTTATTGGCATTACAAGCCGACCACGTTCGACGTCAGCGGCCTGAAAGACGAAACCAATAATGGTTGGAACAACACAGTCACATTGCCGATCAACACCAGCGGCACCAATCGCACGATAACGTGGAATGGCTGCATTGAGGAACGTCAAACACAACGCGTTACGGATAACGACCCATCCGATAATTGGGACCCGATTCCTGCCAATGCGCTTGACATGGATATCGAGATGGCTCCCGATCCGGACACCGCGGCAACTATGTGGGGTCCGATGCTCGGCTCAGCGATATATACACGCTACATCACCAATAGCAGTACGCCTACCATGACTACTTTCCAAACCAGCAGCAACTCCACTTCGACCTGGTTTAATATTGGCGGACAAAGCTATCGACCCTACACGATTAGTGAAAACTGCCCCACGCAAGCGCAGCTTTATCGGGAAATGGACGCTGCTGCTTTCTCCGCTTATATGACGAACCTGCGGACAGGTGGCAACACCTACCACGATAGCGGCCTGTTGTGGGGCGCCCGTCTAATGGCGCCCAATGGTATTTTCAGCGACATCACGTCGGATACCGACACATGGGTCGAAAGACACATGGTATTCATGACAGACGGTGATACGGTTGCCAGCAATATCAACTATTCGATGCACGGTGTCCACTGGTGGGACCGCCGTCAGAACAATGGAACCAGTGCGCCAAGCAACGACTGGCTGGAATCGAACATCAACGCCCGTACTCAGGCCATTTGCGACTGGGTGAAAAACGAAAACATCACCTTATGGGTCGTGGCGTTCGGTGCCGGCATTACCGACGAGACCAAAGAAAATCTCGAAAACTGCGCGACCGAAGGCCGCTATTTTGAGGCGGACGATACCGCTGGACTGGTTGCCAAATTCAAACAGATCGCGAACCAGATTTCCGCGCTTCGCCTGACACAGTGAGGGAGGATCGATACATGCTGAGAGCAATAAAGCGACTCCCGCGTTGCGAAAGCGGAACGTCCATCACCGAGTTCGGGCTCATTGCGCCGGTGCTGATGGTGATGCTGATGGGGACTTATGACGTAGGTCATGAAATGTACGTCAAATCGGTTCTAAATGGCGCGTTGCAGGAAGTCGGCCGCAACTCTGCGCTGGAAGGTGCGTCAAACGCCGACCAGCGGGCGGAGATCGACGACCGGCTGACAGCTGCGGTAAAGAAGGTCGCACCTAATGCAGAAATCGAAATAACGGGCCGCTACTACAAGACTTTCGCGAAAGCTGCGGCCGCTCAGGCAGAAGATGTCATTGAAGACGAAGAAGACGCAAATGGCGTTTGTGATGAAGGCGAAAGCTTCATGGATGCCAACCATAACGGTATTTGGGACGAAGATGGCGGCACCGACGGTCAGGGCGGGGCAAAAGACGTGGTCATCATCAAGGTCAAGCTGAGTTATGACAGGCTTTTCCCATCAGCTTCATTCATCGGATATGGCAGCGATGTCGTCCTTGTGTCCGATTCGGTCATCGCCAACCAGCCCTATGGACAACAAATCCAGTTCGCCCCGCCCGTGCCGGTCGAATGTGACGCAGAGGACGCCTGACATGCTCAACTTTCTAAAGCGCCTTCGCAGAGACAATAGCGGCCTTGCGGTGGTGGAATTCGCTGTATCGCTGCCGATTTTCATGGGCTTGACGGTAGGCGGGTTCGAAACCTCGCATTATGCCTATGTCCACATGCGCCTGAACCAATTGACCATCGACACCGCCGACGGTGCAGCGCGTATGGGTGAAGGTGAGGTGCTGGCCGCAAAAAAAATCGACGAGTCGCAGATCAATGACGTTTTCGCCGGCACAATTCGCCAGGGCGAAAGCATCTTGTTAGGTGGCGAGCACGAATATAAAGACCCGGGCACCGGCGAAGTGACCCTGCGCGGTAACGCACTGATCATCCTTTCAAGCGTGGAACCGGTCGAAGATTTCGACGCAGACGATCCGAAATATCGTATACGCTGGCAACGGTGCATCGGCACTGCCGACTATTTCGAGCCCGAATATGGCACCGTTGAGGAGTCCGGTGAAATTGAGGGCGTGGGCCCCGAGGGCCGCCTTGCGGTGCCGCCAGACGACGGCGCGCTAATGTTTGTCGAAACGCATTATTTCTTCCGACCGCTGATCCTCAACGGGTTTTCGCAACTGGGTGAGCAAAGCATCACCAAGACGGCATCGATGGTCGTCCGCGATGTTCGCGATTACACCGGCGGCGAGGAAGGTGTCTATCAGATCGACGGCGTGGAGGCGTCTAGCTGCGCATTTGAAGCGTGACGAGTTGGGCTAGTTAACCCAGCACCTTCCGCACCCCCGCCACGATCTTGTCCGCATTGACCAGGGTCGCCCGTTCCAGATTGGCTGCATAAGGCATCGGCACATCTTCATTGGTGACACGGATCACCGGCGCGTCGAGGTCGTCGAAGCCTTCTTCCATGCAAATCGCGATGATCTCGCTGCCAACCGAGCAAACCGGCCAACCCTCCTCCGCGATCAAGAGCCGGTTGGTCTTCGCAAGGCTCGCCAGCACCGTCGCCTTGTCGAGCGGGCGGATGGTGCGCAGGTCGATGACCTCGGCATCGATCCCCTCGCCTGCCAGTTTCTCGGCGGCTTCGAGCGCCATTCCGACGCCGATGGAATAGCTGACGATGGTCACGTCAGATCCCTGCCGCATAATCCGTGCCTTACCGATGGGGAGGACATGGTCGTCCAGATCGGGCACTTCGAAAGTGCGACCGTAAAGCAGCTCGTTTTCGAGGAACACGACCGGATCTTCGCAGCGGATGGCAGCCTTTAGCAAACCCTTGGCATCAGCTGCGTCATAAGGCGATATCACGATCAACCCGGGCACGCTCGCATACCAGGGCGCGTAATTCTGGCTGTGCTGCGCGCCCACCCGCGCCGCGGCGCCATTGGGTCCGCGGAAAACGATGGGGCAACGCATCTGCCCGCCCGACATGTAATTGGTCTTGGCCGCAGAGTTGATGATGTGATCGATTGCCTGCATCGCAAAGTTGAAAGTCATAAACTCGATGACCGGACGCAAGCCGCCCATCGCCGCGCCCGTGCCGATGCCGGCAAATCCATATTCGGTGATCGGCGTATCAATGACACGGTGCGCGCCGAATTCGTCAAGCAGACCTTGGGTGACTTTATACGCGCCCTGATATTCAGCGACCTCCTCTCCCATTACGAAAACCCGGTCGTCGCGGCGCATCTCCTCTGCCATCGCGTCGCGCAAAGCCTCGCGCAGGGTGAGCGAGGTCATCGCTGTGCCGGCGGGGATGGCGGGGTCGGTCTTTACCGGCTTGGGTGTTTCATCCTTTAATGCAGGCGCCGGAGCGTCAACGGTCTTTTCCTGTGCAACAGATGCTGCTTCTGCTTCAGGCTTGTCGGCTGTCACTTGCTCTGCGGACGCGGCATCTTCGCCTTCGCCTGCAATGAGCGCAATCACCGTCCCGACCTTCACATTGTCGGTGCCTTCTGCAACGGTAATCGATGAAATCACCCCTTCATCGACCGCTTCGAACTCCATCGTCGCCTTGTCGGTCTCGATCTCGGCCAAGATATCGCCCGACTTCACCGCATCGCCTTCCTTCACAAGCCATTTGGCGAGCGTGCCTTCTTCCATCGTCGGCGAAAGCGCTGGCATTTTCAGTTCGATAGCCATCAATATTGCTCCACCAACACGTCGGTATAAAGTTCGCCCAATTCTGGTTCAGGAGAGGTTTCGGCGAAGTCGGCAGATTCATTCACGATAGTCCGGATTTCCTTTTCGATGGCTTTCAGCTCGTCCTCGCCCACACCCATCTCGGCGAGATAGGCTTTGCAACCCTCAATTGGATCGCTGTTGTCACGTACCGATTGCACCTCGTCACGGCTGCGATATTTGGCCGGGTCCGACATCGAATGGCCGCGATAGCGATAGGTTTTCATTTCGAGCAGCACCGGCCCCTTGCCGCCGCGCACCCATTCGAGTGCAACTTCGGCGGCGCCGCGTACAGCGAGCACATCCATGCCGTCGACCTGGATACCGGGAATGCGAAAGCTCTCGCCGCGCCGGTAAAGCTGGTCTTCCGAAGACGCGCGATTGACGCTGGTGCCCATCGCATATTGGTTATTCTCGATCACGAAGATGATCGGCAGCTTCCACAGCTCGGCCATGTTGAAGGATTCGTAGACCTGTCCCTGATTGGCCGCACCGTCGCCAAAATAGGCAAGGCAAACGCCGCCGTCGTTTGAATACTTATGCCCGAACGCCAGCCCCGCGCCTAGACTGACCTGCGCACCTACAATACCATGCCCGCCATAAAATTTATGCTCGGTCGAAAACATGTGCATCGACCCGCCCTTGCCCTTGGAAATTCCGGCGGCGCGACCGGTTAGCTCGGCCATGATGACATTGGGGTCGATCCCATAGGCAAGCATATGGCCATGGTCGCGATAACCGGTAATCACACTGTCTTTGCCAGGCGTCAGAGCCGATTGCAGCCCGATGGCCACCGCCTCTTGTCCTATGTAAAGATGACAAAATCCGCCGATCAGACCTAGCCCGTAAAGTTGCCCGGCTTTCTCTTCAAACCGGCGGATTAGGAGCATTTGACGGTAAAATTCGAGCAGCTCTTCCTTACTGGCCTTGTACGGTACGGGTTCTGCCGGACGTTCCCGGTTGGCGCGGGCCACATCTCCGCTGACACTGGCTTTTTTGGGTGCGGATTTTTTGGCGGGGGTTTTGGCCAAGACAGTTATCCTCTTCGGTCTGTTATCAGCCGCCTAGTCAAAATCCTTCGCGATGAAAAGCGCTTTTCCGTAACGAAAAAGCATGCATAGCTATTCACTTGAGAGGAACAACAACCTCGTCGGGAGCAACAACGTTCAGCTCCTTGCGCATCAACTCTCCGGCCAGATCGGGATCGACATTGTCACGGTCGAGCAGCAGTTGCCGGTTCCGCAGCGCGTCGCGCTCCTTTTGTAAGTTGGCCAATTCGATTTTGCGTTCGGATAGCGCCGCGCGATAGTCGGTCCAGGCGATAATCCCCGTCGGCCCAAGCAGTGCGTATGACGCAATTCCGAGCAATGCGACAAGCGCCAGCCCCGGCCCAATGACCGTTTTGACATATTCAGGATTTTTCTTCGGGCGCGGCATGATTGCGATAGGTTATAGCTCCACCTGTCAGGCAATCAAACCCGTATCCTCCACATTTCGCAGAAATGGGAGGATATAATCAGCGGAAAATCGACCGCCCCGCATACACCGCCGCGCTACCGAGCTCTTCTTCGATACGGATCAGCTGGTTATATTTTGCCAAACGATCCGAGCGGGCAAGACTGCCCGTCTTGATCTGCCCGCAATTGGTCGCCACCGCGAGGTCGGCGATGGTCGCATCCTCTGTCTCGCCCGAACGATGCGACATAACGGCAGTATAGGAAGCTCGATGTGCCATCGACACCGCAGCCAGCGTTTCGGTCAGCGTGCCGATCTGATTGACCTTGACCAGTAGAGAGTTTGCCAATCCCTTGCCAATGCCCATCGACAGCCGCTCCGGATTGGTGACGAACAGGTCGTCGCCGACCAGTTGCACTTCCTCCCCAATCTTGTCGGTTATTGCTTTCCAACCTTCAAAATCATCCTCGCTCATCCCGTCTTCGATCGAACGGATCGGGTAATCCTTACACAAGGCAGCCAGATAATCGGCCATCTCGTATGGAGTGAGTGAAAGCCCCTCGCCGGAAATCTCGTATCTGCCGTTTCTGAAGAACTCGGTCGCAGCGCAATCCAGTGCCAGGACAACGTCATCACCGACCTTAAAGCCGGCCTTTTCAATCGACGCCATGATGAAATCGAGCGCATCGCGGGTCGAGGCCAGATTAGGCGCAAACCCACCCTCGTCACCCACTGCAGTGGCCAGCCCTTTTTCGTGCAGGCCCTTTTTCAGAGTGTGAAAAATCTCGGAACCCCAGCGCACCGCCTCGGCCAGCGAACCTGCGCCGACCGGCATTACCATGAATTCCTGAAAGTCGATCGGGTTGTCGGCATGTTCGCCACCGTTGATGATGTTCATCATCGGCACGGGTAAAACATGCGCGCTGACCCCGCCTACATAGCGGTAGAGCGGCAATCCGCGCGCATCGGCGGCCGCCTTTGCCACCGCGAGGCTCACGCCGAGTATGGCATTAGCACCCAGATTAGATTTGTTATCGGTACCGTCGAGATCGATCATCACCTGATCGATATCTTCCTGATCCTCGGCATCAAGGTCGATAAGGGCTTCCGAAATTGTTCCGTTTACGGCCTCCACGGCCTGCAGCACACCCTTGCCCATGTAACGCGATTTGTCGCCATCGCGCTTTTCGACAGCCTCGTAGGCACCGGTCGATGCGCCTGATGGCACCGCCGCACGTCCAAAGCTGCCATCTTCCAGC
>JACVCM010000106.1 GCA_016742125.1 Sphingomonadaceae bacterium | reverse complement strand
TTTTACCGACAACAGTGCCGGTGCCACTGTTCGGACAAATAGGGTGAATATCAAGACCGCGCTCAACGCCAAAAGGCGCGCCGACCGGCTGAAGGAACCGGTCCGTAACAGGCTTCTCGCCGAAATGCCCGACGCGGTGTCGCATTTTGTGCTGGAGGATAACCGCCTGCAGACGCTGGCGCTGTCGATTGCCGAGACGGGCGGGGTCGGGGATTTGCCGGCCTATGTGCGGCTTATCGAAACCTTTGAAAGCGACGGCCGTCTCGACCGGGCTGTGGAGGGGATTGCACCCAACGACGAGCTATTCCGGCGTGCGAGCGAGGGGCGGGGGCTTACGCGGCCTGAACTTGCCGTGCTGCTCTCGACCGCCAAACTGGCGGCACAGGATGGTGTGGAGGAAGCGCCGCTTGCGACTGACCCGTCCATGGACAGCGAACTGCTCGCCGCTTTTCCTGCTGCGATGGTTGCAAAACACAAGTCGGCAATCCTTGCACACCGGCTTCGAAAGGAAATCATCGCAACCAAATTGGCTAACCGTATGGTGAACCGGCTTGGCATGCTTCATCCGTTCGAACTGGCGGAGGAAGAGGGATGCAGCCTGGGCGATGTCGCAGCGGCGTTTGCGATTGCCGAGCGCATTTACGACCTGCCGTCGCTTTGGGCGGCGATTGACAGCGCCGATATGGCCGAATCGACCCGCCTGATGCTGTTCAATCAGGCCGCGGTCGAGACTCGCGCGCAAATGGCCGACATCATCCGTAACGCCGCCGAAGGCCGTGATGTTGGCGGCGCAACGGCAATCTATGCGCCGGTTCTGAAAAAGCTGTCGGACTCGCTTGACAGTCTGCTGCCTGCCGATGTCCGGCATCAGACCGAGAGCTTTGGTCTGCGGCTTATCGAAAACGGCGCGCCGCGGAAGATCGCCGAAAGGCTGGTGCAAATGGCACAGCTTGACGGTGCAATCGGTCTGGCTGCGCTTTCCTCTACCCAAAAGGCGGATGTCACCGCATTGACGCAGGCCTTTACCGCCCTGGGCGATGCGCTTGGCATCGGATGGGCACAAGGCACCGCGATGCAGATGGATCCGCACGATCCCTGGGAGCGCTTGCTGGTTGCCGGCCTCGCAAGGGATTTTCAGGCCATGCGCCTCGATTTCCTGCGGCGCCGCGGTGCAAAGAAGCCCGTCGAGGACGCGCAAGCCTGGATTGCAGAAAATGCGGCCCGTGTCCGGGTTTTCAAGGCAATGGTGGACCGTGCCAAACTAGCCGGGATGCCAACGCCAGCCATGCTCGCCCAGATCGCCGGACAGGCAAGGGTCCTGCTGGGGCGGTAGGAACGAGCCGTCATGGCAACATCATAGCCTTGAGCCGTGAGCGCGATGGCGCTGAAGGCTCAGGGCTGCGGCGATTAACCGGCGCGTTACTGAGCCGCTTCAGTTTCCACCGCGCGCTTGTAGATGCTGTTCTTCGGAAAGCGGAACAGTTCCATTACGATTGGCTCGAAAAACTCGAGCGGCAGTGTGTCGTAATCCGGATCGAACGCCGGGCAGTCATATTTGTCGATAAATTCCTCAGTGTCGGCGAACCACTCATGACCTCGAAATTGTTCGCGCATGTCGCGATCCAGACCCAGATGATGGAAAAAATTATGCCCCTGAAAGATGCCGTGATGTTGAACGATCCAGTGCAGCTTTTCGGACACAAAAGGCTTCAATATCGCGGCGGCGATGTCGGGATGGTTGGACGCGCCCAGCGTGTCGCCTATGTCGTGCAATAGCGCCATCACGACATAGTCATTCTCACGCCCATCGCGGTAGGCGCGGGTCGCCGTCTGCAGCGAATGGGTCAGACGATCGACGGCAAATCCGCCAAAATCGCCATCGAGCAGCTTCAAATGATCCAGAATCCTTCGGCCGCCATTCTGCGCGAACGGGATATTGTGCCGCATGATGATCTGCCAGTCTTCCTGCGTGCTTTCCGACATATCGTGAAATGATGCGCGGTCGTCTTGATGGTTCATGGCCGAAATCCTCTCTACCGTCATGCTATCACGACGCCGACGTGAAACAAGGGCTTCATGCAAAGGTAAAATACGGCTAGACCCGCGCCATGGCCGTTCTAGAGCTGACCGATAAACCTTTTTTTGCCGACAAGAACCGCGCATTCTGGAACCTGCATTCGGCAGGCTGGGCTGGCGCGGTAATCCTGCGTGCGGCATCGGGGATTGCGCAGGGTCAGCCGGTCAGCTTCCTCGTCCCAATCCTGATTTCGGCCGTGACCGGCTATTCGATTACCCTAGTCTTGTCGGTGATCTACCGTTTCCTGATCGATCAGCGGCCGTTCATCACCTGGAGCGCCACCGCCATTGCGGTATCGGTGGCGACAATCGGCTATGCCTATATCGATGTTTGGGTGCTGCAAACCATTCGCGAAGGAGCGGACGAAACCCCGTTTGCGCAACTATGGCTGGCTGCGATTTACATCAACTCGGTTCTGCTTGCGGCCTGGTCGGCGCTCTATTACGCCATCAACTATTTCGTCCGCGCCGAGGAGCAGGCCGACCAGATGCTCCGGCTGGAAGCGCAGGCGACAAGTGCGCAGCTCACAATGCTGCGGTACCAGCTCAACCCGCATTTTCTTTTCAACACGCTCAACAGCATTTCGACGCTCGTTTTGCTGAAACAGACCGAGCAGGCTAATGCCATGCTGTCCCGGTTGTCTTCCTTCCTACGCTTTACACTGATCAACGAGGCCGCGGCTAAAGTGCCGCTTACGCAAGAGATCGAAACTCTGAAGCTGTATCTGGACATCGAGAAAATGCGTTTCGAAGAGCGATTGCGGACATTTTTCGTCATTGAACCCGCAGTCGAGAATGCGCTGGTGCCATCGCTGCTGCTGCAACCACTGGTCGAGAATGCGATCAAATATGCCGTGACCCCCAAAGAGGAAGGGGCCGATATTTCGGTCAGTGCTCAACTCGTCGGCCAAAGGGTTCGGATCATCGTGTCGGATACCGGTCCGGGGTTGCAGCCGGGGCAGCAAGACCACAGCCTGTCGACAGGGGTTGGCATGGCCAATACGCGTGAACGACTGGTTCAGGCATATGGTGATGACCAGCGTTTCGAACATTATGTCAAGGCCGGCGGAGGATTTGAGGTTTTGCTGGAACTACCCTATCAAAACCGCATTATACCGGTCGAAAACAATCAAGCGGGGGCAGTATCACAAGGAATGGTAACCGCATGAGCATTCGCACCATATTGGTCGACGACGAGAAATTGGCCATTCAGGGCCTGGAATTGAGACTGCAAGCCTTTGACGATATTGAGATCGTCGCCACCTGCCACAATGGCCGTGAGGCGATCCGCAAGATCAAGACGCTGAAGCCCGATCTTGTTTTTCTCGATATCCAGATGCCGGGGTTCGACGGTTTTTCGGTCGTGCAGGGCATTATGGACATCGATCCGCCGCTTTTCGTCTTTGTCACCGCTTATTCCGAGCATGCGATCAAGGCGTTTGAAGCGCAGGCGATCGATTATCTGATGAAGCCGGTGGAACCCGACCGGCTCGCCGACACCATGGAACGTGTTCGCAGCCGACTTGCCGATCGGCGTACACAGGACGAGCTGGAGCGGTTGCGGAACGTAATCAACGAGGTCGCTCCCAATGCCGCCGACAATCTTGGTTCGCTGGATGACGAAAGCTCATCTTCGACCCGGTTTGAAAAGCTGATCAACGTCAAGGATCGCGGTCAGATATTCCGCGTCGACGTGGAAAGCATCGAGCGTATCGACGCGGCGGGCGACTATATGTGCATCTACACCGCAGATAACAGCCTCATCCTGCGCGAAACGATGAAGGACCTCGAAAAGCGCCTCGACCCGCGTACCTTCCAGCGCGTGCACCGTTCGACCATCGTCAACCTCGATCAGGTGCGTCAGGTAAAGCCGCACACCAATGGTGAATGCTTCCTCGTGCTCGAATCGGGCGCGCAGGTCAAAGTGAGCCGGTCCTATCGGGATGTTGTGGCGAGATTCGTGCACTGAGTTTGGATGAGAAGCGGTTGATGTTCCGTTGCCCCAGCCTGCGCTGGTGCGACGAAGATCGGGCAACGAAACAGGAGTCGATGGAATCGTGACAAATCGAATGAGGGCCAGCGATTTCCATCCCTATATCCTCGAAGTTTTCGACGGTTATGTGCACGGCAAGCTGACCAAACGCGAATTCATTGCCGAAGCCGGAAAATATGCTGCGGCGGGCGTGACCGGTCTGATGATCCTCAGCCAGCTTGCGCCCGATTATGCGCTGGCGCAGCAGGTAAAGCCGGATGATCCTGCGATTGTAACTTCGCGCGTTACCATTCCCAGCGCGGAAGGACATGGCAGCATAAATGGCTTGCTGGCAAAACCGGCCAAGGCGAAAGGCAAGCTTCCCGCCGTGCTTGTCGTTCACGAAAATCGCGGACTTAACCCTTATATCGAGGATGTGGTCCGACGTCTGGCAAAGACAGGCTATCTGGCGCTCGGCCCCGACGGCCTGTCTTCGGTTGGCGGCTATCCAGGCAATGACGACAAGGGCCGCGAACTGCAGGCGAAGCTCGATCCGGCCAAATTGCTCGAGGATTTCTTCGCCAGCTTCGCCTGGCTCCGCGACCACAAGGACAGCAGCGGCAAGGTCGGCGCAGTGGGCTTCTGCTACGGCGGCGGCGTCTGCAATGCATTGGCTGTGGCGCAGCCCGATCTTGCCGCTTCAGTTCCCTACTATGGCAGGCAGCCCAAGGCCGAAGAAGTGCCCGCCATCAAGGCTCCCCTGCTTATTCATTACGCAGAGAATGACGAGCGCATCAATGCAGGGGCGCTTCCCTATCAAGCGGCGCTGATTGCAAACCAGAAGCGGCACCAGGTTCACTTTTACCCCGGAACGCAGCATGGATTTCACAATGACAGCACGCCGCGATATGACAGGTCTGCCGCCGATCTGTCGTGGCAGCGAACTCTGACATTTTTTGGCGAACATCTACGCTAACGGCGTTGGGCAAAAAAAGTCTTTAGCAGCTCGGTCGCTTCGTCCGCCGCGATACCAGCGTAAATTTCCGGCCTATGGTGCACCGTCGGCTGCTCGAACAGCCTTGGCCCATGCGCAACCGCACCGCCCTTCGGATCGTCCGCACCATAATAAAGCCGCGCTATCCTTGCATGCGCAATCGCTCCGGCGCACATCGCACATGGTTCGAGCGTGACCCACAGGTCGCAGTCCGTCAGCCGGTCGTTGCCGAGATAAGAGGCAGCCTCGCGCATGGCGACGATTTCGGCGTGCGCCGTGGGGTCATGATTTCCGATCGGGCGGTTCGCACCGCGACCGATGATCGCACCATCCCTGACCACGATTGCGCCCACGGGCACTTCGCCGACATCGACAGCCGCGCGCGCAAGTTTTAGCGCTTCTTCCATCATTTCGCGGGCTTTTGTGAGCGGCATCGGTCCTTGCTAGCGATTTGCAGCCGATTTGGCCACAGCGCGGGTTGACCTTTCCGGCTTTGGAGGTTAGGGGCAGCGACTTTCGCGGGACAGCGATTCCGCATGCAACCAATTTTACGGGATAGATATCATGTCGCGCATTTGCGAACTTACCGGCAAGGGCCGCCTCGTCGGGAACAATGTGAGCCACGCCAACAACAAGACCAAGCGTACCTTTCTGCCCAATTTGCAGAATGTAACGCTTCTTTCGGACGCGCTGGAGCAGGGCTTCAAGTTCAAGGTGTCGACCCACGGCCTGCGCTCTGTCGAGCATAATGGAGGTCTGGACAACTGGCTCCTCAAGACATCGGACGACAAGCTGTCGACCAACGCCCGCAAGGTGAAGAAAGAAGTGGCCAAGAAGCTGAAGGCGGCAGCCTGATTCTTTCCGTCTAGGCGGACCTTTAAAGTGAATCGAAACCGGGGGCGGCTACCGCTTCCGGTTTTTTCTTGTCCTGTCGCTCCGCCAAGCGGAACTTCATCAGCAAGGTCCGTTGAAAAATATTGAAATTATTGTCGGAAATCAGCCAGATGATGTCGCCCGTTTTGTCAGGGGTGACTGCAATGCCTTCCATATTGTCGACCAACAGCGGCGCGCCTAGCGTTGCGACAACCTCCCCGGCAACAATGGCATTCCTGCCAATCTGCGACAGTTCCAATATAGAGAGCTTCGCAGAAAACCCCCTCAGGTAACCGACACTGCGGTTGAGCAACATGAGTCGGCCATCGCTGAGCAGCACTGCGTCGGTAACCCGGTACCCCGCTGGCGGGCGAAACTGGAACCATGTTTTTACAGTCCCCTTTTCAACCGGGTCGCCCGAAAACAGATAGCCCTCGTGCAGGCCCTGCTCCAGATTTTCCGCGATGGCTACGAAGCGCCCGTCCGGAAGCCGAACCAGCGCTTCGATACCCTTATTCGGGGCCCATTTGTGCCGACCCGACATCTCGACCGAGCCTGTCACTCTTGAAAACGACCTGGAGTATCGCCGAATCGCGTGGTTGGCTTCAAAACTGACCCAGAATTCGCCGCTGCCCGGATTATACGCAATCCCCTCGCTGTCCCAGTCCCTATAATCGAAACCCGACAAGGGCTTGCCGGGCAGAGGTGCGATGAACGGGCGATCCATATTGTGACCCTTACCCATCCCGAACCCGATCAAGGTGCCTGCGTCGCCAATTCCGATAAACCGGCCATCTGCCAATACCGTCAATGCCGATATGCCGCCGAAATCCTGATTATCGCTTCGCAATTCCCAGGCATTGAGGAAAATGAGATCGCCCAGCCGTCTGATTCCGGGATGGTTGGAATCCAGGGGCAGCGGCTTCAGCGCAATGGCCTGACTTTTGCTGGGGTAGACAACACGTACGCCAGCCACAGCCAGAAACGCCAAGGCCAAAGTCGCAAAAAGAACCCGTAGACGTCGCAGCATCCAGCTTACTATCCGTTCATCTAATCAGGCTTAAACCTGAACGAAAAATAACGACGCATTCAGCATCGGCTCAATTGCCCCGGTCCATAACAGCATCAACAGGAAATCAAACCGCCGCTTTCTTCCGACAGAAAGGGAACGGCCAGAAACAAGGAGTAAAAAGATGACCAAGTTCAAGAACACAATCGGTGCCCTTGTCCTCGCCGCAACGGCAGTAACAGGTGTTGCCGCTACCCCGGCCATGGCAGGTGGACGTTATGACGATGGCTATAGCCGCTACGACCGGTATGACGACCGCTACGACCGTCGCGACTATCATCGTGGTGATCGTTATTATCGTGGCGACCGTTATTACCGCGGAAACGCGCGATGCGACAAAGGCACCGGCGGCACCATCATTGGTGCGGTAGCAGGTGGCCTGCTCGGTAACGAAGTTGCCCGTCGCGGCAACAAGACTGAAGGCAGCATTATCGGTGCAGCGGTCGGTGCCCTGGCAGGCCGGGCGATCGACAAGGCCGACAGCAACTGCCGTCGCTATCGGTAACGATTGAAGTTTTCGCCGGGCGGCATCCCTGAACCTTCTCTGCCGCCCGGTGGAACCCCTTACGGGGGACGGCCAGCACCGGACACGGTGCTGGCCTTTTCGTTGCAGCTGTAACTTGTTTGCCTCCGCAATATCCGGCAAGGCGCTCGGATGATTATGTCGCTCGACTCTGCCCGCGCTGCCGTCCGCCCACTCTACCGAAAGTCCGAACCTGAGGTGCTTGCGCCGCTCGTTGTAGCGGCAAGAGTCGATGAAACCGAGCGCGCGGCGATTGTTGGCAAGGCTCGTGCACTGCTCGGCGAACTGCGCAAGGCTCAATCCGATGGCTGGGTAAACCAGTTCTTGCAGGAATATCGCCTCGGCACCGAAGAGGGCACCGCGCTGCTGTCCCTGGCTGAAGCATTTTTGCGCGTACCCGATCCCGAAACCGCAGACTTGTTAATTGCGGACAAGCTGACCGATGCCGACTGGCGCGGTCACAAAGGGCAATCGTCAAGCATGCTCGTCAACAGCGCAACCTGGGGACTGGTGCTGGGGAAGGCAGTATTGGGCGACAGTGACAGCAGTCTGAAACGCCTTATCGCGCGGGCAGGCGAACCGTTCGTACGGCAAGCGGTTGGCGCGGCGATGCGGTTGATGGGACAGGTCTTTGTCATGGGCCGTACCATTGAGGAAGCCATCAAACGTATGGAGGCCAAGGAAAATCACGGTTTTACCGCTAGCTTCGACATGCTGGGCGAGGCGGCGCGGACCAAGGCAGATGCTGAACGCTATTTCGAGGCTTATGTGCATGCGATTGCTGCGGTCGGCAAGAATGCGGCGCGTGGGCATAGTGTATCGGTCAAGCTGTCGGCGCTCCACCCGCGGTATGAAACCGCGCAAGCCGCGAAATGTGTACCGGAGCTGACAGAAATGGTTGCCGAGCTCGCTCGCTCAGCGGCTGCGTTGGGCGTGCAGCTTACCGTAGACGCTGAAGAAGCTGCGCGGTTGGAAATGAGTTTCGACATTATCGAGGCTGTCGCGCGCGATCCTGCCCTGTCCGGCTGGGACGGTCTTGGCATGGCTGTACAAGCCTATTCGAAACGCGCGCGGCCGACAATTGGCTGGGCAAACGCCCTGGGGGCCGCGACCAAGCGCATGATGCAGGTGCGCCTCGTCAAAGGGGCCTATTGGGACAGTGAGATCAAGCTGGCGCAGGAGCGCGGCCTGCCGGACTTTCCGCTGTTTACGCGCAAGCCAGCGACCGATGTATCCTATCTGGCTTGCGCGCACGACATGTTCGCCGCTGCCAATATCCGTCCTGCCTTTGCCAGCCATAATGCCTTGACCGTTGCGACGATATTGCAATGGGCGGGCAAGAGCCGCGATTTTGAATTCCAGCGGTTGCACGGCATGGGAGAGGGGCTGTTCGAGCGACTGGTGCGCGAGCACGGCTATCATTGCCGGACTTATGCCCCGGTTGGCGGGCACCGGGATCTGTTGGCCTATCTGGTCCGGCGTTTGCTGGAAAATGGTGCAAACTCAAGCTTTGTGCACCAACTTGCCGATCAGTCCGTGAGCGAGGATGAGTTGCTTGCCGATCCGGTCGAGAAGGTGATGGCAGTGGGCGGTACACGGCATCCAGCCATTGCCTTGCCCGCCGACCTATTTCAGCCGGAACGGTCCAACAGCGGCGGCATGGATCTGGACGACCGCCAGGTTCTGGCAGAAATCGCGGCTGAAATCGCAAGACCTGCAACAATGGATGGCCGGCACGGCGGCGATGCGCGCCAAGCGGTCACAAATGCGCTCGATGCCTATGCCTCGTGGCAAGCTACTCCGCTTGAAGAACGCGCAGCCTGTCTCGACCGGCTGGCTGACTTACTCGAGCAACATCGCACCAAACTCATGGCCGTCGCGGTGCAGGAGGCCAGGAAGACGATACCCGATGCTCTGGCGGAGGTGCGCGAAGCGGTGGATTTCTGCCGCTATTATGCGGCGCGGGCGCGGACGGATTTGCGGCCTGTGGAGCTACCCGGGCCCACCGGCGAGCGAAACATCCTGCGTCACGAAGGACGCGGTGTCTGGGTCGCGATTGCGCCCTGGAATTTTCCACTGGCAATCTTTTTGGGACAGGTTGCTGCGGCACTTGTCGCGGGTAATACAGTCGTTGCAAAGCCTGCTCCACAGACGCCGGCCATTGGGGCCTATGC
>JACVCM010000105.1 GCA_016742125.1 Sphingomonadaceae bacterium | reverse complement strand
AATCCGCGTGATTGGAAGTCACGGGCGCCGGCGACGGGGGCGGGTCGGGCCGGGTCGGGAGGGGGGGGGAGGTGGACCGTTGGCAATAGAGAATGGGGTTGTGCCCGCCGAAATGCTGCCCGATATGGCACATCTGGGAAATTCGCTCTATCAGGCGCTCGACCAGTGTGGCAACCGGCCGGTGACCGGTCAGCAGAAAATCCGGGCGGCGCTGGCAGGTCCGACCGAAGCCAGCCTGCTCTCCATCCCCGAAAAAACTGAAATTTTACGCATCGAGCGTCTTACCCGACGGGCGGATGGGCGGCCTGTGGAACTTACCCGTTCTGCCTATCGCGGTGAACGATATGAATTTGTAAGCGAACTACGCGGACCTTTTGCGGTATTGTGAGTAGGCCCGTTGCCGGTCGCGATCCATCGCTCGACAGCTTTCGCGGGCTGGACGTGCTGTTGATGATATTGGTGAATGTTCAGGGAAATCCTGACGCCGCATTTGCGATGCTGACGCATGCCGATTGGAATGGCCTGACATTTGCCGATCTGGTGTTCCCGGTTTTCCTGCTGATCGTGGGATTGTCAGCGCCTTTGGCGCTCGACAAGCCCGGGCATGTTTTCAGCTGGATAGCGATTTGTCGCAGGGTGTTTCTGCTTTTCCTGATTGGCGTTGTCTTGAGCTGGCTTATCAGGCCGACGCTCGATCATGAGATGATCCGTTGGAGCGGTGTACTGCAGCGCATCGCCATCGTTTATCTCGTCTGCGCAGCGGTCATACTCGCGAGGCGCAGTGCAATATTACCTATGGTCATCGCCATCCTGCTTCTCCTCATCCATTCCTGGATGCTGCTGAAGGTCGGGACACCTGAAGGCGGCGCGCCTGGCATGAAACCAGGCGAGGGAATCAGCGGATGGCTCGATCAGAATCTGATTCCGGGCCGGGTCTTGCGCAAAACCTGGGAGCCGGAAGGGGTGCTGTCCACTCTGACCGCTTGCGCCAATGGCTTGATCGGGGTTGCCGTGATGCGCTGGATCAAAGGCCGCGATGTTGGCAACTCGCGGCTGGCGCTCGCTGGCTTTGCAATGCTTGCTGCCGGCCTCGCGTTGACGCCGATATTGCCGCTCAACAAGAATCTGTGGACTGCAAGTTTCGCACTGGTCACCTGCGGTATCGGGATTATCTTCTGGGCATGGCTCAGGGCGGTCTGGCCATATATTGGCGAGAGCAGGCTTGCACTGTGGACGGTAAGTCTCGGCCAGGCAGCGCTTACGCTCTATGTCGTCCACACGCTGCTCATCGCAATCATCGTACGCAAATTGCCCGGCGGTGAGACGATATGGGACATTAGCTATCAGGGTCTTGCGCGGGCCGGATTGCCGGCACCGTTGACATCGCTGCTCTACGCCGTCATCGCGGCCGCGCTTTCCTGTGCTGTGCTGCCGTGCCTCAAGCGGCGCGGATGGGTGCTCAAGGTCTAGTCCAGGAAAATCTTGCCCGGATTGAAAAGCCCCGACGGGTCCAGCGCATCCTTTATCAGACGCATCGTTGCAACGCTCTCGGCTCCATGCTCGCGCTGCATGGCCTGACGCTTGCCCAGCCCAATGCCATGCTCGCCCGTACAGGTTCCGCCTACCGACAGCGCATGGTCGATCATCGCCTCGTTGATGATCCGCGCCCTGTCCCAGGCCGCCGCATCGTCGGGTCGCAATATGAAGAAGACATGAAAATTGCCGTCGCCGACATGGCCAAGTATCGGCGCAAAAAGATCTGATGCGTCGATTGCCGCTTTGGCACGGGCGATTGCGTTGCTTAACTGGCTGATGGGCACACAGATATCGGTGATCCAGGCAACGGCTCCGGGCACCATTGCCTTTGCTGCCCAGAGTGCCTGATGCCGTGCCTTCCACAGGGCGTTGCGTTCTTCGGTCGCGGTTGCAAACTGCAATCTTCCGCCGCCATGGCCTTCACCTATCAGCCGAACGAGCTCAAGCTGGTCGGAAACGCTCGACTCCGATCCGTGAAATTCCAGGAACAGCATGGGCTGCTCGGGTAGTCCCAGGGAGCTTTGCCGGTTGCAGGCCCGGATAGCTGCCTCGTCAAGCAACTCCATCCGGGCAATCGGCACACCGGACTGGATGGTTTCGATGACAGTATCGACCGCGCCGCCTGCGGTGCCAAAGTTCCACGTTGCCGCGAGTATCTTTTCAGGCTGACCATGCAGGCGCAGGCTCGCCTCTACGATCAGGCCAAGCGTCCCTTCCGCGCCAGTAAAAAGATGCGTGAGGTCATATCCCGATGCCGACTTGCGCGCGCGCGTTCCCGTTGAAATGAGGCTGCCATCGGCGGTGACGACTTTCAGGCCGAGTATATTCTCGCGCATGCTGCCGTATCGCACGGTAGTTGTCCCCGATGCGCGCGTAGAAATCATCCCGCCAAGCGTTGCATTGGCTCCGGGATCGACCGGAAAAAACAAGCCTGTGGCACGGATGTCCGTGTTCAGTTGTTCACGCGTCACACCCGGTTCTACCACGCATAGAAGATCGGCGGGGCTCACCTCGACGATGCGGTTCATCCGGCCGAAATCTATGCAAAGAGTGTCGGTAGCTGTTACCGCCACATTGCCTTCAAGCGATGTTCCAGCGCCATAAGCGACGATAGCATATTTTTCCTGCGCAGCCATTTTGACGAGCAGCTGCACTTCCTCGACCGTCTCGGGTTGCGCCACAAGGGACGGGGGTTGACAGGCATGGTGACCTTCGCTCTGCGCATATTGCGCCGTTGCGGCAGGGGCAGTGAGGAGTCGCGAACCAAAACGATCGCCAAGGGATTGTGCCAGACTGTTCATATCTTCTCCATGCACGTGATAGCAGCCTTGCACGGTCGCGTAAATTGGTATTATATAGGTATTATATGAGGGATCCTGTCCAAACATTGATGTACGCCGAAGCTGCTCAGGCCAGCGAAGTGGCGGCCGTTCAATATGTATCAAACGCGCCGTTGATCGCGGACCTTGTGGGACGGCTACGCGCGCTCGATCCGCAGATCGTCTTTACCTGCGCACGCGGGAGTTCGGATCACGCCGCGACCTTCGCCAAATATCTGATCGAGACGCGCCTTAGGATTCCTGTCGTGTCGCAGGCGCCATCCATCAGTTCTATTTATGGGGCGCCCTTGCTCCACATGAAAAATCAGCCGTTCATCCTGATCTCGCAATCTGGCAAAAGCCCCGATCTCCTTCTGTCGGCAGCAGCGGCACGGAAAGCCGGTGCTCTTGTTATCGCCTTTGTGAACGATGTGAGCTCGCCGCTTGCGGAGCTCGCCGAAATTGTCGTGCCGCTGCATGCCGGCCCCGAAAAAAGCGTCGCTGCAACGAAGAGCTATATTGCGAGCTTATGTGCTTTTGCGCATCTTGTAGCTGACTGGACCCGGCACGCGGAAACCCGGGAAGCCGTCAGATTGCTCCCCGATACTTTGAAAGCGGCATGGGCCCAGGACTGGTCCGCCGGAGCCGACATGCTGAACGAAGCGCAAAGCATGTTCGTTCTCGGTCGTGGCTTGACGTTGGGTGTTGCCCAAGAGGCTGCCCTGAAGTTTAAGGAAACCAGCGGTATTCATGCCGAAGCATTCAGCATCGCAGAGGTTGTACACGGACCGATGGCGCTGGTAAAATCGCGATTTCCGTTGCTGATATTTCCGCCCCGGGACCAAGGTTCGGTGGGGCTCGAAGCTATCGTCGAACAGTTTCTCGTTCGCAACGCCAGAATTGCAGTGGCCGGAACGCAGTTGAGTGGCTGTGTGTCCCTGCCGCTTCCGGAGGGCTTGGATAGCGTTACCGCTCCCATTGGCATGGTACAGGCTTTTTATGCCATGGTGAATGCAATATCGGTGGGGCGAGGCTATGATCCGGATCATCCGCCGATGCTGCAAAAGGTGACCGAAACGAGATGACCAGAATGGCTTTGGCGGGCGCTCGCATTTTAGCGGGCGAGATATGGTACGATGACCATGTACTCGTCATGAGCGACGGCCGGATAGAAACTTTGCTTTCCGAAAATGCTTTGCCCGACAATTTCCCGGTGCAATATCTTGATGGCGGCATGCTTTTGCCGGGCTTTTTCGACACGCAGGTGAACGGCGGCGGCGGCGTACTTTTCAATGACCAACCAACTTTAGCCGGTATCGCCACGATAGCCGCGGCGCATAGACAATTTGGAACCACGGCGATGCTGCCGACGCTGATCAGCGACGATCTTGCAGTGATTGCTATGGCGATCTCTGCGGTCGATGATGCAATTAGGGCCGGTATCCCAGGTGTCGTCGGAATTCATATCGAAGGCCCATTTCTCAATGTCGGCAAGCATGGCATCCATGATGCCGGAAAATTCCGAACCCTGGATGCCGAAGCAGTCGCGCTTCTTTCGTCGCTCAAATCCGGCAAGACGCTGGTGACGTTGGCGCCCGAACTCGCTCCGGCCGGAATGATCGCAGCGCTCGTGGCAAATGGCGTTACTGTGGCTGCGGGACATACGCTGGCAAGCTATGATGACATGCAGCGCGCGATGGCTGAAGGACTGTCAGGCGTCACCCATTTGTTTAATGCTATGACTCAGATGGAAAGCCGTACGCCGGGCGTCGTGGGTGCAAGTCTCGACAGCGAGCTTTTTTGTGGCATTATCGCTGATGGACATCATGTCCATCCTGCTTCGCTGCGCACCGCATATCGAGCAAAGGGAAGCAAGGGACTGATGCTTGTTACGGACGCCATGCCTACAGTCGGGTCAGATATCACGGAATTCAAGGTAGCCGGTACCGAGGTGTTCTCCAGTAACGGCATGCTGCGTTCCGGCAATGGCACGCTGGCAGGTTCCGATCTCGATATGGCGGGTGCGTTCAGAAACAGCGTGGAACTGATGCAGGTCGATATCGCCTCGGCTTCCAGAATGGCAAGCACCACGCCTGCCGATTTTATGGCTCTGGGTCACGCTTATGGCCGGATATCGGCCGGGTTTCGGGCCGACCTCGTCCATCTCGATGAAGAGCTCAAAATAGGCAGGGTTTGGATAGCCGGACAAGAGGCATGATGCCCGAGCTTGGCATTATCGAGGGCTATTTCGGTCGTGCGTGGGGCTGGACGGAACGGGCCGCAGTGATCGACAGGCTTGCACCTGCAGGTTACGCCTTCTTCCATTACGCGCCAAAGATCGACGGCAATCTGCGACGTAATTGGCGTGAGGTGCATGACGAAGCAGACACTCGAAATTTGCGGGCCTTCGTTGAGCATTGCGCAAGGCTGGGGGTCAGGTCAGGCGTCGGATTGTCGCCCTATGGCGCGCATGTTGACTTCGATCGTGAGACAAAAGAAAGCCTTAAGGCAAAGATAGCTTGGCTCGATATGCTTGGCATCGATGACTTGGTCATCATGTTTGATGACATGCGCGGCGATTATGCCGATCTTGCCGAAAGACAGGCCGAAATAGTCAGTTTTGCCATTGGGCGTAGCAAGGCATCGCGCTTTTTCATGTGCCCAAGCTATTATTCTGACGATCCCCTGCTTGACCGAGTGTTCGGAAAGCGACCGGAAGGCTATCTGAACACACTCGGCAAACTGCTCGACCCTGCGGTATCTGTTTACTGGACAGGGGAAGAGGTATGCTCGCGTGAATTTAGCACCGGACATCTTGACCACGTCGCACAACAGCTTGGCCGCAGACCCTCGCTGTGGGACAACTACCCCGTGAACGACGGACCGCGCATGTCTAATCATTTGCACTTGCGCGCCTTCACCGGGCGTCCAGGCAAGATAGCGTCATCCTTGGCGCATCATGCAATAAACCCGGCTTCCCAGCCAGTTTTAGGCTGTATCCCGGCACTGACATTGCCTCAATCCTATTCCAAGGCCGATGCCTATTGCTACGCGTCTGCATTCATGGAAGCCGCAACCACAGTCTGCGGTTCCGACCTCGCTGCTATCCTTAGGGCAGACCTCAATTTGCTCGAAGATCGGGGTCTGCTGGGCATTGGTGATGAGATGGTTCGGCTCCAAAGAAAATATGCCGACATCGACCACCCGGCGGCGAGAGAAATTGTCGACTGGCTGACCGGGGGCTACGCCATCACCGGCGAAATGCTCCAGACCCAATAGGGCGGCCAGCCAAGATCAAAGCACCATCGAGTGCATCGCCAAGCGCATCCTGCAGTTGGGCAACGATGCGCACGCGAAGCCAAGGTTTCATCCGCTCCGCAAGGCCGCCCATCAACACGCATCGCGGTGCCCCCCGAGAAATGATCGTTTCAATAAATCGTTCGACATGCTGTGCCGCATCGCGAACGATCGACAAGGCAATTTCATCCCCATTGTCCGCGTAATCCATCACGAGCGGCGCAAAGCTTGCATAATCGCCTGGCGCTGCATCATCCATCCATGCAATGACGCGCGGAATTGCGTGATCGAACTGCTTTGTAACAGCCTGGCTTAACGGCGAGGGGCGTGTCCTGCCGTCGAGTGCACGCAATGCATGCCGGATCGCACTGAGGCCAAGAGCCGCACCGCTTCCTTCGTCGGATATCGGAAAACCGTAGCCGCCGATACTGAAGCTGTCTTCGCCGCGCTTCACCAGGCCGACACTGCCGGTCCCGATTATCAGAATGGCGCCATCACCCCCCATATGCGCGCCGAGGTTCGCAATCATCGCGTCGCTGGTAAACTGGACATTGGCGAACGGAAAATCGAGTGCCTGGATTTCCGGCTTCATTCCCATGCGGTTTATGCCTGCAATACCCATACCGCACCGGACTTTGGCCGCATCTTCCATGCCCAACCCGGCTGCTTGGATCGCCTGCATCGAAACGTCGAGTAATGTGGAGTGGAGAATATCAAGGCCAATACGTGTATTCGCCGGTCCCGCAGTGCCCGAACCCAGAACATTCCCATTTTCGTCCGTCAGCCGCGATTTGCTTGAGGTTCCCCCTGCATCCACGCCAAGAAACAGGTTCATGCAGGTACCTCTTGCATCACTGTTTTCTCGGGCCTTGTCAGAACTCCGCCAGACATCGGTTCAGGAACGCCCGTAGTCCCGGGATAGGTTATCGGCAGCCCGTGAAGGCAGCGATATGCAAGATATGCGAATCCCTGCGCCTCGATGGCATCGCCGTCCCAGCCGAGATCATCGGTCATTACTGCCGGAATTTCGCAATATTGTTCGATCATTCTGATCATGGTCCTGTTCTTGCGTCCGCCGCCACAGACAATCAAGCGCTTTGGTTTGGCTGGCAATTGGCGCAGCCCGATGGCAACGGCTCTGGCAGAAAAAGCTGTCAGGGTCGCGGCGCCGTCGCCCGCCGATAAACCCTCGACAAAATCCAGATTGAAGTCTTTTCGGTCGAGCGACTTGGGAAAAGATGCCGAAAAGAATGGGTGTTCCAGCATGTTGCCCAAGGCTGTGGCATCGACCACGCCGGTGGCGGCAAAATCACCACCCTCATCATATGGATAATTCGTTTTCCGGGACATCCAGTCATCGATCAAGGCATTCGCCATGCCGCAGTCGAATGCGGCAAGCGCGCCGTCACGACCGATGAAGGTAAGATTAGCCACTCCACCGAGGTTCAGGACTGCAACCGGCTGTGAGGTGTCGGCGAACAGTGCACGGTGAAATACGGGTATGAGTGGCGCGCCTTGACCGCCATACATCACGTCATACTGGCGCATATTGGACATTACCGGGATGTCGAGTTGGTTCGCCAGGAACTCTGCTTTGCCGATTTGCCAGGTCCAGCCAAGGTCAGCCCGATGCGCGATAGTGTGGCCATGCAGACCGATCAGCGATATTTCACTTGCCAGAACACCTGCCTTTTTAAGCAGCGCATGAGTGACCGTCAGGTGTCGCTCGCTGAGTGATTGTTCGCAATGTTCGATAATGGGGTGCGTTTGCCTTTGTGTGCAACTCATTGCCACGTCGCATGCGTCTGCAATGGCCGACCTCAAATAGTCCGGATAGGGTTCAAACTGGAAAGCAATGGGCGTTACCAAACTCAGACCGTCTGTTTTGATGAGCACTGCGTCCACACCGTCGCGCGACGTGCCAGACATGAGTCCGATAACAAATTCCATCTCCGGGTCGCCTGCCATATATTGGTATTAAATTGGTATATATGTAATAGCGGTGTTTGTCTATCGCAAGTGGTTAAATCGGTCAAAGTAGCCGTTAAAGCTATTGGCCCATCGCCTTCGCTAGTTGCGCCACCACCACCCTCCGATGGACGGATATCTCAACCAATGGCTGAAACAACCATTGCTCGTTCAAGAAGCTCAAGCCTTACAAAGACCCGTTTATCCCCTTGACGCATGTTTGCGAAGATGTGCCCGACTTGGCTTTGATAAATTACCGATCGGGGACTACCAACTACAGCTATACCTCGGAAAACCTGATGGCTTCTGCGGGAGGATACGGTGTTGCCGATGATCCCTTAGATCGCTTCCACTTTGCCGCTATCTCTCCCAATTACCAGCCGTGGATGCAATACGACGGCAACGATCTAATCGAGGAACGTGGTGACAGCGGCGTTCTTCGCCGTTATGTGCATGGCCCGGGCACCGATGAACCCATCGTCTGGTATGAAGGTGCAAGCCTCGCTGACCGCCGCTGGCTGCACGCAGACGAACGTGGCAGCGTGGTGGCGGTTAGCGACAGCGCAGGCAGCGCCATTGCCATCAACCGCTACGATGAATATGGCATCCCAGCCGCAACCAACATCGGAAGGTTCCAGGATGCCGGCCAGACCTGGCTACCTGAGATCGGCATGTACTACTACAAGGCCCGCATCTACTCCCCCCACCCTCGGCCGGTTCATGCAGACCGATCCCATCGGTTATGCAGACGTAACGTGCTCCTCTAATTTTTACCAGTCAGAGGTAGAATCTCGCTCCTTCATGATGGTTGTTTGATGGGATGGCAACGTGTCTGGGGGCACACTCCTTCAGCGGCCAAATCCTCGTCCATCCGGCACAATCTAAACGCCAACCGGATCAGCAAAAAGCGGCCCTCAGCGTGGGCTTACAGCAGTCTTACACTGCATTTTTTGGCCGTTGCGCGACATTGAGGTTAATGCGAGCAGCACAGCGGCATTGCAAAAGCGGACATTTTTTGGCGACGACAAAACGGCAGTCTCCGCGACGATTCATGTCGCTCTAAATCAGCTTTTTGTTCACCAGCAACGCGACCAAACGCCGAACCTGGGCTGAGCGAAATCGCTATTTGCACAACAGTTTGAACTTTCGATTGGCAAAGCGGCCTCTGGCAGGTCGAATGGATCAATCCTGCAACTGGCATGCGCAACACACTGAGGGGCCGTCGGGCCGATGACCGTACCATCCACAGCTCGTTTAAAACTCGATGCTCGAAGTCGCCTTAGCTGTATGACGTTGCTCGACATCACCCAAGAGTCCGGAGTAGCCAATACTGAAACTGATCTGATCAGCAATCTGGTAATCTGCATTAAGTTGCAGATTGGCCGAAATCCGGTCGGCAGGTGCCGCCAAGATATCGTTTCCTGGCGTTTGGGCTGCCGCAAGCCCGATATTGGCCGTCACGTTCCGATCACCGAGTGCTGCACGCGCTCCCAGGAGACCTGACAGGGTAAATGATCCTACCTCGCCGTTAAATTTTAGTCCGGTTACTGCGGTGGTGAGTGATCCCACGCTTTTTCCTGATACACAGGCCGACTGACCCCGTACTTGTTGGCGCTGCTCAGGACATAACAGAGATAATGTACCTGCACAGACGTGAG
>JACVCM010000015.1 GCA_016742125.1 Sphingomonadaceae bacterium | reverse complement strand
GGCATGCGCGGCATGGAATATAATGCATGGGGCGGCAAGAACCCGCCCGAGCATGAGGCAAATATCGTCTTCACGCGCATGCTCGAAGGGCCGATGGATTTTACACCCGGCATATTGAGCCTGAAGGGCGAAAAGGACAGCGACATTTTGTCGACCCTCGCCAAGCAGTTGGCGCTCTATGTCGTCATCTATTCGCCGGTGGTAATGGTTGCCGACACACCCGAAAATTACGCCAAATATCCCAAGGAAATGAAGTTCATCCGCGATGTGCCAACCGATTGGGAGGATAGCCGGGTGTTGAATGGCGAAATCGGCGATTTCGTAACGATTGCCCGCAAGGAGCGGGACGGCAAAAACTGGTATATAGGCGGCGTCGGCGACGAAGAAGCGCGCGAGGTGAACTTCAGGCTCGACTTCCTCATACCGGGCAAAAGCTATACCGCCGAAATCTATCGTGATGGCGACGATGCGGATTACCGCACCGAAAAGCGTCATTCGATTGCTATCGAGACACGCAAGCTGACGAGTACGGACAGCCTGACCATGCGCATGGCGCCGGGCGGTGGTTTCGCAATCCGGCTGGTCGAAGGCAAATGATCGGGCGGCGGCATTTGCTTGGGGCGACGGCATTGCTGGCGCTTTTGCCGCACACTGCAAAGGCCAAAGATTCAGGACGCTTTGTAGATTTGGGCAAGGTCCGATCGAATTATATCGCGCCGACCAAAGTCGTTATTTGGCTTCCGCCTGGATATGATAATGCCAGGCAGCGCTATGGCGTTGTATACATGCATGACGGTCAGAACCTGTTCGACCCGAAACGCTCGAACTTCAACAAGGTTTGGGCCGCCGACCAATCCGCCATGCGACTGATTGCCGCCGGTAAGGTCAAACCCTTCATCATCGTTGGCATCGATCAGCCGGGCGAGGATCGCGGACGGCAATATTTTCCGCGTGTGATGGCAGATCTTCTATCGCCCGCCGTGCGTGACAAGCTGACATCGCAGGGCAATGGCAAGCCGATCATCTCGGACGAATATCTGAAGTTCATCGTAAGTGAGTTGAAACCGCACATCGACCGCAAATTTCGGACGAAAGCGGATCGCAAACACACGGCGATCGCCGGATCGAGCATGGGCGGGCTGATCTCGCTCTACGCCGTCACTCGTTACACTGACATATTCGGAACGGCAGGCGCGGTTTCGACGCATCTACCGCTGGGCGATCCGAACTGGACCGCCTCGGAACGTGAAGACATTTTTGCCGCATGGCGCGCCTATGCCGCCAAAGAACTTCGCAAACCCGCTGGTCGCCGCATTTGGTTCGACCATGGCACAGAAACGCTCGACGCATTTTACGAACCTTATCAGCAGGTTCTCGACGCCGCTTTGGAAGCGAATGGCTGGGTGAAAGGGCGTGACTTTTCAAGCCGCGTCTACAAAGGCACCCCGCATGAGGAAAACGCATGGGCAGCGCGGCTTGACGATGTGTTCGGGTGGATGCTCAAAGGCTGGTAATGGCCGGAGAAGAACTGCATTTCGTTATACTGGGTGGGGGTACCGCTGGCTGGATGGCCGCATGCCTGATCGCCAAGAAGTGGCCGCAGCATAAAGTCACAGTCGTCGAGTCGCCGGACATTGGCATCATCGGGGTCGGTGAAGGCTCGACGCCGCAACTGAAGGCTTTTTTTGAAACCTTGGGCCTGGCAGAAGCCGAGTGGATGCCCAAGTGCAACGCCACCTACAAGGCGGGTATCAGATTTCACGGCTGGTCCGAACGACCCGGTTTCAAGCATTATTTCCATCCTTTCCACACCCAGCTGGACAGCTTTACCGAACCACAGTTTGCATTTCACACGCGAGCGCGGCGCACGGGTCGAGACGTTTGTGCGCATCCCGACCGGTTTTTCCTGCCAACGCGCATTGCGACAGAGCGGCGCGCACCACTGGCACCGGAGAATTTCCCTTTCGAGATCGGTTATGGCTATCATTTCGATGCGGTTTTGGTCGGGCGGACATTGCGCGAACACGCGACGGGCAAGCTGGGCGTGGTGCATCTCGAAAGAACAGTTGCCGACGTTGTTCTGCACCAAAATGGCGAGGTTGCTTCGCTAAGAACAAGCGACGATGAGTCGATTTCGGGTGACTTCTTCCTCGACTGCAGCGGCTTTCGCGGTGCCATCATCCAGCAGGCGCTCAGGGAGCCATTCATATCTTTTGCGGACAATCTCTTCAACGACCGTGCGGTTGCCATGCCGACGGCTAATGACGAGGGCGAGTTACCAAGCGAAACACGCGCGACCGCACTGTCATCGGGCTGGGCCTGGCGCATCCCGCTGACCAACCGCGCCGGTAACGGCTATGTCTATTCGTCCCGCTATACCGATCCCGCCAAGGCCGAAGCCGAATTACGCGCGCATCTGGGGATGCTCGATAGCGGAGTCGAGGCGCGGCATCTCACCATGAATGTCGGGCGGGTCGAACGAAGCTGGGTCAAAAACTGCCTCACCGTGGGCCTGTCGCAGGGCTTCATCGAGCCGCTGGAAGCAACTGCGCTGCATATCGTCCAAGCCACGGTGGATGGCTTTATTCAGGCGTTCGAGGACGGCGGGATGACCGCGGAACATGCGGATGAATTCAACGAAGCGATCGGTCGGCGCTATGATGGTATCCGCGACTATATCGTCGCGCATTACCGGATGAACCAGCGACGCGACAGCATCTACTGGCATGACAATGCCCATAACAACCGGCTGTCGGACCATCTGAAGGCCATCATGACCACATGGTTTACCGGCGGCGATCTGTCCGCGACCATCCATGACCTCGACATAGCGCGTTACTATAGTTCATTGTCCTGGCACTGTTTGCTGGCTGGCTATGGTACATTCCCCCCTGAGGACAAGCTGGTTGCCTCACTCGAGGGTCTGCAACTTGCCGACATGAGTCAAATGGAAAAATTCATCTCGGGTTGCGCGAGAAACTTTCCCACTCATAGTGAAGCACTGGCTAATTTATCTGCATGATTTTGTGACTTTTTAACGAGTCCGGCATATTGTTCGCAGCGAACAGGCATGGCGGGGCGCGGAGTGGCGGCAATGTACAGGAATATGGTCATTTTCGGCACCCGTCCGGAAGCCATCAAGCTGTTTCCGGTGATCAATGCCTTGAAGCAGCAGGGCAAAATGGGCTGTGAGGTTCTGGTCAGCGCGCAGCATCGTCAGATGCTCGACCAGGTGCTGGCGATTAGCGGCATTACGCCGGATTATGACCTCGACATCATGCAGCCAGGGCAATCGCTCGACGCGCTTACAGCCCGCCTTTTGGAAGCAGTCGGCCGGGTGCTGGATGATGCAAAGCCCGACCGGGTCATAGTACAGGGCGACACCGCAACCGCGATGGTGGGGGCACTCGCGGCCTATTACCGGAAAATCCCGGTCAGCCATGTCGAGGCAGGCCTTCGCAGCCATGACATATATCAGCCTTGGCCCGAGGAGGTGAATCGCAAGATCATCGGTACAATCGCCGATCAGCATTTTGCCCCGACAGATGTATCGGCGGCAGCGCTAAGAGCGGAGGCCGTGCCCGAAAACCGCGTGTTCGTCACTGGCAACACTGTTATTGACGCATTGCACTGGGTCACCGACCGAATTTCGCACCGTCCGGAACTGGCGGCGGGGCTGGCAGCGCTGGAGACGCGCTTTTCCGGTAAAAAGATCATCGGCATTACCACGCACCGGCGCGAAAATTTCGGTGACGGGATGGAAAATATTGCGGCAGCAATCCACGCCATTGCCGCTCGTCACGATGTGGCTTGCATTTTTCCGGTACATATGAACCCCAATGTTCGAGCAGTTATGGACAAGGAATTGGGGAACCTGTCCAATGTCGCGATGGTCGAGCCTCTCGATTACCCACATTTCGCACGGTTGCTGTCGATAAGTCACATCATGTTGACCGACAGTGGCGGGGTGCAGGAGGAGGCGCCAGCCCTTGGCAAACCCGTTCTTGTGATGCGCGATACCACCGAACGCCCGGAAGGCGTCGCGGCCGGCACCGCGAAACTGATCGGAACCGACAAAAACCGTATAGTTTCCGAAATTTTCACCCTTTTGGACGATGATGCCGCCTATTCAGCGATGGCACGCGCGCACAATCCCTTCGGGGACGGCAGGGCGAGCCAGCGCATAGCGGAGATCATCTGGAATGCTAGTCGACAAAAAACCTGACGTTTGCGTGCTCGGGCTTGGCTATATCGGCCTTCCGACGGCGGCCGTGATAGCGCGCTCCGGATGTCGGGTTGTCGGCGTTGACGTCAACCAGATAGTCGTCGACACAATCAACCGCGGCGAAATTCACATCGAGGAAGTCGATCTCGACGGATTGGTGCAGGGTGTGGTCGCGAGACAGATGCTGCGCGCATCGACCATGGTAGAAAAAGCCGACGTCTTTGTTATCGCCGTTCCCACTCCATTTGACGACGCCCACGCTCCCGATATCACCTATGTGCTGGATGCAGCCACCAACATCGCTGCGGTCGTGAAGCCCGGTGATACAGTCATCATTGAATCGACCTCGCCGGTGGGCACGACAGATCAGGTACGCGATTTGCTGGCTAAATTGCGGCCGGATTTGAAGATTCCCGGAATAACCGGAGAAACACCCGACATTGCTATCGCCTATTGCCCCGAACGGGTGCTTCCGGGACGGATCCTTGAAGAACTCACCAACAACGACCGCTCCATCGGCGGCATCACGCCACGCTGTGCACGCAAGGCGCTCACATTCTACAAGCGGTTCGTGCGCGGCGAATGCGTTACAACCGACGCGCGCTCCGCCGAAATGACCAAACTCGTTGAAAATGCATTCCGCGACGTCAACATTGCCTTCGCCAATGAACTTTCGATCATTTCAGACCATATGGGTCTTGACGTCTGGGAGGTCATCCGACTTGCCAACCGTCACCCGCGCGTCAACATTTTGCAGCCCGGTCCCGGCGTCGGCGGTCATTGCATCGCGGTAGACCCCTGGTTCATCGTCCACGGCGCGCCCGCGCAGAGCCCACTCATCCGTACAGCGCGCAACGTGAACGATGGAAAGGTCGACCATGTGATCGCGAAGGCGACGCAGATGATTGCCGACAATCCGACATTCAAGGTCGGCTGTATGGGACTGGCTTTCAAGGCCAATATCGACGATTTCCGGGAAAGTCCGGCCATGAAGGTCGCGGTGGAGCTGGCAACCAAGTTTGGAAGCCGCATCAGCATAATCGAACCCTATGCCGCCCGATTGCCTGCCGAATTCGACGGCAGTGGCGCCGATCTAATCGATCTCGATACCGCTTTGCTGGAATGCGACATCTTGATCACCCTCGTCGATCACGACGCATTCAAGGCTATCCCCCTGGCCGAACGGGTGGGCAAAACCGTATATGATGTGCGCGGGATCTGGCCCGACCAACCGCGCGGCATGCGCAGGGCGACCGACAGGTTAAAGCTGGCGAGTTAGAATTTCGTAAAAACCTCTTCGGTCATTTCAGTCGGAACAGGTTCGGGCAAACGTGTCCCCCGCCATAAAATGGCTTGGGCATTCCCACCACTGGCGACATTATGGTGCCCCCGATCGAGATCGATGGTACTGCCTCTGCGATAGGTTACGCCGTTCACTGTGATGCTGCTATTGGCGATATATGTACCTCGATGCGGTACATGAATAATGTGCGTGCGCGGCCCCGCCGGCACCATCTCGCCGGCAAGCCATAGCCCCCCGCCGACCCTAACGTAATTGCCGCGCAATGCTGCAACGTCTGCCGGCAGCAGCTTCTCGTCGGATGATTGCTTGCCGGTCAATGCGTCAACTATGGCAGGCCGATTGGCTACTACAAATGCCAGTTCGCCACGCTGCACAGCTTGCGCAACCAGGGGAACCCCGCGCGCATGGTAATTCTTAAGACCGATACCGGAAATCAGATGATCGATGACACGAGGATAATCGGCAATGATGCCGCAGTAATCGAAATATAGTGCACCGTCCGGGAACTGCCGATGCACATATTCGATCAGTGCTTCCTGCCCATCCATGACCTGACGAGGCTCAGTCATGAATTTGCCCAGCGGCACGATGCATATAAGTGCAAAAAGGACCGCAGGCCCGAAGCGGGCGCGAAGCATCGCCACTGCCGGTGTCAACGCAACAGCGACTGGAGCAAAAATGAACACAAAGAAATATGGAAAAGCATTTCTGTAGAATAAAATTGTCAGCAGCGGCAGTGCAAGGCCAACAAGAGCCAGGGTTTTTGGACGTGACAATCCTGAAGTTCGCCAAGCCGCAGGCGAACTGAGAAGCGCATAGACGAAAAGGGGAGCGGTCAAAAAGGCCATCAACGTATAATATGGCTGCCGCAACAGTCCATCGGTAAGCCACTTCACGCCGTTGGACACAAACGCCGGGCCTTGCTGCGACAGCGGGGTCGGAGCCAAACCCGCGCGATGCAAGAAATAGAGGCCCACAAATGTTGTAATTGCCACGGGAACTATGGCCAAAATCCGGACAACCGTCGCCTTTTTGTTTTCAGCGTTAGCAAATCGGAGCCATGCGATGCCGGCGAAACATGGGGCATAGAATATCGATTTGACGGTCAACAGACCGACGAACCCGACGATGAAGCCGACGGTCAAAATGTTGAGCATGTCCAGTTTGCGTGCCGCCAGCAAATAAAGCGACAGCATCAGCCCGGCCATCGCGAGCGGATCGGTCCGGATCGCAAAACCATGTACAAACACGCTTCCGGCACCGAAATATATCAATGTTGTCCAAAGCGCGTCGACCTTACTCCCGAACTGTCTTGCCAACCCGTACATGGCCGAAAGACCGACCAGGAACGCCGACCAGGCAAACGCGCGCGCGATTGCCATCTGCGTCATCAGGTCATCCGATACGCCCGGAATCCACCCTAGCAGGCGAGCTAGAAGTGTCTGGAAAGGCCTGGCGAGCGTGCCTTCATGCAGTTGATAGACCATACTGTAATGAAGAAACTCATCCCAATTGTAGGATTTCGAGAAGATGAGAAAAAACTGAAGTGCTGTCAGTAATATGAGAGCCGCGACGGGCCATGCGATGGCGGTAACGCGGCCGGTCCAGAATTTGCTTGGATTAGCTATCGAAGTCGCCCCGATCACGCCGCGCGCTTTCGCCGATCGGACTCTGTTTGGTGCGCAATATCCTTAGCAGCCTTGTCGCGCTTATCGAGCCCGTCTTCAATGGCGCGCAAGCGGACGAGACTTGCTTCGAGCAGCTTTCGGTTGGCGCCGATCAGGTCGGCAAGCATCCCCATGATAGCGACCAGAACACCGAGCACAAGGAGAGATCCGCCCAGGACGAGCGACTGCACATGGCCATCTCCCTGTCCTATCGCCCAGAACCACAGAAAACGCATGATCGGCAGGGCCCCAATCACGGCAATCACTGCTCCGGTCCCGACAAAAGCCCGAAGCGGATTATGGGTCGTGTAAGCCCGCGCCATGGTGACGCCGGTATTTGCGATAAATCGTGGGATCGACTTGAAAAGACGGCTCGGACGTTCGACCTTGTTAGTGCGAATAGGAACAGATACGATGGCGAGCCGCTTGCGACCGGCCTGAATCAGCATATCGGTCGTGTAGGAAAACTCGGTCGTTATGTTGACGCGCTGTGCCGCCTCGCGGCTCAGGGCCCGAAAACCGCTGACTGCGTCTGTAACGGTTGCGCCTGCAAGTCGCTGGACGATGTCACTACCGAGCCGTTGGAGTGCGCGCTTGAAGGGTGAGAAATGCGCATTGTCTGCCACACCGCGATCGCCCACCACAATATCTGCTGTTCCAGCTAATATGGGCGCAACCAGCTTGGCGATATCTTCGCCCTCATACTGGTTATCGGCGTCGGTGTTGACGATGATGTCCGCACCCTCAGCGAGAGCCTTATCAACGCCGCTCCTGAACGCTGCGGCAAGACCGCGGTTACGGCGATGCCGCACGACATGATGGACACCGAATTGCCTTGCTACGCCAACGGTATTGTCGGTACTTCCATCATCAATTACCAGATACTCGATGCTGTCGATGCCCTCTATACGCCGTGGCAACGCTAGGAGCGTTTCAGGCAGATGATCTGCCTCGTTCAGGCAAGGTATTTGGATTATTAGCTTCATGCCGTTTGTTGGTCCTCGACGCTCTCATGTGGCTCTCGGACCACTTTTTTGTGACTAAGGTTCTAGGGCAAATACGGTTAATTTTTTATTATGGTGGTCTCCATATCCGAACATTATGCAGACACAGGCATAGGACTTGTTCTGCGGTCCAATTACTCATATTGCGCGAGCCGCGACTACCTAGAAGAAAGCAAATTATGAAAATCGCAATGATCGGCTCCGGCTATGTCGGCCTTGTTTCCGGCGCGTGTTTTGCCGATTTCGGCCATCAGGTTGTTTGTGTCGACAAGGATTCCAGCAAAATCGAGCGGCTGAATGCCAATATCATGCCGATCTACGAGCCCGGGCTCGATGCGCTCGTCAAAACAAATGTCGATGCGGGACGGCTGGCATTTTCGACCGACCTGGCATCGTCGGTGAAGGGATGCGATGCGGTATTTATCGCCGTGGGCACACCTTCCCGTCGCGGGGATGGTCATGCGGATCTGAGCTATGTCTATGCCGCAGCGAAAGAATTGGCGGGTGCGATTGATCCAAAGACGGTTGTCGTTACCAAGTCGACTGTCCCGGTGGGTACAGGCGATGAAGTCGAAAGAATCATCCGCGAAGCCAATCCTGGTGTTGAATTTGCAGTAGTATCCAATCCCGAATTCCTGCGGGAAGGCGCGGCTATCGGCGATTTCAAACGGCCCGACCGCATTGTCGTCGGCAGCAATGTCGAATGGGCGCGTGATGTCATGCGTGGCGTCTACCGTCCGCTGTTTCTGAATGAATCGCCGATATTGTTTACCAGCCGCCGCTCTTCGGAACTGATCAAATATGCGGCAAATGCTTTCCTCGCGACGAAAATCACCTTCATCAACGAGATGGCGGATTTATGTGAGAAGCTCGGAGCCAATGTCCAGGATGTGTCGCGCGGGATCGGCCTCGACAACCGGATAGGAGCGAAATTTCTGCATGCGGGTCCCGGTTATGGCGGAAGCTGTTTTCCAAAGGATACGCTAGCCCTCCTCAAGACCGCGCAAGACAATGATACGCCCGTTCGAATTGTCGAAGCTGTCGTGCAGGCAAATGACTTGCGCAAGCGTGCGATGGGACGGAAAATCGTCAATGCGCTGGGCGGCGACGTGCGGGGAATGAAAATCGGCCTTTTGGGGCTTACATTCAAACCTAATACGGACGACATGCGGGATGCACCGTCGATTGCCATTGTCCAGACATTGCTGGACGCCGGCGCTGTCGTACATGCCCATGATCCCGAAGGCATGGAAGAGGCGGCGAAAGTCATGCCGGATGTCGTCATGTGTCAAAGCCCCTATGCTGCGGCACAGAATGCAGACGCTGTTGCGCTGGTTACCGAATGGGATGCCTATCGTGCGCTCGACATGGGTAAGCTGCATGCAGCGATGAAAGGCAATGTGCTTGTGGACCTTCGCAACATCTACCGGCCCGCAGAGGCCGAAGCGGCTGGTTTTACCTATGTTAGTGTTGGCCGTGGACCATTGAGTCCAGAAGTATAGCTTGAAAGGGGTCAAGGCATTGCTGCTTGCGACGGGCATGGCGATGGGCAAATAGGCCCGCCATGCTGCATAATCTGACCCATCTCGAAAGGCTTGAGGCCGAGAGCATTCACGTCATGCGGGAGGTGGTGTCCGAGGCCGACAAGCCGGTAATGCTGTATTCGGTCGGCAAGGACAGCGCGGTCATGCTCCACTTGGCGCGTAAAGCCTTTTACCCATCGCCCCCACCCTTCCCCCTGCTTCATGTCGATACGACGTGGAAGTTCCGGGCCATGTACGAATTGCGCGAAAAAGCTGCGCGAGATGCGGGGATGGAGTTGCTTGTGTGGCAAAATCCCGAGGCGCTGGAACGGGGTATAAATCCTTTCGACCACGGCCCCCTTCACACCGACATGTGGAAAACCGAAGGTCTCAAGCAGGCGCTCGATCATTATGGTTTTGATGTCGCTTTCGGCGGCGCACGGCGTGACGAGGAAAAAAGCCGGGCCAAAGAACGGGTTTTCAGCTTCCGTTCGGCAAACCATCGCTGGGACCCGAAAAATCAGCGGCCTGAGTTGTGGAACCTCTATAATGCGCGGAAGGCAAAAGGCGAAAGCATTCGGGTCTTCCCGATATCGAACTGGACCGAACTCGATATCTGGCAATATATCCAGTTGAATCAGATCGAGATCGTTCCGCTCTATTTTTCAGCGCCGCGGCCGACGTTCGAATATCAGGGCGGCCTTTTCATGGCGGATGACATGGAGCGTCTCGAACGTGTCATGGGCAGGCGGCCTGAAATCGTGGAACGTTCGATCCGCTTTCGAACGCTGGGTTGCTTCCCGCTAACGGGTGCGGTTGAAAGCGAGGCCACCACGCTTAATGATGTCATCCGCGAAATGTTGCTGACGACAAGTTCCGAGCGTCAGGGCCGCGTCATCGACAAGGATGGCGGAGATGCGTCAATGGAGAAGAAAAAGCAGGAGGGCTACTTCTAATGTCCTCCTACCAGACGGACGCCCTCATCTCAGAGGATATCGATGCCTATCTTGAACAGCACCAGCACAAAAGCCTGTTGCGATTCATTACGTGCGGATCGGTTGACGACGGCAAATCGACGCTGATCGGACGGCTTCTTTATGATTCCAAGATGATTTTCGAAGATCAGCTTGCAGCGCTGGAGGCCGACAGCAAGCGGGTTGGCACACAGGGGCAGGACATTGATTTCGCACTTCTCGTCGATGGTCTCGCTGCAGAGCGCGAACAGGGCATTACAATCGACGTTGCCTATCGCTTCTTCACGACCGAAAAACGCAAGTTCATCGTCGCCGATACACCGGGGCATGAGCAGTATACGCGCAATATGGTAACCGGCGCGTCTACCGCAGACCTTGCCATCATTCTTATCGATGCGCGCAAGGGTGTGCTGACGCAGACCAAACGCCACAGCTATCTCGCCCACCTGATCGGGATCAGGAATATCGTGCTCGCGGTCAACAAGATGGACCTCGTTGACTATGACGTTTTACGGTACGACCATATAGTCGAAGATTATCGCTGCTTCGCGCGCGACATCGGTATCGCCGATTTCACAGCTATTCCGATTTCCGGATTCAAGGGCGACAATATCACAACATTGTCGCCAAACACGCCCTGGTATACCGGCAAGACCCTGATCGAGCATCTCGAGAATGTCCAGCTCGACGTAACAAGCGACCGGCAAAAACCTTTCCGCCTTCCCGTTCAATGGGTTAACCGCCCCAATCTCGATTTCCGCGGATTTGCGGGGCAGATTATCAGCGGCGTCGTAGGTGTCGGCGATGCCGTCCGCATATTGCCCAGCGGCAAGACGTCAGCCGTGTCACGCATTGTCACACTGGATGGCGACCTCGATATGGCGGTCGCGGGGCAATCGGTCACGATTTGCCTTACTGACGAGATCGACTGTTCAAGAGGCGACGTGATTGCAGCGAGCGAAAACCCGCCACAGGCTGCGGACCAGTTTGAATCAAATCTGGTCTGGATGGCGGAGGATGCGATGATCCCCGGCCGCGCCTATTGGCTGAAACTTGCTACCCAGACGGTGTCCGCGACCATTCAGCCGCCCAAATATCAGGTCAATGTAAACACGATGGAACATCTGGCGGCGAAAACGCTGGACCTGAATGCAATCGGCGTAGCCGAAATCACGACCGATCGCGCGATCGTGTTTGAGCCCTATGCGGACAACCGCGCGCTGGGGGGCTTCATCCTCATTGATAAGCTGACCAATGCCACCGTCGCGGCGGGTATGCTGAATTTCAGCCTACGCCGCGCGCAGAATGTGCATTGGCAGGCTATAGATATCAGCCGCGAAGCGCATGCCCAGCAAAAGGGTCAATCGCCCAAACTGCTCTGGTTCACAGGGCTGTCCGGATCTGGCAAATCGACGATTGCCAACCTCGTCGAAAAGAAACTGTATGCGCTTGGGCGGCATAGTTTCCTGCTCGATGGCGATAATGTGCGACATGGCCTGAACAAGGATCTCGGCTTCACCGATACCGACAGGATCGAGAATATTCGTCGGGTCGGCGAGGTTGCAAAATTGATGACCGATGCCGGGTTGATCGTTCTGACAGCCTTCATCTCTCCCTTCCGTGCAGAGCGCGATATGGTCCGGGCAATGATGCCGGTGGGAGAATTTCTGGAGATATTCATCGATACCCCGCTGGAAGAGGCCGAGCGCCGCGATGTCAAAGGACTTTACAAAAAGGCGCGTAGCGGTGCGCTCAAGAATTTTACCGGTATCGACAGTCCGTACGAAGCCCCCGAAATGCCGGAAATCCATGTCGATACGACGCGCATGTCACCTGAAGACGCGGCCGAACTCATTGTCGAGCAGGTTGTCGGGATATGGAGCCCGGACCTGTGACAGATGCCGAACTTGCGGCAATGCTTGCGGGTGAGGCCGGTCGGTTGCTTCTGGAACTGCAACAATCCGGCGAGCTCGAAGGAAAGGCTTTGGGTCGGCGCGGCGATGACATTGGCAACGGCTTTTTATGCGCGGCCTTGCGTCAATATCGTCCCGAAGATGCGCTATTGTCCGAAGAGGAAAAGGATTGCGATACACGCTGTTCGGTCAGCCGGGTGTGGATCATCGATCCACTCGACGGCACCCGCGAATATGGTGAAGGGCGGACAGATTGGGCTGTCCATGTTGCATTGGCGATAGACGGTGTTGCCAGCGCCGGTGCGGTGGCACTGCCGGGTCTGGGCGTCACATTATGCTCTGGCAAACCGGTCGCGCTGATGGCCGCAAACCATCCGCCTAAAATGCTTGTCAGCCGAAGTCGCCCAGCGGCAGAGGCAGTTGCTGTTGCTGAAAAGCTGGGTGCCGAACTGCTTCCCATGGGCTCAGCAGGTGCCAAGGCTATGGCCGTGGTGCGCGGCGACGCCGACATTTACCTCCACACCGGCGGGCAATATGAATGGGACAATTGCGCACCAGTCGCCGTGGCACAAGCCGCCGGACTGCATTGTTCGCGTATCGACGGGTCGGCGATGCGATATAATAATCGCAATCCCTATTTGCCTGACCTCC
This sequence comes from Sphingomonadaceae bacterium, assembly GCA_016742125.1. GTDB lineage: Bacteria > Pseudomonadota > Alphaproteobacteria > Sphingomonadales > Sphingomonadaceae > Sphingorhabdus_B. The sequence goes on along the minus strand of JACVCM010000015.1, from coordinate 33,010 downwards.
TGATTTGCCGACAGGAACTCGTCGGCAGGGTGATGGAAGCACTTGGCTCCTAGTTGACCTGCCGGTCATAGCCTTTCCAATAAGGTGCGCGCAGGTCCTTGCGCAGGATTTTGCCCGAGGCGTTGCGTGGCAGGGCAGCGATAATATCTACCGAACGCGGAACCTTGAACCCTGCAATGCGCTCGCGTGCCCAGTTCACGATACTGTCAGGATCGATATGTGCCCCGGCTTTCGGCACGCAGACGGCCTTGACAGCCTCACCCCATTTTGGATCGGGGACTCCGATGACGGCAACCTCCATGACATCGGGGTGGCCGTAAATCGCGCTTTCCACCTCGGCAGGGTAGACATTCTCGCCGCCGCTTATGATCATGTCCTTGACCCGGTCATGGATGTACAGATATCCGTCCTCATCCATATAGCCGGCATCACCCGTCTTGATCCAGCCGCCATCGGCCATTGTGCTGGACGTTGCGTCCGGCAGGTTCCAGTAGCCCACCATGTTGTTTGACGACCGGGTCCACACCTCCCCCACCTCGCCAACCGGCAGGTCATTGCCCGCAGCATCGACAATCCGCATTTCAACGCCGGGAAGCGGCTTTCCGGCCGACCGCATTCGGATATTGCCTGCCGGATCGTGATCCTCGGGAGGCAACATGCAAATCGTTCCGGTTGTCTCAGTCATTCCGTATACCTGAATGAACTGGGCACCGAACACATCGATACATTGCCGCAGCAGCTCAAGCGGAATGGGAGCCGCGCCGTACAGGATGTATTTAAGGCGGCTATAATCGACCGAGCGGCATCGCGGATGGTTCACCATCATCTGAAGCGCCGCCGGAACGATAAACAGCCGTGTCGCGCCGCCTTTCTCAATGGCGTCGAACACACCATCGGGAGTGAATTCTGCCTGCACGAGCCCAGGCAGACCCGACGCCAGCGCCATGATACCCAAACCCGTACCGCCGATATGCGCGCAAGGCATGGCTATCAGGACAACCTCGTCATCGTCCCATTTGGTATAGGCATGGTCCGATCCTTCGGAGTGTTTGCGCAAAGCGAAAAGGTTGCGGTTGGATAATACTGCCCCTTTGGGGTTGCCGGTGGTGCCTGAGGTGTAAAGCTGTAACACGGGGTCGTCTTCCAGGGCAGATTCAAATTCGCGCCGTGGGGTCGACGCGATTAGCGCGCGTGCCTCTTCTTCCCCGATATATCGCTGGATTCCTTCAACCTGCCCCGCCAAGGCGTCGGCAACAACTTCAAAACCCCTGCCCGTGAACAGGATTTTGGCCCCTGTGTCGTTCAAGATATACGCCCATTCAGCCGGCGCGAGCCTCCATCCTATGGGAACCATCACCACCCCGATGCGCGCGGCGCCATAGAACAGGCTGAAATACAGATCGCTGTTCTTGCCGATCCAGGCAATGCGGTCTCCCTTTTGCAGGCCCGCCGTCAAGAGCATGGCTGCAATCTTGGCGGTATGCTCCTCAAGGTCGGCATAGCTGTAACTTCTGTCATCCTCCCGCAAGGCGAGACGATCCGGGCGCTCGGTTGCCCAGTGACTCAAAAAACCATCGAATGTCAGAATGTCTGTCGCCGCCAATCCCACCGGACTCTCTCCTCTCGCGCAAGGCTGTTTTTTGTATTTTGTCGGGCCATCGGCGGTCGGAGTCAATCGCCCAGTCAGTCCCGCTATTGGCGCAAAAAAACAAGGGACAGGTTGTTTGCGGGCATGTCTAGCATGCGGTGGAGCACGAGCCCCTCGGCCGCAGCAGCCGCAGCCACATCTTCAACATAGCGTAAACCCCAATCGGGATTTCTGGATTTCAGCGATGTGTCGAACTCTTCGTTACTGGGTGCTGTCGGCCTGCTTCGCTGGCGGTACGGCCCGTAGAGGTAGAGCGGTCCTCCCGATGGCAGAATGCGAACTGCATTACGCAATAGCCCCAGCGTGGCTGCCCACGGGCTGATATGAACCATATTGATGCACAAGATCGCATCGGCATGATCGACGGACCACATGGCGCTGGCATCGATTTGGAGCGGTGTACACAGATTGCCGTGCGCGCTCTGCGCACTCCATGCTGCGATAGATGCAAGCGCGGCTGGATCTGGATCGCTAGGCTGCCATGTCAGATGCGGGAACAGCCCGGCGAAGTGGACGATATGCTGACCAGTGCCGCTGGCGATTTCCAGCACCACCCCATGGTGTGGAAGAATGTCGGCCAACACCTCTGCAATGGAATCCCTGTTGCGTTCGGTTGCGGGAGCGTAGCGCATGGCCTCGCCGTTCGCTTCGAACACAAATGGCACTGATTTCACCATATCACAGCCAGCGGCGGACAGCCCTTTTGTAATTGCGATATTCGTCGCCGAATTTGCCTTCCAGATATCGCTCTTCACGCGCGATCACCTGAGTCTGGATGATGATGAGCAATATCGGCAGCAATAATATGGCCCCCAAGCTGGAAAATAGCAGCGCAAGTCCCGCATATAAAAGCGCCATACCCAAATACATGGGGTTGCGTGTGAAGCGGTATACGCCCTCGGCAACGATCACGCTGGTCGACTTCCAAGGCTTCACATCGGTGCCAATTCTGCGGAAAAGCCCCGCAGCAGATAGACCGTAAAGCAATCCAGCGAGGATCAAAATGCTACCCCCGGCATTGCGGCCGATGCCCGTCAGATTGATCGACCACGGTAACACTCGGTCCAGGGCCAGCCCCAATAACAACATGCCGAGATACACAAACGGCGGCGGGAAGGTCACCTTTGCACTATCAGCGTCTATGTCCACCATCTTTCTCCTCCGCAAATGGTAATGCGAAGGAGTCTAGCATCTAAATTGACACTTAACGAGTGTAAGGATGGTCAGGCTATTCCGCGGCCACCGCCTGTTCAGGCTCGCGCCAGACCAGCACCGGTTTACGCGCGGCCTGGGTCTCATCCAGACGACGGCGTGGCGCATGATGCGGGGCCGACTTCAACGACTGATCGCCCGCCTTGGCCCGTCCCGCCACCGAACGCAGCGCACCGATGAACTGGTCGAGCGTTGCCTTGCTTTCTGTTTCGGTCGGTTCGATCAGCATCGCGCCGTGAACGACCAACGGAAAATACACCGTCATCGGGTGATAGCCCTCGTCGATCAGTCCCTTGGCGATATCGAGCGTCGAAAAGCCTTCGGCCATGCCGTCGTCACTGAACAATGCCTCGTGCATGCAAGGGCCGCTATGGGCGAACGGCGCGTCGAGGACGTCCTGCAGACTACGCAATATGTAATTAGCGTTGAGCACTGCATCCTCGGCCACCTGACGAAGGCCGTCTGCGCCATGCGACATGATATATGCCAACGCTCGGGTGAACATTCCCATCTGTCCGTGAAACGCGACCATGCGACCGAACGTCTTGTCATGATGTTCGCCCACGGTCTCTTCCTCGACAAGCCTGTAATGCTCGCCATCCTTGTCGACGAAAGGCAAAGGCGCAAATGGTGCAAGCGCTTCTGACAGCACCACTGGTCCAGAACCAGGCCCACCGCCGCCGTGCGGCGTCGAGAAGGTCTTGTGCAGATTGATATGCATCGCATCGATGCCGAGGTCGCCGGGGCGCACCCGTCCGACGATAGCGTTGAAATTCGCTCCGTCGCAATACACATAGCCGCCAGCCGCATGGACCGCGTCCGAGATTGCACGCATATCACGCTCGAACAGGCCGCAGGTATTGGGATTGGTTATCATGACACCAGCGATGTCCGGGCCGAGCCGCGCCTTCAACGCCTCCAGATCGACGCGACCTTCGGACGTGGCAGGGATGTTCTCGACCTGATAGCCCGCAAACGCAGCCGTTGCGGGATTGGTGCCGTGCGCGCTTTCGGGGCACAGGATGACCGATCGGGCATCGCCCCTGGCTGTCAGCGCCGCGCGAATCGCCAATATTCCGCACAGCTCGCCGTGCGCGCCGGCCTTCGGGGACATCGCGACGGCCTTCATGCCCGTCAGCGTTATCAGCCAGTGCGCCAGTTGGTGAATAACGGCGAGCGCTCCCTGCACCGTTTCAACGGGTTGCATCGGGTGGACATCGGCAAAACCTGCCATCCGCGCGACTTTTTCATTCAACCGCGGATTGTGCTTCATCGTACAGCTGCCCAGCGGGAAGAAACCGAGATCGATGGCATAGTTCTGGCGGCTGAGCCGGGTATAATGCCGGACGGCCTCTGGCTCGGACAGGCCGGGCAAACCTATATCTCGGTTGCGTTGAAGACCTCCCAGCCGTGATGCAACCTGGGGGGCTTCGGCCAGGTCAATACCCGTCGAGCCGTCATGGCCAATTTCAAAAATGAGCGGCTCTTCTAACATCAGCGCCTTATTGCCGGTGTAGGTACCTGCGACATCCGTTTCATCCTGGGCCGGTCGAAGGGCGGTCATTTCGGGCTTCCAACCACTCTGGTTGATTGCGGTCATGCTAGCACCTCCTGCAAAGCGGTGGTAAATTTCTCGATATCTTCATCAGTGGCGACCTCGGTAACGGCCACTACCAGCCCATTTTCGAGCTGCTCCACACCGGGATATAGCCGCCCGAGCGACACACCACCCAGCACCTTCCTGTCTGCCATAGCCCGAACGACCGGCCGCGCTTCCTTTGGCAGTCTGAGGGTGAATTCGTTGAAGAAGCTGTCGTTGACCAGCTCCACTCCGTCGATCTGTGTCAAACGGCCTGCCGCTTCCACCGCCAAGGCATGGTTGAGCGAGGCAAGACCGCGCAGCCCTTTCTCCCCCAATAAGGTCATATGCACACTGAATGCCAGCGCACAAAGTCCTGAATTTGTGCAGATATTTGACGTTGCCTTTTCGCGGCGAATATGTTGTTCGCGCGTCGACAGCGTTAGCACGAACCCTCTCTTGCCCTCGGCATCGACGGTTTCACCGCATAACCGTCCCGGCATCTGGCGGACGAATTTCTCATTGCAGGCAAACAGGCCGACATATGGCCCGCCAAATTGAAGGCCGACCCCAAGCGATTGCCCCTCACCCACGACTATATCGGCACCCATCTCGCCCGGCGATTTAATTGCACCGAGCGCGACGGGTTCAGTCACGACCGCGATCAGCAGTGCGCCATTCTCATGTGCCTTAGCCGCGAGGGCAGACAGATCCTCTATCCGGCCCAATATATCAGGATATTGAACCACCACGCAGCTGGTGTCGGTATCGACAGCCGCAAGCAGGCGTTCGCTATCGGTCTTTGCCGACAGTTCCGGCAATGCCGTATCCAATGCATCGCCGGTATATTTCGCCATCGTCTTTGCGACGCTGACATAATGCGGGTGCAGTCCCGAAGAAAGAACTGCTTTGGTACGCTTGGTGATGCGGCCTGCCATTCCGATAGCTTCCCAGCAAGCAGTGGATCCATCGTACATCGACGCATTCGCGACATCGCAACCGAACAGCCGCGCGACCTGCGTCTGGAACTCGAACAGCATCTGTAACGTGCCCTGCGCAATTTCGGGCTGATAGGGCGTGTAGGCAGTCAGAAACTCGCCGCGCTGGATGATGTGATCGACCGACGCAGGAACATGGTGCTTATAGGCCCCCGCACCCAGGAAAAACGGGTGATGCGACGCCGCCATATTCTTGCGGGCAAGATTGGAAAAATGCCGCTCGACCGCCATTTCGCTGGCGTGCAAGGGGAGACCTTCGATCGGCCCAGACAGCCGCGCTTCGCTGGGGACGTCGACAAAGAGGTCATCGATGGTCCTCGCGCCAATGGCCGCAAGCATGGCTTGCCTGTCAGGTTGGGTAAGCGGCAAATAACGCATGATATTTCCTTAAAGTCCGTCGACAAAGGCCTTGTACGCCTCGGCATCCATCAGGCTGCCGAGTTCATCGGTATCGCTCAATGTGAGCTTGAAGAACCAGCCCTCACCTTCCGGGTCGCTGTTGACCAGCGCGGGATCGTCTTCGAGCGCGGCATTTCCTTCGGTTACGGTGCCGGAGACCGGGGCGTAGACGTCCGAAGCGGCCTTCACCGATTCCACAACCGCCGCGTCGCCGCCCTTCTTGAGCGTCGCGCCGACAGCCGGAACCTCTGCGAACACAATGTCGCCCAACTGGCTTTGTGCATAATCGGTTATGCCGACGGTCGCGCTGTCGCCGTCGACTTCGATCCATTCATGATCTTCGGTGTAATAACGCGTCATTTGCTCGCTCCTCTGCGATGGTAACGGTGGGGAATGAAAGGCATGGCGGCGACGGTCAGCGAAACACGCTTACCGCGCACCTCAGCCTCCAGAGCGGTGCCGGTAGCTATATGCTCGCGCTCGACATAGCCCATGGCAATCGGCGATCCGACACTAGGTGCGAAGCCACCCGATGTGATGACACCGACCTGTCTCTCACCGCTGAAAACCGCCGCGCCTTCGCGCACGGGCATTTTGCCTTCGACGGCAAAGCCGACCAGTTTTCGCTGCGGTCCGTCTTTCAGCGCCTTCAGAATGCGGTCTGCGCCGTTAAAGCCGCCCTCCTCGCGCCGTCGCTTGGAAATGGCAAAAGAGGCATTTCCTTCGACCGGATCGATATCTGGATTCATGTCATGTCCGTAGAGCGGGAGGCCCGCCTCAAGCCGTAGCGAATCGCGGGCGCCGAGACCGATTGGCTTGACCTCCGGCTGAGCACATAATTCCTCGGTCAATCGCATTACATGGGCGGCAGGAACGGATATCTCAAATCCGTCTTCGCCCGTATAGCCCGAGCGACTGATCCACAGCGGTTCGGGGTCGGTCTTCGGTCCCCAGAAGAAGGTACCGGATTCCATGAAAAACAACGCGTCGACACCGGGCACCACGCGCGCAAGAGCTTCGGCAGCTTTCGGCCCCTGCAGGGCAAGTAGCGCGCGGTCGTCCATATGATTGATGGTAACCTCGTCGGGCAGATGTTCGCGCAAATAGCCAATGTCGTCCCATTTGACTGCGCCGTTGACCACCACATACAGCCCCATCGGCGCGGCGGTGATCATCATGTCATCAAGGATACCGCCATCCTCTGCCAAGAGTAGCGAATAGCGCATCCGCCCTTCTTTCAAAGCAGATATGTCACCCGGCACCAGTTTCTCAAGCGACCCTGCCGCGTCCTCGCCCGACAGCATCAATTGCCCCATGTGACTGACATCGAATAACCCAGCATTTTCACGGGTCCACAGATGTTCGGCCATGATGCCTTCATATTGGATTGGCATATGATAGCCCGCAAACTCGACTATCCGTGCACCCTTCGCACGATGCCAAGCGCCGAGTGGCAGTTCCAATGTTTCGACAGGTTCGAATTCTTCGTCGTCGCTCATATCGTTCCGTCCAAGAGTTACAGCGACCGACGCCGGTTGACGCCAAGCCTGCTGCCCCCTCTGTCACGGATACCTGAGAGCTTTACCCCTTCGGTGGTTCCTGCAACCGCAGAAACGCTTTCCAGAGTGTCGCAAAAGCCGAGGCGGTCCTTTTGCCTGAGAGATTCCGGGGCGGTTGCTCCTTCGGCGACCCCTTTAAGAGGTACTCTCCCGCTTCGTCAGCGACCCCACCGCCTTGGCTGCGCGCAATTGGAGAGTCAACCGGCGAGCGCGCCTATCGAGTCATTTTCGTGGATAAAAACGCCCGCTTCGCTTCTATTGGTCAGTGCAACAATAGCCTTGGCCACTTTGCCCGACGGCGTCGACGCATATTTTCGCATCGACCCGATCATCAGCATGTCGATAATCGGCGACAGAAAAATGCCCAAGGCCTCACCCGGGCGATGATCCTCGCGCTGTCCGCCGGTGAGCAAACTGGGCCGCATTACGTCAAGGCGCTTGAAGCCGATTTGCCGAAGGCCCTGTTCCGTTTCGGCCTTTGTTCGCAAATAGAAACTACCGCTTGCGGGCACCGCGCCTACCGATGAAATGCTAATAAAATGACGCGTTCCTGCGTCACGGCTAGCCCGCGCCAACGTGAGCACCAGATCATGATCGACGGTCCTGAAGGCATCGCGCGAGCCGGCTGTGCGAATGGTCGTACCGAGGCACGAAATTGCAATTTCAGCTTTGATATCGTCTATGATCGCCGGCCAATCACCCGTCGGCGCTACATGCTCGGTAATCGCCGATAGCAGCGGTGTAGACGCCCGGCGCGAAACGAGGTGGACGTCGACATCCCGCGCCGCGAGCAAAGCCGACACCTGTTTGCCAACCAGCCCCGATCCACCGGCCATCAATATCTTCGCCATCAGTCTGTTTCCCCGAAGATTTCGCGATACCGGTCGCTTGCGTAACGGTCGGTCATCCCCGCAAGAAAGTCCGCTATGTGGCGGCTGCGTTGTGGTTCCACGGTGGGCAAGCTTTCGAGCCATTCAGGTGGCAGCTGGGCGGGATCGGTGCGATAGGCTTCGAACAGTCCGGCGACGATATGGTTTGCCCGGGCAGCAGCCTCGACCTGGGTCGGATGATGATACAGGTTCCTGTACATGAACGCCTTTAGCCGGCGCTCCCGGCCGGCCATTTCCGGTGAAAACCCGCCGATCATAACACCAGCGTCCCTGATATCCTCTACGCTGCCGACGCCCACCGATGCAATTCTGGTTCGTGTGGAGTCGATGACATCGTTCACCATGACGCCGATCTGTTCGCGGGTCAGTTCACTCACCAGTCTGCGCGGTTTCACATCTGGGTATCGGGCCGATATGGCTTCCCAACGGCTCGCGACAAAAGGGAGTTCGAGAAGCTGATCAATCCCGATTATTCCGGCGCGAATACCGTCGTCGATATCGTGATTGTCATAGGCAATATCGTCGCTGATCGCTGCGATCTGCGCCTCCAGCGACGGTTGTTCTCCAAGCATCAGGTCGAACTCGTCATTGACCTCGGCCAGCGCCCAGCCTGGCGTGGAGACAGGGCCATTATGTTTGGCAAGACCTTCGAGCAATTCCCAGCTGAGGTTCAGCCCAGGCCAGGTCGGGTAAGGACATTCGAGGCGGGTCAGCGTGCGCAATGTCTGGGCATTATGGTCGAAGCCCCCGAAGGGTTTCATCGCCTGCTCCAGCGCATCCTCGCCAGCATGACCAAATGGCGGGTGTCCAATATCATGGGCAAGACACAGCGCCTCAGTCAGATCCTCATTGAGCCCTAGCGCCCGCGCGATCGTGCGTCCTATCTGTGCCACCTCCAGGCTGTGCGTCAGGCGGACCCGATAATGATCGCCATCGGGAGAGATGAATACCTGCGTCTTGTGCCGTAAACGGCGGAACGCAATCGAGTGGATGATGCGGTCGCGATCCCGCTGGAAGATGTTGCGTGGACCGCGAATGTCACGTTCGGGTTCGGGGTGAAGACGTCCCCTGCTGCGTTCGGGATGAGAGGCGTAAGGCGCGAGCATCGACATTGGCCGCGCTTATGCCCCCATGCCAGCCGAACCGCCAGCAGCTATTTCGATTTTAGCGCGGTGACCACGACGCCGTTTTCACTCTTCCACATGAACCCGTCGCCGCCCGCTTTCTTGAAGTCGCTTTCCCACTTTTTCGCGGCTTTCTGGTCGGCGAACGGTCCGACCAGGAGGCGATCTGTTTTGCCCCATGCCGATGTCCAGCCATTCTGGCTTTTGAATAGGTCGGGCGTTTTGCGGCTAAGGCGGCGATAATCGAAGCCCAGTGCCTCGGCGCTGCCCGTCGCAATCTGAACCCAGTAGCGGGCAGGATTCTGCTCCACCTTTGGCTTGGGGGCTGCTTTAGGGTCAACTTTTGGGGTTTTGGCACTGTCTGCGGCTACTGCAACTTTTGGTACAGCGGGCTTAATTTTTTTGAGGTCTACCGGCACAACCGTCGGTTTCTGCTCGCTTTCGGGTATCTCGATCGAACTCACCACCGCTGCAAGATTGAAGGCAGGCGCTGCAGTTGCAGATTGGGTGACCGGTGCCGACGCTGTGGTCGCGTTCGACGGCAAAGAGGCCAGTGTGCGACTCTCCAGAACAGGACCCTGAACGGCGCCAGAATTGCTTACCGGCGGGGTCGGGTTCGTAATGGTGGCGCTGGCCACATTAGCGGGCGACGGTGACGACACAGGCAGGGCGGCGGGTTGGACTACGGCTGGAACCGCTTGCGTAGCTTGCATCGCCGGTGCCGCAACATCGTTGGGCACGAACGGGCTTGTCACGGCAGGGGATGATGATGCAGGCTGGCGCTCAGCAGCAGTTTGCGACGGCGGTGGCGGGAACGGCGTAGGTGTCAGAATGGTCGACGTCGTTGCGGGCCGCGCCACCGAGACTGGCGGACGGGCCGTTTCGGGTGGGGGCAATGCGCCTGCAGTGACGCTTGCAATACGCGCCGACTGCGCCTCTTCGACCTTGGCACGTGCAGTGTCTGTCCCAAGGCGCGACGGATCGGTTCTCGGCAGCTTTATGGAATCGGGGATATTGGCCGCAGCCGTTTTTACCGCCGCCTGCTCCCTCGCCTTTCGATCCCTTCGGCTCTCCGGCTTCCTGTCGGCTTTTGCGGCAACAGATTTGGTTGTTGTCGTCCCCAAAGGCTGACCTGCCGGTATCAGGCGGTTTGAATCCTGTGCAGGTTGGACAGCCGGGATTGTCGAAGCAACGCGCTTTAGCTGCTCGCTGTCGCGACCGACATACTGGCTGGCCGGAAAATGGCCCAGATGGATTGCGGCAGCCTGCTGTGCCGCTGTAAGGTCCGGCATAAGCCGAAGGTATCGCTCCATGCGTTGCGCAGAGGCAGCGTCCATAAAGCCCTGTGTAACTTTTGTGGACTCCCTGAAATCGCCACGGGCCGCAAGCATGAAAGCACGCGCACGCCATGCTGCAGCACTGTTTTTCTGTAGCAGCGGCACCAGCATTGCATCAGCGTCGGCCTTCTGACCCGCAAGCGACAAAGAAATTGCCTGCCGAATGATCAGGTCATCCGACGCCGATGCCGTTCGCGCCAACTTGTAATCCTGCTGAGCGCGGCTGAAATTGCCGAGCAAATCAAAAGCGAGCGCGCGATCCGGTGCGATGGTGCGCTCACTGACACCCAATTTTATCGCGTCATCGAAAAGACGAAGCGCCTCGAATGGATTTTCCGTGCGTACGGTCGCAATGGCCAACCCCGAAACTATCCGGCCATTATTCGGACGAAGCGCATTGGCGCGCGTGAAAAAGTTCAGCGCAGCATTGGCGTCGCCCAGCATTAACGATGCGTTGCCCGCATCGGCAAGAGCGTCGGCATCCGACGGGTTAAAGGAAATGCGGCGCATCGCAGCGCGGAGTTCCGCTGCGCCACCCGGTTCCCGCACAGATTGCATGACAGCCGGATCAGACTTGTCCAGCGCATCCAGCGCGCTTTCGTCCACATCCTGCGCGGACAGGCCGGTCGCCAATGTCAGCGCCGAAATAGCGCAAAATCCACGTAACAATGTCACATTCATGCTACCTTATTGGCGTCACAACCCGCCCTTGCAAAGCGGAGTCCTCCCGCTCATCCGCCAAGCAGTTGCATAAAAGAGACAAAATGACGCAGCGCTGAATGGCACCCGGATCAATTGTTGCTTTGACGATCCAGGAAACGAGGGATGTTCAAACCCGGCGCCGAACCGCCATCCTTGTCATTGTCATCATCCTCTTCACCACGGCTTAGCCCACGTGAAAGATTGGACATCCGTTCGAACAACGTGCCCCCGGTGGAAATACGCGGTGCGGGACGTTCCGGTGCCGGCGTTATGTCGGCTGTCCCATAAACCGGCTCTTCAACCGGTGCGTGCGCGTCTGCCACATCGACGTTGCTCAGTTCCAGCATATCGTCATTTGCAGCAACGGCCGCGTCTTCCAACGGTTCGTTTAGCAAGATTTCATCGGATGGTTCTTCGACATCCTGTACTTCGTCCGCCAGGAAATCGCTGCCAAGCTCAAGGCTGTCTTCGGCAGCCTCCACAACCTCCTCCTCCGCTGCAGCGGCGGCGGCTTCCGGCTCGGTACCCGCAAACAGCGATGCGGCGGGTGCAGGCTCCGGTGCGGCAACTGGTTCTGCCGTACGGCTGAACGCAAAGGGTCGCGTCGCATGCGCGCTTGGCGCAGCGACCGAGCCGTCATTGTCGATGCCGGTGGCGACGACCGATACCCGGATTTTGCCATTGAGGTTTTCGTTGAATGCCGATCCCCAGATGATATTGGCATCGGGATCGACCAGCTCGCGAATATGGTTCGCGGCCTCGTCCACTTCCATCAGGCGCATGTCCTCACCACCGGTGATCGAGACAATGACCCCCTTTGCGCCTTGCATCGACACGCCATCGAGCAATGGGTTGGCGATTGCCTTCTCAGCGGCCTCCAGAGCGCGGCCATCGCCTTCCGCCTCGCCGGTACCCATCATGGCCTTGCCCATTTCGTGCATGACCGAACGAACGTCCGCAAAGTCAAGGTTGATAAGGCCGGGCATCACCATGAGGTCGGTGATGCCGCGAACACCCTGCTGGAGAACCTCGTCCGCGAGCTGGAAAGCTTCCTTGAAGGTCGTGTTCGGATTGGCAACCAGAAACAAATTCTGGTTCGGAATGACGATCAGCGTATCGACATGCTGTTGTAACTCGGTGATACCCGAATCCGCCGAACGCATGCGACGCGAGCCTTCGAACAGGAACGGCTTTGTTACCACGCCGACAGTCAAAATGTTCATTTCGCGCGCAGCCTTGGCAATCACAGGCGCCGCGCCAGTACCCGTACCGCCGCCCATACCAGCCGCGATAAAGCACATGTGGCAGCCCGTGAGCGCAGACTTGACCTGCTCTATGGTTTCTTCGGCAGCCGCACGACCTACTTCCGGACGTGAACCCGCCCCAAGGCCCTGTGTGATATCCGGACCGAGCTGGATGCGATATTCGGCCGGCGAAGCATTGAGCGCCTGCGCATCGGTGTTCGCAACAACGAAATCGACACCTTCGACTTTCGCGCTGATCATGTTCGCAACGGCATTGCCGCCGGCTCCACCGACGCCGATTACTGCGATCTTCGGCTTCAACTCGTCAACCACTGGCGGACCGATATTGATGCTCATGATTTTATCCCCCTAGCCACCATCGGCTTGTTCGAATTTTTCACGCTTGTGACACAAAAGGAAACGCCACACACTCGAAAATTAACCTTTTTGCACAGCTTTATGTCAAAAATTCTCACGAATTGCCCGTTTTATGCGGTCAATCAGGTTGGGCAGCGGGCCCGACATGCCTTCGCCTCCCAAATCATGTCCGGATTTGAGGTCGACACGGTCGGACGCAGCATAGTGAATCAATCCCACCAATGTCGAGAATGCCGGCCCGGAATGCGCGTCGGGTATGCCGCTCAGCCCGGTCGGTCGACCGATACGGACCGTGCGGCCCAGTGCACTTTGCATATGTTCGGCAATCCCCTTCAACTCCGCGCCGCCTCCGGTAAGAACCACCTGGTGACTTGATGGGCCGGAAAAACCGAGCGACTTCAGCGCATGGGCAATATCTGCCACGATTGAATCCACTCGCTGGCAGACCACAGCATTCAGCTGCGCTTTGGTTATGCGCGGTGTGTGTGCGGCCGCTTCATTGCCATTTTCATCGGGCCCGATGTCGAGCACTTCCTGGTGGTCGCGCGGGCTCGACAAGGCAGACCCGTGGAAACATTTAAGTCGCTCGGCCTGCGCCCGGCGGATGCCGAATGTTGAGGCAATGTCATCGGTAATGTCCGAAGCACCCTTTTGCACTGTTTCCAGCCCTACCAGCATACCACCGATGAAGACTGACACATTGGTGATGGCAGCGCCGAATTCGACCAGTGCCACGCCAAGCTCGCGCTCTTCGGACGTCAGGCATGCAAGGCCGGTGGCGATTGGCGCGACAACGATGGATTCGACATCAAGATGCGCCGCGCGCGCGGTCATGTCGATATTGCGGACCGGGGACTGATCGGCAAGAACGACATGGATATCGACGCCAAGCCGGTCAGCATGAAGCCCGATGGGATTTGCGACACCGCCAACGCCGTCGAGCGAATATAGGGTTGGCTGGATATGCAACGGCATCTTTCCGCCGGTATGTATATTGGCGCGGCCTGCCTGCAGAAGCTGATCCACATCGTCCTGTGCAATCCGGTCGCCACCCAATTCTATCTCAACCGGCGCCAACAAGCTGTCGAGACCCCCGGATGACATCCCGACCCACACGCGGTCGATGTTCAGGCCGGCAATACGTTCGGCCTGCTCCACGGCATGCCGGACGGACAATTCTGCTTGCTCGATGTCGGCAATGCACCCCCGGGTAACGCCGCGGCTTTCACGCTGCCCGGTACCCAGCACCAACAACTCGCCACTGTCGGTTTGGCCCGCGATCAGCGCGGAGACTTTCGACGAACCGATATCGATGGCCGAAATCAGCTTTTCCACTCGCGCCGCCTTCATGCCGCTTTCCCGCCCTTTTCGATTCCCGCATCGCTACTCTCCGCATTGGCAGGCTGGGCCTTGGGAGCCTTGCGGAAATAGGCGCGTTCGGGATCGCGCAAGTCGAAATGAATGAGATCGCGACCGAGCAGACGATGGATTCCGTCCATCCGTGCAAAATTCAGCAGCGCCTCCGCCGCAGCTTTTTCGCCTTCGGGTAGAGCCAGCGTCTCGCCTGTCTTGAAACGCAAGTCCCAGCGACGATTGCCGATCCAGCTTGCCCCGACCACCTGTGCTTTCAGGGCGGTTGCATTGTCGAGCAGTTCGTTCAGCGCGACGGCATGTCGGTTGGCATCGGTCCCGTTCAGAAGAGGCAGTTCGCCCACCTCATCGGCCTTTACATTTTGCAGTACGATGCCCTCTGCATCGATGAGCGAATATTTGCCGTCACGCTGCCAGACCGCGGCGGGTTTGCGTTCAATGATTTCCACCGCCAACGTATCGGGCAGGCGTCGCGAAACGCGGGCATCCTTTATCCAGCCATATTCGAGGAGTTCGGCACGGACCTTGTCGATATCGACCAGCGGCATAGCCCGGTCTTTTTCGGCGAGGACAAGCTCATACACCTTGAGTTGATCGACGCGCTCCATGCCGGTGACTTCCACGCGCTGCACCTGAAACCCCGCCTTGGCGGCGAGTTGGGCATATTGCTGATAGGCTGCAGCCGTCAGTCCGAACCATTGGGCCGCAGCCAGCGCAAGCACCGCCAGCGCCGCAACCACAACCCAGGTTACCGCGCGCTGGATATCTTCTTCTGAAAAGGGCAGCGTGCGCAGAAAACGGTCGATCCACGAAATCTGTCGCACCTTCCTGCGCGAGGTCGACGCTTTTGACTTTCTTTTCACTGGCGTTTTTCGCATTGCTGTTGCCATTATCTCAGCGCCTCTTTGACGATGATATCAACCAGCTGCTCATAGCTGATGCCGACATATCTTGCCTGTTCCGGAACCAGGCTCAGGGGCGTCATGCCGGGTTGGGTGTTTGTTTCCAGAACGAAAACACCGGCCATGCCGAGTTCGTCATCCCAGCGGAAGTCGGTTCGCGAGGCGCCCTTGCAGCCTAGCAGACGGTGCGCTTTCAACGCGGTGTTCATCATATATTGCGAAACCTCATCGGGGATTTCTGCCGGACAGATATGCTCGGTCAGTCCATCGGTATATTTCGCATCAAAGTCGTAGAAGCCGCTTTTTGGCTTAAGCTCTGTGACGCACAGGGCTTTCTCGCCCAGCACGGCCACCGTCAGCTCGCGGCCCTTGATAAAGGGTTCGGCGAGCAGCGTGTCGAATTCCTGCCAGGGCCCCTTTGCACCGCGCGAGATCGGATCGCCATAATTGCTGTCGGCCTTGACTATGGCGACACCGACCGAGCTTCCTTCGTTGACGGGCTTCAGCACATAAGGCCTGGGCAGCGGATCGCCCACATACAGGCTCTCGCTCTCGACAATCGTTCCCTTCGGCATCGGTATTCCAGCAGGCACCAGACGCTGCTTGGTCAGCTCCTTGTCGATCGCAATGACCGAGGTCACCATACCGCTATGGGTATATCTGATACCCATGAGGTCGAGCATACCCTGCACCGAACCATCTTCGCCGGGAACACCGTGCAAGGCGTTGAAGACGACATCGGGGCGCAGCGCGGCCAGCACCTGTGCAACATTGCGATCCATATCGACACGGCTGACCTTGTAACCTACCTTTTCGAGCGCATCGGCAACGCCATTGCCGCTCATGAGCGACACTGGTCGTTCATTCGACCAGCCGCCCATCAGAACAGCGACGTGG
Source organism: Sphingomonadaceae bacterium (assembly GCA_016742125.1). Taxonomy (GTDB): domain Bacteria; phylum Pseudomonadota; class Alphaproteobacteria; order Sphingomonadales; family Sphingomonadaceae; genus Sphingorhabdus_B. Next base: position 16,770 of record JACVCM010000015.1, on the reverse strand, counting down.
ATCTGGTTACTCAAGACCTGCACCCCCAAAACTCGTCACCCTGAACTTGCTTAAGGGTCCATCTGTCAACCGAGACCATAGGCCTGAGAGGCGAAATGGATGCTGAAACAAGGTCAGCAAAACGGGGCGGGTTATGGACAGCCGTCACTTCGCAACCCCCACACGCTGGATTTCCCATTGCAGTTCGACACCGGTCTTCGCCTTGACGCGGCGGCGTACTTCTTCGCCCAGTTCCTCGATATCGGCGCTGGTAGCATCTCCGGTGTTGATCAGGAAATTGGTGTGCTTTTCCGAAACCTGCGCGCCGCCGATCTTTAGCCCACGGCACCCGGCTTCATCGACAAGTTGCCACGCCTTAAAACCTTCGGGGTTTTTGAAGGTCGAGCCACCTGTCTTGGAACGGAGCGGCTGCGAAGCTTCGCGCGAGGTGCTGATACGGTCCATTTCCGCCTGAATGCTGTCCGGGTCGCCGGGACGTCCGCGAAAGCGTGCGCTGACAACTATCGCACCATCGGGCAGCTCCGAATGACGATAGCTATATTGAAGTTCATCAACATTGAGCGTCACCAACTGGCCGTCACGCCTCACAACGTCGCAATCGACCAATATGTCCTTGACCTCTCCGCCATAAGCCCCGCCATTCATCCGGACAAAGCCGCCTACGGTTCCAGGTATCGACCGCAGAAACTCCAGTCCCGCAATGGCCGAATCACGCGCTGTTGAGGAAACGAGAATGCCAGATGCTCCACCGCCGCAATCCAGGGTTATTGCGTCCACCGGCGTCACCTTGGCAAATGCCTTACCCAGCCGCACGACGACACCCGGTACGCCGCCATCACGGACAATCATGTTGGAACCGAGACCAAGTGCCATTACCGGAGTGACGGGTTCGAGATCGCGCAGAAACCCCTGCAGGTCTGCCATATCCTTGGGTTCGAAAAGCCACTCCGCCGAACCGCCCGACTTGAACCACACAAGGGGGGCGAGCGGCGCGTTGGGCGTCAGCTTCCCGGATATCTTTGGGAATTCGGCAACACTCATCCGCGCGCTGCCCTGATCGCATCGGCAAGGCCTGCCGCCCATTTGGTTATGTCGCCGGCGCCAAGGCAGACGACCATGTCCTTGTCCTGAACAATCTCGGCAAGCCGCTGCGCAAGGTCGCCCGCATCGGCGACCGTCGCCGCAGAGCGATGGCCTCGTGCCTTGATGCCGTTGACCAGCGCCTCGGCATCAACGCCCTCTATGGGCGCTTCGCCAGCAGCGTAAACAGGCGATACAAACACCATATCGGCATCGTTAAATGCCTGCTGGAAATCATCCATATGATCGCGCAAACGGGTGTAGCGATGCGGTTGTGCAACCGCAATGACCCTGCCCTGCGCACCTTCGCGTGCCGCCGACAGCACGGCGCGGATTTCGACCGGATGGTGGCCGTAATCGTCGATGATTGTGACACCATCCACTTCGCCAACCTTGGTGAAACGCCGCTTTACGCCTCCGAATTTGTCGAAGCCGTGCGCGACAGCCTCGTCGTTCATTCCCATTTCAAGGCCGACGGCGATAGCAGCCAGTGCGTTCTGCACATTATGCCGTCCGGGCATCGGCAGTTCGATGCCTTCGATCGTGCGTTGTGATCCGTCGCGAGAGCGCACGACGACATCGAACCGGTTGCCGCCTGGGAAAGGCGTAACATTCTCTCCGCGCACATCTGCCTGCGCCGAAAAACCGTAGGTTATAATCCGCCGGTCGCGGATTTTCGGCAGGATGGCCTGCACCTCCGGATGGTCGAGGCACATGATCGCGGCCCCGTAAAAGGGCACGTTCTCGACGAATTCGACAAAGGCATCCTTGATCGCGTCAAAACCGCCATAATGATCGAGATGTTCGGGATCGATATTGGTAACCACGGCAATCGTGCCATCAAGCCGCAGGAAGCTGCCGTCGCTTTCGTCGGCTTCGACCACCATCCAGTCACTTGCACCCAGTCGTGCGTTCGAGCCGTAGCTATTGATGATACCGCCATTAATGACCGTCGGGTCGATGCCGCCATGGTCCAGCATCGCGGCGATCAGGGACGTCGTCGTCGTCTTGCCATGCGTGCCGGCCACGGCAACGGTATTTTTAAGTCGCATCAGTTCGGCCAGCATTTCGGCGCGACGCACCAGCGGAATTCGGCGTTCCAGCGCGGCGTCGCGCTCCGGATTGCCCTTTTTCACTGCGGTCGAGGTAACCACTACAGCCGCATCGCCCAGATTGTCTGCGCTATGCCCGAGCATCACCTTGATACCGCGTTTGCGAAGCCCGTCGATGACATAGCTGTCGGCGATGTCGGACCCCTGAACCGTATAGCCCAGATTGTGCATCACCTCGGCAATACCGGACATCCCGATTCCGCCGATGCCGACGAAATGAATTGTGCCGATATCGTTGGGAACGCCCTTCATGCGGCGTCCTTCGCCATTGCCGGCGATCCGCCGAAATTTTCGTTGCGCTCTGCCTTCGGTTTGATTGTCTGCATCAGCGGTGCCCTGCCGAAGGATTCGACCAGATCTGCCAGGTCTGCGACCGCATTCGGGCGACCACAACCCTTGGCGGCCTTGGCGGCGTTTTCCAGGGCGCCCGGTTCCAGAGCTATCTTCTGGATCTGCTTAGCAAGCTCGACCGGCGTAAAGGCCGATTGCGCAATCGCCCTAGCCCCGCCAGCCTGCACCATTTCCTTCACATTATAGGATTGGTGATCATCCGTCGCACTCGGCAGCGGCACCAAAATCGCGGGACGCCCTGCGCAGGTTAGTTCGGCAATGGTCGATGCACCGGCACGCGCAATCACAAGATGCGCCCAACCGAGGCGCTCCGGCAGATCCGGCAGATAGGTCGCAAGTTCCGCAGGAATGTCATGCTCGGCATAACTTTTGCGCACTGTCTCGATATCTTCGGCACGGCATTGTTGGGTAACCTGCAGCCTGCGCCGCAGGTTAAGCGGCAAACGCGACAGACCGTCGGGGACAACTTCCGACAAAATGGTCGCTCCCTGACTGCCGCCGGTGACCAGCACGCGGAATATACCGTCCTCCCTAAGCGGGGGGTAGGGCTGGTCGCGCAGCGACAGCACTTCTTCACGCACCGGATTGCCAACCAGATGCACCTTGCCGTTGTAACGCGGTGAAAGGCGGAGAATGTCGGGGTAAGCCGTAGCGATTGCATCCACCTGCCGGGCGGTAAAGCGGTTGACCCTGCCCAGAACGGCATTCTGCTCATGGATGACGGTCGGGATTTTCTCGGCAAACGCCCCGAGCAACGCCGGAAAAGCCGGATATCCGCCAAAACCGATGACTGCGCTAGGCGCAAAATTGGCGTAGAGCCGCCGCGCCATCAATCGTCCTTCGGCTATCGCCCGCACGCCGGGCAACCAGCTTGCCGGATTCTTCGTTATCCGTCCTGCAGGAAGGACGTGTGTCGCAATCCTGTCGGGACAGCCAGGGATCTTCGTCCCCCGCTGATCGGTCACCAGCGCCACATGATGTCCGCGGTTGAGCAGTTCCTGCCCCAATGCAAATGCCGGAATGAGATGCCCGCCCGTGCCGCCTGCGGCCAGAACATAATGCCTTGAAATCATGGCGTCCGTCCCTTCACCATATAGGCCGACCGGTCAAGATAGGGGTTACGCTTGGTCAGTGCCAGGATGAGACCGCAGGTAATCGAGAGCGCCAGGGTCGACGAACCGCCATAGCTGATGAAGGGCAAGGTCATCCCCTTGGAAGGGAAAACACCAAGATTTACGGCCATGTTGATCATAGCCTGTCCGCAGAATTGCGCGGCGAGTCCGGCCACCGCAAGCACCACGAACTGATCCTTCTCGTCAAGCAGGCGGATGATGATCCGCACCAGAATGGCGAAAAACAACAGGGCGATGACCATGCACGCCAGCAGGCCGAATTCTTCACCTATGACCGAGAAGATATAATCGGTGTGTCCCTCGGGAAGGCTGTATTTTTTTGTGCCAAGTCCCGGTCCGACACCGATAAAGCCCCCGGCCGTGAGCGTCGCCATCGCCATCTTGTCATGGGTCAGGCCCTCGGTTCCGAAAATCCACGCATCGATACGCTGGGTGGCAACCGGATAGAAATTATAGGCGAGCACCATTCCAACTACACCGCCGATGACCATTGCCCAAAGCCGCGATGCGGGCACACCCGATACCATCATCAGCGCAAACCATGTTCCGGCAAAAAGGATCGTCTGTCCCAAATCGGGCTGCGCCAGCAGGAAAACGCACACCGCTCCGGTGGCGAGGCTGCTCAACAGGCGAACCGGCAAAGTCGGGTCCTTGAGCCGCCAGCTGATAATCCAGGCCATCGTCACCGCGAAAAAGGGTTTGAGAAATTCGGAAGGCTGCAACCCTGCCGCGCCCGATCCGATCCAGCGCTGCGCCCCGTTTACCTCCCTCCCGATCAGCGGCACGAGGGCGAGAAGGACGAAGAATATCCCGAAGCCGACAATAGCAAAACGTCGCGCCTGTTCTCGCGGATACATTGAAACTACGAGCATTAGCGGCACGGCAAGAACGACCCACATCAGTTGCCGATAAAAGAAATATAGCGAGGGCAGTTCTTTGGTCGACGACGACAGACGTTGCGCTCCGGCAGGGGAAGCGGCGGCCACTGCCAGCAGTCCGATGGCGATAAGCACCATCATCAGCGAAAGCAGCACGCGGTCAAGTTCCCAGAACCACACGCCCAATGGTGAGCGGTCCCCCCGCCCGAGACGATTGGCCAAACCGATCTTGCCGGTTTTTGCCGCCAATACCCACGGCACTTCTTTGCGTTCGATGCTCATAGTGCCTCGACAATCGCTTTGAAAGCGTCGCCCCGCGCTTCGAAATCCTTGAACTGGTCGAATGAGGCGCAGGCTGGCGACAGCATGATAACGTCACCGGGCTGTGCCTGCGATGCTGCCGAGTACACCGCCGCCCCCATCATTTCGCTGCTCTCCACGGGCATATGCGGTGACAATAATTTCGTAAATAGCGGCCCAGCCTCGCCAATGGTATAGGCCTTGACCACATGCCCGAAGTTCGGGGCGCATTCATCGAGATTGTCGCTCTTTGCGAGACCGCCGACGATCCAGTGGATGCGCGGATATGCCGCGAGTGCCGGCGCCGTCGAAGCCGCATTGGTAGCCTTGCTGTCATTGACGAAAAGCACGCCATTGCGCTCGGCCACAATTTCCATCCGGTGGGCCAGCCCCCTGAAACTGCGCAGCGCCGGACGCCATTGCGCCTCGCTAATGCCGAGTGCCTCGACCAGGCCAATCGCAACCGCAATATTCTGCAGATTATGCGGGCCTTGAAGCGAGGGCCATTCGCTTTGGCCATGAATTTTTGCAGGGTCGGCCAGATGTACGACTTCCGGACCGCGTTTCGCCAGTACCGCTCGGTAAACAGCCGCCGTGTCATCGTCGCCCTTGCCAAAGACCGAATGTTGTTTGGGGGTCTGCATGTCGAACAACCGCGCTTTGGAAGCCTTGTAGCCCTCATAACCATCATAGCGGTCGAGGTGATCGGGCGACAGATTGATCAATGCAGCCGCCTCGCAGGCAAGGCTGTGCGTGATGTCGATCTGATAGCTCGATAGCTCAAGCACATAAACACCGCCCGCCGGAAGCGGAGCCTGCGATAATATCGGCAGGCCGATGTTCCCCGCCATGCGGGTCGGCAGCGCGGCGCTTTTCAATATGTGGTGGACCAGCGAGGTCGTTGTCGATTTGCCGTTGGTACCGGTAATCCCGATGACCCTGTGGGCGGGAAGGTCCGGTCGGGCCATTGAAAACAGCTCAATATCGCCGATAAGCGGAATGCCAGTGTTTCGGGCCTTTTCAGCGATAGGATGGCGGTTGATGGGCACGCCCGGCGAAACCACAATTCCGTCGAAGCCAGTGAGATCGACCTCAAGTGGATCGGCTATCCTCGCGATATCCGCGACCTTCGCGCGCGCGCTCTCATCATTATCCCACGCCAGCAATTCCGCGCCGCCGGCATGCAGCGAATGCGCGGCTGCAAGGCCGGAGCGCGCAAGGCCCAGCAGGGCGAATTTGCGTTGTGCGAAGGCCGGGCTGGTGATCATCTGAGCTTGAGGGTCGATAGCCCTGCAAGCGCCAGAACGAAAGCGACAATCCAGAAACGGATGACCACCGTCGGCTCGGACCAGCCAAGCTGTTCGAAATGATGATGGATCGGCGCCATTCGGAATATGCGCCGGCCCGTTCGCTTGAACCAGAACACCTGGATGATCACCGACAGCGCCTCCACAACGAACAGCCCGCCGATGATCGCCAGAACGAACTCATGATGTGCGACCACGGCAATCGCACCTAGCGTGCCCCCCAGTGCCAGACTTCCGGTATCGCCCATGAACACAGCGGCTGGCGGCGCATTGAACCAGAGAAAGGCGAGGCCCGCGCCGACGATTGCGCCGCACAGCATCGCAAGATCGCCCGCACCGAGATAGAAGGGAATGCCAAGATATTGGGCATATCGTGCGTTGCCGACGAGATAGACGATCAGCATGAACGCTATGGACGCAATAATGACCGGCATTGTAGCAAGCCCGTCGAGCCCGTCGGTCAAATTCACGGCATTGCCGAATGCCACGATAACAAACGCGCCAAAGGGAACATACCACCAGCCAAGATCGGCGATCGGTCCATTGACGAACGGGAAATAGAGCATCCCGCCCGATTGCGATACGATAAGGGAAACGGCCACACCCGCTATGGCAAACTCGAACAGCAAGCGCACCTTGCCCGACACCCCCTTGTGGCTGCGTTTCTTCACCTTGTCATAATCATCCATGAAACCCACGATGCCAAAACCCGCCATCACCAGAAGGCAGGCCCAGACATAGATGTTTGCAAGGTCCATCCACAGCAGCATCGATATCGAGATGGCTATCAGGATCATCAGCCCGCCCATCGTCGGAGTGCCCACCTTTGCAAGGTGAGACTGCGGGCCGTCGCTGCGGATCGGCTGCCCCTTGCCCTGGCGGATGCGCAGCATGCCAATGAATTTGGGTCCGATCATAAGACCGATGACCAGCGCAGTCGCAACCGCCGCGCCAGACCGGAAGCTCAGATAGCGCAGCAGATTAAAGACACCCGGAAACCCCAGATATTCTGCCAGTAAATAGAGCATCAGCCTTCCCCACCCACCAATGCACTGACGATGGCCGAAAGCCCGATAGAGTTGGAGCCTTTGACCAGAACAGTGTCGGATTCACGCAAATAGTCTTTGAGGAGGTCGAGTGCCTCCGTTGCCGACGCGCAATGCGCGAATTTGGCACATCCCTCAAGCCCAGCAGACAACTTTTCGGCGAGAATTTGCATCTCTTCACCGACCAAAATCGCGAAATCGACATTAGCCGCCGTGAGCGGTGTAGCCAGACCAAGATGATATTCTTCGCTTTTGTGGCCAAGTTCTTTCATCGTGCCAAGTACGGCGATCTTGCGGCCTGCAAATTTCCCGAGTTCTGCAAGTGTTGCCGCCATGGACGCCGGATTGGCGTTATAACTCTCATCGAGCAACAAGGCTTCGCCGCCGTGCACCGCAATTTTGTGTCGCGCGCCCCGTCCCGCCAGACCGCCAAGTTCGGCCAGCGCCAGGCCAGCAGCAGCCAGGTCTGCACAAACCGCTTCAACAGCAGCCAACACCGCCAGTGAATTGGCAATCCAGTGGCTCCCGGCTTGCGAAAGCGTGTAACAAAGACTGCCCTCCGGCAGTTTAGCAGTGATCAGCGAACCGCCGCCCGCTGCCCCGACATGGTCCAGCACACGGACATCGGCTTCAGCCGAAAAGCCGAAGCTGATGATGTTATCGGTATATCTTGCGGCGGCGTCCCGCAGCCGACGGTAATGGGTATTGTCCGCCGGGATAATCGCAGTGCCACCGGGTTCCAGGCTTTCAAAAATTTCTGCCTTCGCATCGGCGATGCCGCTCTCATCCTTGAAAAACTCGATGTGCGCGGGTGCAATTGTCGTTATGATCGCGACATGCGGTCGGACGAGCCTGGTCAGTTCGCGCATCTCGCCAGCATGGTTCATTCCCATTTCGAACACGCCGAATTGCGTATCACGCGGCATGCGAGCGAGGCTCAGGGGAACGCCGACATGATTATTATAGCTCTTGACCGATCGATGCGCCTTGCCGCGCGAGGATCGGTCGAGCGCCGCATATAGCGCCTCCTTGGTGCCAGTCTTGCCGGCGGATCCCGTAACGCCGATGACCTTGCCCTGCATCCGCTGGCGCGATGCGACGCCCAGCGCATTCAATGCGGCGAATGTATCATCGACCAATATGTGCGGATAATCCACCGGCTGGCTGACTATTGCGCCAGCAGCGCCACTGGCAAATGCCTTGTCCACGAACAAATGCCCGTCGGTGGCCTCGCCTTTCATGGCAAAGAACAGATCGCCTTTGCCGATTTCCCGAGAATCGAACGCAACACCTTCAGCGTCGAACTCGCCGGACGCAGTGCCTCCCGTTGCAGCCAGCAATTCTGCATGAGTCCACAGCGGCGTCACGCAGCACATTCCCGCGCGACTTCGACATCGTCAAACGGCAGCACTCGGCCCATAATGATTTGTCCCTGCTCATGGCCTTTGCCCGCAATAAGCACGATATCGTCAGGCTCGGCATGTTCTATGGCAAAGGCAATCGCATAGCGGCGGTCGCCAATATCGTGCGCGCCCGGCGCCCCCGCCATTATGTCAGCGCGGATAAGTGCGGGATCTTCGCCGCGCGGGTTATCGTCCGTGACGATGGCTATGTCCGATTCTGCAACGGCGATCGCCCCCATTTCGGGCCGCTTGCCCTTATCGCGGTCGCCGCCCGCGCCGAAGACGGTGATTAGCTTCCCTCTGGTATGTGGTCGAAGTGCTGCAATCGCAGCTTTCAGACCATCGGGCGTATGTGCATAGTCGACATAAACCGGCGCACCGCTTTTCGTAATAACGGCACGTTCAAGCCTCCCCCGAACCGGTTGCAGACGCGCGGCATGCTGCAGCACATCTTCCAGCTCGCCGCCACTCGCCAGCACAATTCCCATGGCAACAAGCACATTGGCCGCCTGATATGCTCCTATCAGCGGCAAGTTGACCTTGTTGAGCGAACCCTGAATACGAATTTCGAGCGATTGCCCCAATTGGGTCGGCTTGCGCGAAACCAGCTCGATCCCCTTTCCTTTCTCACCGACTGTTATCAGCCGCAGGTCGCGCTGCTTCACGCGTGCAATCACCTGGTCCGACCATTCGTCATCGGCCCAGATGACAGCCGTGCCATTTTCGTCGACCACCTCGTCGAACAATCGCATCTTGGCTTCGAAATAACTCTCCATATTGCCATGATAGTCGAGATGATCGCGGCTCAAATTGGTAAAGGCTGCAACCTGGACCGGTACCCCTTCGCTGCGATATTGCGACAGACCGTGGCTGGAGGCTTCGAAAATGGCGTGACTGACACCTTCACGCGCAAGTCCCGACATGTTGGACAGAAATGTCACAATGTCGGGTGTCGTCAGCCCTGTCTGGGCTTGATCGGATGCGGTCGTAATCCCGAGTGTTCCTATCGAGGCTGCATTATGTCCTGCCATCCGCCATAGCTGCCTCGTCAGTTCTGCCGTTGAGGTTTTACCGTTCGTGCCGGTGACCGCTGCGATATGGTCGGGAAAGGGACGAAAAAACCGGGCCGCAAGATTGGCGAAGGCACGGCGTGGATTTCTGTCCGCGACATGCACTGCCCCCGAAACCTTTGCCTCCGGTCTGGCGACAATCGCGATCGCGCCCGCAGCAATTGCATCTTCGATGAAATCTTCGCCGTTGAAGGCCGAACCCTGAAATGCACCGAAAACGGTTCCGGGCGCGATTTTCCGGTGATCGATGGCAAAACCGGTGACGCTTTGTTCGGCGGCTGCCCCGTCCATATCGGTCAGCAATTGTCCCAGCCGCATTATTGCTCTCCCTTAGCCTTCCACAATAGAGGCATCAGTTCGGAAACATCAACGTCGCGCTTGATGTCCGGGATAATCCCGAGCATCGGTCCGATGCGCATCACGGTTTTCTGCACGACCGGCGCCGCCGTGTAGCCTGCGGTGCGCTGAAAACTGGATGCCTCGGTGCCCTTTGGTTCGTCGAGCATGGCGACAACAACGTAGCGCGGATTATCCATCGGAAACGCGGCTGCGAAGGTGGCCACGACAAGATTGCGGCTATAGCCACCCACTCCCGGTTTTTCGGCGGACCCGGTTTTGCCGCCGACACGATATCCTTCCGCATCGGCCTTTTTGCCGGTTCCATCGACAACGATCATCCGCATCAATTGCCGCATACGTGCACTGGTAGCGGCCGAGAACACCCTTTTTCCGGGAACCTTGGCATCCGTTTTGGACTTGAACATCGTCGCTGGCCGATAGATTCCACCGTTGACCATCGCTGCGTAAGCGCTCGCCAGATGAAGCGGGGTAACCGCGATGCCATGACCGTAGCCAACAGTCATGTTGGTGATGCGACCCCAGGTCTTGGGGTATAACGGCATCGCTTTCTCCGCCAGTTCGACATCCGGACGGACGTCGAAATGCATGGCTTTCAACATGGCATCCATACGCGCCGCGCCTAAATTGTCGGCAATCTGGGCGGTAACTACGTTCGAACTGTGGATCAGCGATTCCGGCGTGTTCAGCCAGCGACCCGCAGGGTGCGTGTCCCGAATCTTGAACCTGCCCACCTCAAGCGGCTTGGTCGCATCATAGCGGATCGACAGGTCGCGGACTGTTCCTGCATCCAGCGCCGCCGCCACAGTCAGCGGTTTGAAGGTCGATCCCAGTTCGTAAACACGGTTGGTGACATTGTTGGTCTGGCGCGTGATCGGATAGCGTCCGTCGACGATGGTTTGACCGACATCGGGGATGTTTGCAAAAACAGGCCGGTTCGGGTTGAAGGATGGCAGAGTTGCCATGGCAATCACCTCTCCTGTCTGCACATCGAGGATGACCCCTGCCGCGCCTTTAGCACCGGTTGCCGTCATGCCGGACGCCAGCTCGATTTCCAGCGCGGCCTGAACGCGTACGTCGAGCGAGAGGTTCAGAGGCTTGGATCGTTTCGACGGATTGCGCAGATAGTCGTTCATCACCCGCTCCATCCCCATGGCGCCCCTGCCGTCGCGATTGACAAAGCCGAGGACATGAGCCGCCATGTCGTGCTGCGGGTACAGGCGGGTTGCTTCGCGCGGGAACTCGATGGCGATTTCGCCGAGATCGTGCACCTGACGGACCTGTTCGGGTAATGCCCGCTTGCGCAGATAGCCGGGCTTATCAGCCGTCAGCTTAGTATAAAATTCGGATGCGGGCGTATCGGGAAATATGGCAGCAAGCTGTCCGGCAAGTTCTTTCTTGTTGCCGAATATCTGATCGGGCTTCACCCAGATGGCGTAACCGTAGATGCTGCGTGCCAGCGGGACGCCGTTGCGGTCGACAATATCGCCACGATCTGGAACGTAATCGGTGCTCGTCGCCCCATAAGCGCGGGAACTTTCAAACAATGCCAAAGTCGCCAGTCGCCCGATCAACAACATGACGAACAGACCAAACGCCCCCAACAACACCAACAATCGCCAAAACCCATGGGCCGCAAACGGAGGTGTGCCTATGCCAGCCTTGCGGGTTGTCGTACGGGCGGCAAGAATCGTCATTAACGCCGACGCTCTTTGTCGGCCTTGAGGGAAATGTCACGCATCAAGTCGTCAGACAGCAATTTTTCGTCCATCTTGGCCAGCCGTTCTGTACGGCTCTGCTCGACTTTGGGCGGATCGATTTTGGCGACCGCAACCTTGACCGCAGTCTCGGTGACAGTATCTTCATCGTCAGTGGCGGCCAGCGATGAGGTGCTATGGGCACCGCCACCCACAATCCCCGCAGGTGCATCGCCAACCGCTACCATCACCGGCCTTGTTACCGGGACATCGTTGCCCAATCCCGCCAGCGCAGCTTCGCCATTGATAAATTGCTGTGCCGTCGGTGGCTGGTAGCCATAAAGAAGCTCGTTCCATTCCTCCAACTGCTGCAGACTGGCGCGTGTCCGGATTTCCGCCTGCAGGAAGCTGATTTCACGCTTGGTATCGAGTATCTGGCGGTCGACAGCAACCAAGTCGCTATGCAAGGCAGCGACATTCAACGACAGCGGATAGAGCAATATTGCGACCATGAAGACCAACGCCAGCCAGCCGAGATTTTTCAGGCGCTTCATCGCTAGACTCATGCTGCCAATCCTTTTTCATTCCATGCGGGGGCAGAATTGCGTGTTGCCGAACGCAAGGTGGCAGAACGGGCACGCGGGTTCCGGTTGATTTCGGCGTCGGATGGACGAACCGCCTTGTCAGCTTTTTCGAATGTGGGTGCAGGGCCCGCCGGTGCGACCGTCGGTATATGTCTGGACCCTGCACCCTCTCCACCGCTGCGGCGGCGCAGAAACTGTTTTACCATGCGATCTTCAAGGCTGTGAAAGGTAACGACCGCGAGGCGCCCACCTGGCTTTAGCAGCCGCTCCGCAGCCTCCAACCCTTCATTGAGCTCATCGAGTTCGCGATTGATGTGAATGCGGATTGCCTGAAATGCGCGTGTGGCGGGATCTTTCGGTGCGCCGGGTTTGTGGCCAACGGCCTTACGCACAATCATTGCCAGTTCTGCCGTGGTTGAAATGGGGCGCGCAGCGACAATGGCGCGGGCAATCCGGCGCGAGCGATGCTCTTCACCATAGCGGTAAATAATATCAGCTATCTCGACCTCGTCAGCCTCATTGACGAAATCTGCAGCACTCATACCGTCCTGCGCCATTCGCATGTCGAGTGGACCGTCCTTCTGGAAGGAAAATCCGCGCTCTGCACGATCGAGCTGCATGGAGGAAACGCCGATATCGAGCACGACACCATCGACCGACGCGATGCCGTCGGCCTGCAAGACATCGTCCATGTCAGAAAAGCAGGCCGAGTAGAGGCGCAAGGCACCTCTACTGCGGCCTGCAAGGTCTGCACCTTCCGATAGCGCATCGGGATCGCGGTCAAACGCGTAAACGCGCGCACCGCCAGCCAGTATCGCTTGGCTGTATCCTCCTGCACCAAAGGTGCCATCCACAATCTCCGCGCCAGGGGTGATGGCCAGAGCGTGAATCACTTCATCCAGCAGGACTGGAATATGGGGGGCCTGCGCGTTCATTTGTCGCGCTTGCCTTGGGCGAGCCAGTAATTGAGCTCATCCTTGATTGGGTCGAATGCAGATGGCGCATCTTTCAGGAAGACGTCCGGATTCCACAGCATGAAGTGCGTCGTGGCACCAAAGAAGAATGCGCGATCCTCGATCTTGCCGAAATGACGCAACATCGGCGACAGCACGAACCTTCCGCTCGCCTCAAAGGCGGTTTCAAAAATCGACGAGGCGGAAACACCGGCGAGTTCACGATCGAATTCGACGCCGCGATTAACCGCGCTCTGCCATTGGGCCTCGATATCGGCGCGGAGTTTGAGGCGCTCCGCACCGCCGAAACCGATCAGGCATGGAAGGTTGCTGTGGCGCGAAATGCATACATTGTTCGCCCCGCTGGATTGCTGGACGCTATCGCGCAACTCCGACGGGATAGTCGTGCGGCCTTTGGCGTCGACACCCGACACCCCGGAACCCGCATAGACCACCAACGCTGACACAGCCTGAACCTTACCCTCCCAAAAAGGGCGCAGATTGCCGACCATGGCGAAGCACTCGCCATGCGGACGCCGGAACGACCGTAAGAATCAGGAATCCACCCCTTGGATGCCTGTGCATATCAGGGGAAATTATGGATGAAAAGGGGGATTTTATGGGAAAATTGCGAAAACCGGTCGAAAATCCCCTCGTTCGATGGAATATTTAGCCAGATTCAACCGTTAACGCCGACACTAAACATTCTGAAACTCGCCATTTTCCGTGATTCCGTTCGCATGACCGTCATTTCTCCACAAAATCCCCACCCTGCCCCACCTTCGCTAGCAGCCGAAGAATCCATTCCACATTTGCAAATTCATCGCCGCCAGTAACCGCCCGCACACCTTGTCCCTGCCAATAGGGTGTGTCGAGGAGGTCCGCGTCAGCAACCAGCAGCGCACGTCCCTTACCGACCCGGCACGTGGCGGTCAGGCCTTGATCCGAGATAACACATAGCGAGATTTTGACGCCTGGCTTTGGCACCCACTCGCCCGGCGTCCGCGTTCGCACCGTCATTCCGTCGGGTTCGCGCAGAACAACGTCCTGATCGTCGGTCATTGGCAACACCAGCTCCAGCCCCCAGTGCGAAAACAGTGGTGACAGCATCGACGTGAACAGCGGCCGCCTTTTGTCGCCCAGCGGATAGAGGCTGCCCCATAACAGGGCTGGATCGGCCAGAATCAGGATTCTGCCGCCATCCCGCACCCATTTGTCAAGCTTGACGAGTTCCGCCGGTCCAAGCGCGCGAGGTTGCGCGAGAAGCAATATCGGGGTCGAACGAAGAGACAGCTTGTCAAAATTATCGACTGGCCGAATGTCATATCGGTCTCGCAATCGTGCATAAGCGGGATGAGGTTCCGCATCCTGGGCCAGGTCGGCCTCGATGCCGCCTTCGCTCCATTCCAGCGGCAACGTCGTCATCAGTCCGAGCACAGGCTTGGCAGCGTTCTCGCTGGGCTGCAGGAAGCGAATGGCTCCCAAGATCAGAGCTAGCGCCAGAACGAGCCATATGCCGACCAGCAGGCGCTTGCGGGATCCCGCATCCGAAGATTCAAAGATCATGAAAATGTCTTACCGGGGTTGGACTGTGCCGGGGGCAGCTTCTGTACGCGCCTTTTCCCCGGAACCGTCTTTGGCAACAGGTGTGACGCCGAGTTCTGCAAGTGGTTCGTCGGGGGGAACTTCCTTTACAACGGTTGCCTGACTGCTCTCGGGGAGAGACGCCTTGTCCACGCTGCCAGTGACCCGGTCCAATACCATATTGGCGATGCTCACAAACAAAAGCACGACGACCAGGCCGACCAAACCGACCTGAATCCGTTGCATTGCCGACTGGCGCTGTTCGACCATCTGTCGTTCTCCTGACCCTTAATATCGGAGCCAAAGCGTCAAATGTCTAGGGTCGGCAGGTTTTTGCTTCTCATCCAGTCCGGGTTGTAGATGGTCGAAAGGTACCTAAACCCGGTGTCGCACAATATGGTCGCGATGCGTTTCCCGGGGCCGAGTTGCCTTCCCAGCGCGACCGCACCCGCGACATTTATGCCCGAAGACAGGCCGAGGCATAGCCCCTCTTCTGCCAGAAGGCGCCTTACCCAGACCAGTCCTTCCTCATCGGATATCCGGAACTGCGTATCAATAGGCGCACCGTCGAGATTGGCGGTAATCCGGCCCTGTCCAATGCCTTCGGCCACCGAACTGCCTTCAGACCGCAACTCACCGCAGGCATAATAATTATATAGCGCCGCGCCATGTGGATCGGTCAGCGCAATGGCGACGGCCTCATCCTTTGCCTTCAGACCCAGCCCGACACCCGCAATCGTACCACCAGTTCCGGCCGCGCAGGTGAAGCCATCAATGCGTCCGTCCATCTGGGCCCAAATTTCCTCAGCCGTGGTTTCAATATGCGCGCGGCGGTTGGCGATATTGTCGAACTGGTTGGCCCAGACCGCGTTATCGGTTTCCTCGGCCAAACGGCGCGATGTATGGACGAAATGACCGGGGTTGGAATAGGGCGCGGCAGGAACCAGAACCAACTCCGCCCCGAGCGCTCGCAACGTATCCTTTTTCTCCTGACTCTGAGTCTCGGGCATGACGATGATCGTCTTGTAACCCAGCGCGTTGGCCACCAGCGCGAGACCGATACCGGTATTGCCGGCCGTGCCTTCGACGATCGTACCTCCCGGCCTGAGCAGCCCCTGCTGTTCCGCATCGCGCACGATGTACAGCGCCGCGCGATCCTTGACCGACGCGCCGGGGTTGGCAAATTCGCATTTGCCGAAAATGTCGCACCCAGCCTCTTCACTCGGCCCCTTGAGGCGAACCAGAGGTGTATTTCCTATCAAGTCCAGTGTCGACCAAAGCATGTTCATGACCGTGACAGCTAGTCGCGTTCAATGCCGTCCGCAAGCAACACTATGTTGCGGTCCGGACAGCAGCACTTCGCGTGGGTTTAACATGCCAGATTTGCAATTCATCGAAAAAAGGCGTTGAGGTATTGTTATACTGTTACATAATCGCTATCGAGCCGCTGCTTCTCCCCTTTTCCAGGAATTATATGTGCCGATGAAACTGAAGTCTTATTTTTACCCGATCAGCCTTGCTGCCCTTTCCATTGCGATGGCCGCACCGGTTTGTGCGCAGCAGGGTACAACCGGCGCCGATGCCCGCACTGTCCAGGACGACGATTTTCACACCGATAAGGAAATTGTCGTCACCGCTCCCTATCTGGAGCGTCTCGATATTCTTGCCGGAACTTCTGCCCTGTCAGGGGAAATATTGGCGGAAAAGACGCGCGCCCAATTGGGCGACATATTGACGAGCCTGCCTGGCGTGTCAGCGACCAGCTTCTCGCCCGGTGCCTCGCGCCCGGTTTTGCGGGGGTATCAGGGTAACCGGGTTGCGGTCCTGACCGATGGCATTGGCAATATCGACGCGTCGAACACCTCTGCCGACCATGCCGTCACAATCGACACCCTTACCGTAGAGCGTGTAGAGG
>JACVCM010000104.1 GCA_016742125.1 Sphingomonadaceae bacterium | reverse complement strand
GAAATGGCTTGGGCAGGATCTGGTGATCTGGCGTTCGGAATCGGGCAAGCTTAGCGTGATGGACGCCTATTGTCCGCATATGGGAGCGCATCTTGGCCATGTCGGCCAGTTTGGCGGCAAGGTTTGCGGCGAATCGATCGCTTGCCCCTGGCATGGCTGGCGTTGGGATGCTGAGGGCAAGAATGTCGAAATCCCATATATGAAGGGTGAAACGGTCAATAAGCGCATCGACGTCAAACATGCGCGCGAGATTGACGGGATCGTCATCCTTTGGTTCGACAGCGCAGGCGCGCCACCCAACTATGAATGGCCGGGCATCCCCTATCTGGGCGATCGAAGCAACTATTATCCGATCGATGCGACCGTCGATGGCCCGCACCGGGTCAAGCCGCAATTTCCTTTCGAAAACTCCGCCGATCCGCACCATTTCCCTTATGTCCACGGCTCTGGCGTCGATGCCGAATTCACCGATTATATCATCGAAGGCGCGCTCATCCGCAACACCATGAACATGCTGTTCGGCGCAGGCAAGCCGCGCACCTGGATGACACCCAACGGACCTGTCGAGGGCACGATTGACAATTTCTGCTGGGGCACTTCGCTCGGCGTTGCCCGCTTCAACATCGAAGGGCGCGTCTGCGTTCACCTGACATTTGTGACGCCGATCGATGCCGAAGAGAGCGTGTTTTTCAGCACGGTCACGCACACCAGGGGTGAAGGCGAAGATGGCGACGTGCCGGTTGGGACCGCCAAGAAGATGATGGATGCCCAGCATGTACAGATCCGCCATGATTTTCACATCTGGCAGAATATGCGTTACCGGGTGAAACCGATCTTCACTGGCGAGGATGAGCGCACCCGCTACGCGTTTTTGCGGCGGCATTTCGATCAATTCTATCCCAACCCGGTCTATGCCGAAAACCGGGCGCAAAACCATACGTCCGAGGCCGCTGAATAAGGGGCAGACGATGCTGCGCACCAGCCCCCTGGGCCTGCCAAGACCCGCCTATATGGTCGAAGAAATGCTGCTGTTCGAAGAAGCGGTCGACCGTTTCATCGACCAGGAATGCGTTGGTCATATCGAACATTGGGCGAAGGCCGGCGAAGTCCCGCGCGAAACATGGCGCAAGGCCGGGCAGGCGGGCCTGCTGATGGCCAGTGCGCCAGAGGCCTATGGCGGCAGCGGCGGCAATATCCTGCACGACATCATCGTTACCGACCGGCTGGCGCGGGCGGGCGGGCATGAATTGATGATCTCGGTCGTCAACATGGTGTTTGGCCCCTATGTTTGCAGCCTTGCGACCGAGGCGCAGAAAAGCGCCTGGATTCCCAAGTTGGCAAGCGGCGAATGGCTGGGCGCCATTGCGATGAGCGAACCCGGCACCGGTTCCGATCTCCAGGCGATCCGGACCACGGCGCGGCGCGATGGCGGCGATTATGTCATCGACGGTCAGAAGATATTCACAACGCTTGGCCACTTTGCCGACATATTGATGGTCGCCTGCAAGACGCCGTCGGACGATGGCAATCGCGCAATCAGCCTGTTTTTCGTGCCGGTCGGTGAAGTCTCCGGCGTGCGCAAGGGAAGAAAGCTCGACAAGATCGGCTTGCCTGCGGCAGGAACGGCGGAGATCTTTTTCGAAGATGTGCGCGTTCCCGCCGACTGCCTTCTAGGCGGCGAAGAGGGGCTTGGTTTCCGCCAGATGATGACCAATCTGGCCGAAGAACGCATGGTCGTTGCTATTGAATCGATGGCGATGATCGAACGCGCGCTTGCAGAAACGATCGACTATGTGAAAACGCGCATGGCGTTTGGTAAGGCGATCATCGATTTTCAGAACACGGCGTTCGTGCTTGCCGAGATGAAGACCCAGGCTACTGCCGCGCGGGTGTTTGTCGATTATTGCGTTGGCAGGTTGCTGGACAGGACGCTAGACGGCGCAACCGCGGCGATAGCCAAATTGCAGCTGAGCGAACTGCAAGGCAAGATTATCGATCAGTGCCTGCAGCTGTTCGGTGGCTATGGCTATATCAACGAATATCCGATCGCACGCATGTATCGCGACGCCCGTGTGTCGCGCATTTATGGTGGCACGAGCGAAATCATGAAGCTGATTATCAGCCGGACTTTATAGGGAGAGAGACTGTGACCGATCAGGGACAAGTCGCGATTGTCACCGGGGGCGCATCGGGCATCGGCGCAGCGACCTCCAAATGGCTTGCCACGGAAGGCTATCATGTCGTGATCGCCGACATTAACGGTGAGGGTGCGATGGCGCTCGCTGCCCAACTGCGGGAACATGGCGCGGCCGCGACCGCTACCATCACCGATATGAGCGATGAACGATCGGTGATCGAGATGGTGGCGACGGCGGCCCAGGCAGGGCTGATCGCGGTTTTGGTCAACAATGCCGCGGATTTGAGCCAGATTCCTCTGGACGGCAATGTGACCGATACCGAGCTGTCGGTTTGGGACCGGGTTTATGCGGTAAGCGTCAGAGGTGCCGTCATCGCCTGCCGGGAGGCGATCCCGCATATGATTGCTGGGGGCACAGGATCGGTCGTCAACATCTCGTCGATCCAGAGCCTGCTCGGCGATCATGAACGCGCAGCTTATAGCGCCATGAAATCGGCGGTGAATTCGCTGACCCGATCGATCGCCACACGCTATGGCAAAAAGGGCGTTCGCTGCAACACGATCTGCCCCGGGCCGGTGCAGCCTGATGAGCCGGAGCGCGCTTGGCCCGAGCCGATGAAGGCCGCCTACGACCCGCATCTGCTTCGCAATGCTGTCGGTTCGGCTTCGGAGCTGGCAGAGATTGTCGGCTTTCTCGCGTCGTCGCGCTCGGCGCTGATCACGGGACAAATCGTCACCGCCGATGCCGGCTTTAGCGCGCACATGCACCTGTTCATGAAGCTGCGCGATCAACCGATTCCCTAAGATTTGCGTGATGAGTGGGCCAGAAGGATTCACACAACCGATTTGTTCGGTCGGTTAGTTGACTAAGCTAAATTTGTCGATTAGAAAAATGTCAGAGAGTGGAGGAGAGAGAGGATGATTCACGACAAGTCAGGGTCCAGGCTAGTCCGTATTTCAATGACGGCAGGGACATTGATAACTGCGCTGACGGCCAGCGTTGTGATGCCGACACCGTTGCTGGCGCAAGAGGCCGAAGCGGAGCAACCTGAGATTCTGGTCACGGCCCGCCGTCGTGAGGAAACGCTGATCAGTACGCCCGTGGTCGCCAATGTGCTGACGCAGGAAGATATTGCCCGTTACGACTCCGTTTCAATCGCACAAATAGCGAATACCGTCCCGTCGTTGATTGTCGGCGAAGTCTCCACCCAGACCGGCGGCGTATTGGTGCTGCGCGGAGTTGGCAGCGGCCCCGACAACCCTTCCACCGATCAAGCGGTTGCGCTCAACATTGATGGTGTGCAGGTGAGCAAGGCGCTGGCGCTCAAGCTGGGTCGGCTCGATGTGGCCCAAGTCGAAGTGTTGCGTGGTCCGCAGGCCCTGTTTTTTGGCAAGAACAGCCCTGGCGGCGTCATTTCACTCAATTCGGCCGAGCCGACAAACGAACTTTATACGATGCTGCAGGGCAGCTACGAATTCAACGATCAGCAAACACAGCTAACCGGGGTGGTTTCGACGCCGCTGTCCGGCACTGCGGGCATTCGTGTCGCTGGCTATTACTCCAAGATGACCGATGGTTATGTTAAAAATGTTGCAGGCAGCAATCCGCGTCGCAAGGAAGGCCCCAATTCGGAAGAGTTTTTCATTCGCGGCGGGCTCAAATTCGAGGCTGGTGACACGCTGACCGCACGGGTCAAGCTGAGCTATGGCAAGCTCGAAAATGCCGGAATCAGTTCGGTGCAACAGCTTTTCTATTGCACCTTCGGTGTGCCGCAATATGAACTGGCTAGCCTGTCCGCCGCCGGAACCGATGATTGCACGGGTAACGGCACCACGGTGCGCGGAGAATTGTCGCCAGCGCAAGCGGCGGCAGCACCCGGTTTTCGCGATGGTACGCCTTATTATGAAAGTCGGCAGTTCCTGGCCTCGGGCCAGCTCGATTATAACATCAACGATCAGATGACTCTGACCTCGGTGACCGGCTATTATAATTTGCACCAACAGATTGCCGATACCTACACCTTCACCGAAATTCCCGTTCTGGCGGCGCACTCGAACCTTCGCGTCAACCAATTCTCGCAGGAATTGCGTTTGGCTTCGGATTTTGATGGCCCTGTCAATTTCCTTCTCGGCGGCTTTTACGAATCCAATCGTCACCGCGATTTCATTCCGCTGATCATCACGCTGCCCTCGGTTTTCGTGCCGCCGATTGGGGCGCATGACATCAAGGGCGATGCCTTTTCGCTGTTCGGCCAGTTGCGCTGGAACCTGAACGAGCAGATCGAACTTTCGGGCGGTGCGCGCTACAGCGATGAATCCAAGAAGCTGAAATCGACCAACAACGGCGTTACGGTCAACTATGTAACACCGACCAAGATATCGGACGATAATCTGTCGCCCGAAGTCACCTTGACCTGGCGCCCAAACGACAGCACGACAGCATTTGTCAGCTACAAGCAAGGATTCAAATCGGGGGGGTTCAGCTCCACTTCGGGTGGCTTAGGCGGTATCGCACCAACGGCGGACTTCAGTTATGAACCGGAAAAGGTGAAAGGTTTTGAAGGCGGTATCAAGCTTGCGGCAATGGATCGCCAGCTTCGCCTGAACCTCTCAGCCTACTCGTACGACTACACCAATCTGCAACAGTCATCATTCGATTCGACTGCGATCACGCTGGTGGTGCGCAATGCAGCAGGGGCGAAGGTAGATGGCGTGGAGTTCGATGGCACCTTCCGTCCAAGTGGAGTTTCGGGACTCTCGCTGCGCGGCAGCCTTGCCTATAATGATGCACGTTATACCGATTTCATCACGGGATGTTTTGGCGGACAGACAATAGCGCAAGGTTGTAACGGCGTCGATTCGACAGGAACGCCAACGCAGAATCTTGGGGGACGCCGCATGGTCAACGCGCCGAAATGGTCCGCCAATCTGGGGTTCGACTTCGCACAGGAGGTGAGCAGTGGGCTGGAGGCTTCATTGAGCTTCGATAGCACTTATCGCAGCAGCTATATGCCGTTCCAGAACTATAATCCCAATGCCCAGCAAAAGGGCAGCTGGAACCTCGACGCCGCGTTGCGATTGCGCGCGGAGAAAGGCTGGGAATTGGCGCTGATTGGCCGCAATCTGACCGATACGCTGCGGGTTGCTTCGGGCAATGATGTTCCCAGCACTGGCGGCGGCACCGGGACGGTGGCGGGCTTTTCATCCGATCTGTTTGGCGCTTTCAATCGGCCGCGAACCATTATGCTGCAAATCACGCTCCGGCCTCAGGATTTCTAAGGAAGCCTGACGATGAATGCTCTAGCCGCCGTGGCCGCGCCGTCCATCGCCTCCGATCTGCGCTTTTCGGCGGGCTGGTGGGCGAGGGAAGCCTACCAGCTTTGGCGCGGTCGCCATGATCGCGCCAACGACGTTCCCTTGCGCGCAACCGACATCACCGCCGATTGGCTCAGCGCTGCTTTTCGCAAAGGTGGCAGAAACTGGCAGGTCGAGAAGGTGTCGATCGAGGATTCGGAAAGTGGCACCGCATCTCGCGCCCGGCTGCGTCTACAGGGGGAAGGGGCGCCCGAGACAATGTTTGTAAAGCTCGCGCCAGTGCACGTCCCGACCTTGGTGCACACTACCGCGATGGGATTAGGTGAAGCGGAAGCACGTTTCTATTCCGAAATTCGCCCGCGCATTGGGCTACGCGCGCCGCAGACCTATTACTCCGCATCGGATCGCAAGTCGGGCCGTTATATCATCCTGATGGAGGATCTTGCTGACAGGGATGTCCGTTTCTGCCGCGTCCCGCAGCCGATGGATGTGGAAACCGCCAAAGAGGCAATCCGCCAGCTGGCCATGCTGCATGCGCCCTTCTGGCGCTCTGCAGAGTTCGACACAAATCTCTCATGGGTGCCGGTGCGCGAAAGTGTGGACGAAGTGCGGATGGAACGCGCGCTTTTCTATCTGTCGCAGGGGCGTACGCTCAAGCGTTTTGTCGGCGTCGCCCCCGACAGTGTGGTAGCTAAATCCGCCAATGTTTATCGCTATCGCCACCAGTTGATGCGGCACTGGGACGCCGGACCACAAACGCTGATCCACGGCGATTGCCATCTGTCCAACTGGTATATGCTCGATGGCGAGCCCTGCCTTGCCGACTGGCAGGTGGTGCAACGTGGACAGGGCATCCGGGATGTCAGCTTCTTCATGATCATGTCACTTTCGGTCGACGACCGGCGTCGCCATGAAAGCGAGCTGCTTGGTCTTTATGTGAAATGCCTGAACGACGCGGGCATCCACGAAGCAACGCTGGACTGGGCCGAAGAGGGTCACCGCAGCTATGGCGTCTATTCCTGGATTTGCGCGATAGTGACCGGAGCCTTTGGTGCAATGCAGCCTGAACCGGTCTGCCGCGCCTTCATGGAACGCGCCGGTGCCGCGATGCTCGACCTCGGCTCGCTCGACTGGCTGGAACGTACGTTCTAATGATAGGTCATTGTCGTCGGCTTTAAACGGCAGATCGCGCATTGACCGAAGCAAGCGTTCCAAGCCCTGCCTCAAGCCCGACTATTGGTCGATACCCCAATTCGCGCATTGCTTTGTCGCCACTTAGCGTGACTTCAACGCCGACGGTAGCATATTGCTGCGTGGGGAGAGGTGCTTTCACCCTTCCGCGCGTCCAGTTTTCTGCTTTGTCGCCCAACGCGACTACGATTTTGATGAGCCAGCGGGGAACGGATTTGGTGGGTGGCACTTGCCCTGCTTCAGTAAGCAACACCGAAACAAAATCCCTGAAGACATGGGGTGCGCCGTCAGTAATGAAGTAAACCTCCCCTCCCCGACCCTTCGACAGCGCCAGCGTCACACCTTCGGCGAGATTATCGATATGCGTAGTCGAAGTGAGATACTTGCCGCCACCGATCCAAACAAGCTTGCCGGTCTGTGCGGCCTCAATGAGTTGCGGCAGCGCCGTGGTGTCGTCCCGCCCCCAGACAAAGCGCGGGCGCACAACGATCACGTCCATGATATCGCTATTGAACGATAGCGCCTCGCGCTCGGCCATTGCCTTGCTGCGCGAGTAGCTGCCCGCATGGCGTTTCGGGATGGGCATGGTTTCGTCGGCATTGATGAGCGGTGCGCCGGTGAGCAGCACGGCCTCGGTGCTGATATGAATGGCACGATCTATGCCTGCCGACCGTGCGACCGCAAAGACATTGTGCGCGCCATGCAAATTAGCCTCGTCTTGCCCTGCTTCATAAGCTCCGTGTCGGGTGTCGGCGGCCGCATGCACCAGCACGTCACAGCCAGTCATCGCATCGGCAAGACTAGATAGGTTTAGCATATCTCCTGATCGTGCAATTGCCCCAAGCGCAGCAACCGCTGCTGCACTGCTTTCGCTCCGGGCAAGCGCATGAACGATATGCCCATCCGCAACAAAACGGCGGATCAGGTTGCGACCGACATAACCGCTCCCTCCCGTTACGAATATTGTTTTCCGATTGGGACTTTCGTCCTCACCCGACAAAGCTGACATCCTGATATGCTCCTAAATTTTTGCGCCGCACGGTCCCATGGCAACCAAATTTGCTACGGGCACAACGAACAAGCGAACGTTACAGCGTTATGTCGCGCGTGACAAAAAGCCGCGACAGTTCGCTGCTAGCGGACGCTTATGCAATGGCTCCACAAGCTCGGCTTCAACGCCCGATCACTCTTGATCATATCATCGTGCATAGGCGTCATCACTTTTGCTCAATCCCCAGTCAGCGCGGACGAAGATAAAAAGGCAAAGCCAATGCCGCCCTTCATTTCGCCGGTTGGAAAGCCCTATCGGAGCGGAGAGGAGGAGCCCTTCGCCAAAGACCAATGGTTTCATGCTGTTGATGCAGATGGCGATGGCATATTGACGGCCGTCGAGTTTCAAGGCGAGGCGGAGTTGTTTTTCGACGAACTCGATACAGATCGTGATGGGCGTATTGGTTCTGCCGAAATGGTTAATTATGAAAAGGTTGTCGCACCCGAAGTACAAGTCGGGTACGGCCCTCCGCCGGGTATGGGCGCCAGGCCACCCCAGGGCATGGGTCCGCCCGGCGGCATGGGGCCTCCACCGGGCGGGATGCCGGGTGGCGGTCCACCGCCGGGAATGGGTAAAAGCGGACCCAGCGACGCCATGAAAAAGAAAATGGCAAAAATGCCGCAAGGGGCGGCGCGTTTCGCTATCCTTGGTATGCCGCAGCCGGTTGCAGCCGCAGATGTCAATATGAATGGCTCGGTCACATTGGAAGAAATGCGGACAGCCGCAGTCGAGCGCTTCGGGTGGCTGGATGACTTGGGGAACAAGGATGGCAAGCTGACATGGGATGAGCTTCCTCAAGCGCCGGTCGAAAATTTAATGAAGCTTGGCAAGCGAGACAAGAAGAAGAAAAAAGACAAGGATAACGATAAATGAAACCAAGAAATTTTCTTCTGCTCAGCGCGTCCGCAGGGCTCGCATGCATGGCTGCCGTGGCCGCGACGCCCAATCCCGCGTTCAAATCGGGTTCCTGGGAGGTTGTGCGCAAGTTGACCGGCGGTCCGCGCAAGCAAGCCCCGATGACGGACACCTATTGCATTACAGAGGCCCAGCTAAAGGCTGATCCGGCGGCACCATTGAAAACAAAGCCTAAGCCGCGTGACGGACAAAAGGGACCGCAATGCACAATGGGTGCAGCTAATATGGCGGATGGCAAAACGTCGCTGACCAGCACCTGCAAAGGGCCGATGGGATCGATGAAGGCCAATATGTCGGGCACCTATACCGCCACCAGTTTTTCGATGAGCGGCAAGATGAAGATGGGCTTTATGTCGGCAAGCATGTCGGCTACCGGTCGTCATATGGGACCGTGCTAGAGACAATGAACCGCAAAAGATTGCTGGTTGCGTCGGCGATGGTCGCGGCGCTTCCGGCATGCACGCAAGGCCCCGACTATAAGCCGCAAAGCGCTGGCGAGCTTGCGGTTCCTGAAACCTATGTCGGGCAGATCGCGGGGTCGGAAGCCACCGACATATCAAGCTGGTGGACGCAGTTCGACGACCCTGTTCTGATCAGCCTTGTCGAGCAGGCCACAGCCGGCAATCTTGATATTGCCCAAGCGATGGCGCGGGTAGAGCAGGCACAGGCGTCGCTAAAGCAAAGCCGGGGGGCGGTTTTGCCGCAGATCGATGCGTCGGGCAGTTCGGGACGCAACATAAACAATCAGGCGCCGGATAATTCGAGCTTTTCGCAATCGGTAAACGCGCGCTGGACGCTCGATCTTTTCGGGGGGCAGAAGCGTTCGGTTGAAGCGGCACAGGCCAGCTACCAAGCTGCGGGTTTCAGCCTTGGCAATGCGCAGGCTCTGGTCGCTGCTGAAGTAGCGCGAAACTATGTAGATTTGCGCTCGTTGCAGGATCGGCTGCTAATCGCACGCGCAAGTCTGGAAACGCAGGATCAGAATGTTCGCATAGCGGGATGGCGCGCTGAAGCAGGCCTGGTGTCGGCCATCGATGTCGAGCAGGCAAAAACACAGCGTGCGCAAACGGCGGCATCCTTGCCGCTGTTGATGCAAGCGGAAACGCAAGCACGCTACCGCCTTGCTGTAATAACAGGACAAGCGCCTGGTGCGCTTGACGATTTGCTGAAGGAGGTCGCGTCAGTGCCCTCGGTTCCTCCCCAAATCGGATTGGGGATACCCACAGACATATTGCGGCAGCGTCCCGATGTTCGCGCCGCAGAGCGTGACCTTGCTGCGCAGACGGCGCGCATTGGTGTGTCCAAGGCTCAGCTCTATCCATCGCTATCGCTTACAGGATCATTGAACACAACCGCAGCATCCCCTGGCACCTTGGGCGATCTGATCACAGGCGGGCTGTTCGCCAATATCGCTCAGGTCATCTTTGATGGCGGCCAGCTCAAAGCGGCCGTCCTGGGTCGCGCTCCGCCGGCGCGCGCGGCGTCTACCCCCCCTCCGACCTCACGTTGTGGCGCGCCGTGGGCTCACCCAACTCCTCGCCCTCCCAATGCTACCGGCCCG
>JACVCM010000014.1 GCA_016742125.1 Sphingomonadaceae bacterium | reverse complement strand
CCGGCTGGGCGCGAGGGTCGGCCGGAAGGGCAGGGTGCTGGCGCAGGACATCAACCGCGGCGCGCTCGATCGCCTTGGCGAACGTGTGACCCGTGAGCAGCTGGACAATGTCGCCATCAAGGAAGGTGCGGTCGACGACCCGCGACTGCCTGAAAACAGCTTCGATCGCATTTTCATGGTGCACATGTATCATGAAATCGACGAACCATATGCTTTCCTGTGGCGGATGCGGCCGGCTTTGGCGCAAGGTGGTGAAGTCATTGTCGTCGACCGGGACCGTCCTACGGACCAGCATGGAATTCCGCCCAAGCTCTTGTTTTGCGAATTTGCGGCGGTGGGATATCGGCTCACCGGATTTAGCGAAGAGCTTAAGCTAGGCGGATATATTGCGCGTTTTGTTCTCGCCGGGCCGCGCCCAGAACCCGGACAAATCAAAACATGCGGAACGCCACCCAAAAAATGACCCCCAACCCCTTGAGGGGCGGAGGGTCAAATACGGATTGCCTGTTGGGGTTTCGGGGGATGGCAATCCGAAATATAAATTCGACAAAATCAATGACCAACGAAAGATGCCAGTCGCGATAATCCGACTCGTACATTGCTTGGTAACCCGGCGATTTTACATTTTTGCGTCGGCAAACGCAAATTTAGTTAGTGTGGATAAGATATGCGGGACCGGCCGGGGATTTCGCATCACGGAAACTGGATGTCGTGCGGGCGTTCAATGACCATCAAAACCTATCAGGCTTGCGACTGTTATGCCTTTTGCACGCAGTTTTGCGGCGCCACCCAGTTCTGGCAAATCTACAATGAACAGCGCCTGGTCGACGATACCGCCACCCTGCTGGATTAAATCGATGCCGGCCAGAGCCGTCCCGCCCGTTGCAATAAGGTCGTCAACCAAAAGTACCTTTTGCCCCTTGCGAACATGACCGACATGCATTTCGATGCGGTCGGTTCCATATTCGAGCTGGTAATCGGTACCGATTTTCTCGCCGGGCAGCTTTCCCGGCTTCCGCAGCATCAACTTGCCGAGGCCGAGAGCATATGACAGACCGGCGGCCACCACAAAGCCGCGAGCTTCAATGCCGGCTATAAGTTGGGTGTCAGGCGGCGCAAGCGCGGCAAGCCTGTCAATGGTAGCCCGAAAGCCCGGTCCATCGAGCAATAAAGTCGAAACATCGCGGAACAGGATTCCGGGCTTGGGATAATCTGGAATATTGCGAATGAGCGCAGCAAGATCGGCGTTCTCTGACATACAGGCTATCTGCACCAAGCTGGCGAAACTGCAAAGCCGGATTTGCGGCACACTCCGCGACCAAAGTTGATGAACCGAAAATGAACGGTTTATCAAAGAGATAAACCTCATATGAACAAGAGCGTCATCCGAGCAGCTCGTCGATAAAAAGCCACTGCCGATCATTTATCGGCGACTCGAAAACGGTCGACGGGCGTTGCACCCTCCGAATTGGAAGCAGGAGAATGGAAATGACAATTTCGTTCAAATTGTTGAAGGCTTCATCTTTGCCCATTGTGGCAGGAATGATGATGGCAAGTCCGCTATTTGCGCAGGAAGCCCCGACCGTCAGCGCGCCGCCGATCGTACCGACGCCGGAGGTTGTTACGCCTACAACGGTGGCGCCCCCTCCCGCGGTGACACCGCCGCCGGCCGTCCCCACCATAGCACCTGCCGATGACCGTATCGCACCCCAAGCTCAGGCGGAGGTAGAGGCCGAACGTACGAACCGTGCTATCCAGAGGTCTGCCGCAAGGGGCGCATCATCTCCACCGCGCTCTACCGGGCGGAACGCGCAACCCGCAACTGTGAGTGAAGCAATTGCGCCGGATGCCGCACCTGTCGTCAACGTGCCGTCCCAACCGGCCAATGAAGTTGCGACCGATAGCAGTCAACTTACGCTCCCAGCGGTAAATGACGCTGAGCCCGCTGAGCCCCTTGCCACCGATGCCAATGAAGGTGCAAGCGACTGGATGCTCGGGGCGGGCATCCTAGGGGCTTTGGGTCTCGCTGGGATCGCGCTAGCTCTGCGCCGCCGCCGTTCGGGCGATGTAGTAAGCTCTGTGGCAACGCAGTCTGCGCCCATGACGCCGGTAGTACCGGGTACAATCGCGCCTTCGCCGGTTGGTCCAGCCACATTTGTTCCGCCTGATCCCGACCCGTTTTTTGCGCAACAGCGGCAGGTGCGGCATCAGACCAGCGATCCTTTGTTCGCAGCGCGCAAAGATGACGCACGGCCGTCAGGCGACCCGCTATTTGCATATAGACCTGAACAGACGCCCGTAACGGATCCGCTATTCAGTCGCAAAATCGATGTGCCACCAATTACCGACCCCATGTTCGCACATCATCCGGAATATGAAGGACGCGGCGCGGATCGTAAGGTGGACCGCACCACCGACGTGGAACGCGCGGCAGGGTTGCGCCAGCCACAGGCGGTGAATTGATCTGACGATTATCTCTTCCAGCGACGAAAATGGGCGGCCTACTACTAGGCCGCCCATTTCTTTCAAAAATATCATCCCGACCAACGATCAGGATGAAGCCTTCAGCGTCACTTCAGTTCGACGGTACCACCGGCAGCGGTGATCTTCGCCTTGATTTCTTCGGCTTCGGCCTTGTTCACGCCTTCCTTGATTGCCTTAGGCGCGGACTCGACAAGAGCCTTTGCTTCGGTCAGACCAAGTGCGGTGATCGCACGGACTTCCTTGATGACGGCGATCTTGTTGCCGCCGTCGCCGGTCAGGATAACGTCGAATTCGGTCTGCTCTTCAGCAGCCGGTGCAGCGGCACCGCCAGCGGCAGGTGCAGCAACAGCAACAGCAGCAGCGGCGCTAACGCCCCACTTTTCTTCCAACGCCTTTGCAAGGTCAGCCGCCTCGAGAACGGTCAGCGACGAAAGCTGCTCAACGAGCTTTTCAATATCAGCCATTTTAAAACACTCCAATTTCTATGCAATTTCAAGGCACGCGATCGCTCGCCGCGCGCCGGTTAAACAAGGGATTAAGCTGCTTCTTTCGCAGCATAGGCACCAAATACCCGTGCCAGTTTCGCAGCCGGTGCGGTCGACAGCTGAGCAAGCTTCGTTGCCGGGGCCTGTACCAGGCCGACAATCTTCGCACGCAATTCGTCGAGCGATGGCATCGAAGCCAACGCTTTCACACCGTTTACATCGAGGAACGTGTCACCCATCGCACCGCCGACAATTTCAAGCTTGTCGTTGGTCTTGGCGAACTCGACCGCAATCTTTGCAGCGGCGACCGGGTCCTGTGATGTGGCGAGCGCCGTAGGCCCGGTAAGCAATTCAGCCACCGCACCATATTGCGTTCCATCGAGAGCGATCTTGGCAAGACGGTTCTTGGCGACCTTATAGCTCGCGCCCGCATCCCGCATCTTGTTGCGAAGGTCGGTCGATTGCGCAACCGTCAGCCCCAAATTGCGGGTGACGACAACAACCGCCGCTTCGTTAAAAGTGGCGTTCAGCGATGCAACTGTTTCGGTCTTTTCAGAACGGTTCATGCACTACTCCTTATTCGGGCCTGTCCGGAGAACCGGCCAAACCCAACACGAAAAGCGAGTCGCCCGGAGACGATCCGCTGACTTCAAGTCCGTGGGGAAGTTTCATGCCGAACTCGCGACCAAGGTCGGGAGCGAATGGCGAAGGTGCGTCAGGCACCTGAAATCTCTATCCCCGTCTAGGCTGGAAATTAAGATGGGCAAATTCCCATCACCAACTGTCTCGGACGGTTGCCGATGGAGCCGTCGCTCCACCGAACGAGGGTGCCATTAGCAGCGTGGGGGTAAGAGTCAAGTATCGAGGTAGCGCCAGATCTCCGAAATCACGACCGAGCCTTCACCAACTGCCGAAGCTACACGCTTGACCGAGCCTGCGCGGACGTCACCGACCGCATAAATACCGGGGTGCGAGGTGGCGAAGGGCGACGGCGCGCCTTCTCCGCCGCATTTGACGAAGCCTTTGCCGTCGAGATCCACCAGTCCGGATAGCCAGCCGGTGTTGGGCGCGGCCCCAACCATCACGAAAAGCGCGCCGACCTCGATCGTGCTGCAATCGCCCCGTTCGTCGAGAGTGATGTGGGTGAGGCCGCTCTCGCCATGCAGTTCGCTGACCTTGCAGCCATAGTGGATGGTGATTTTTTCGTCGGCTTCAAGGCGGCTGCGCAGGTAATCGGACATTGATTCCGCCAGGCTGTCGCCGCGTACGAGTACATGCACATGTCTGGCCGAACGGCTCAGGAACATCGCTGCCTGCCCGGCACTATTGCCGCCGCCGATGATCGCGGCGTCGGTGTTTCGGCAAAAGCGTGCTTCCATATCGGTTGCAGCATAATAGACACCTGCGCCTTCATAATAGTCGAGCCGGTCGAGCGGCAGCCGCTGATACTGCACCCCTGCCGCAATCAGGATGGCGCGGGCGCATACTATCTGGCCGTCGTCCAGTGTGACGCAGAAACTGCCATCATCCTGCTTTTCAAGCGCGGTCGCGCGGCTCGGCACTGAAAAGCAGGTGCCGAATTTCATTGCCTGCACCTGACCACGCCAGACGAGATCGGCGCCCGAGATGCCGGTCGGAAAGCCCATATAGTTTTCGATGCGACTGGACGTCCCGGCTTGGCCCCCAATGGCGAGTTCGTCGATAACCAGCGCCTTGATACCCTCCGCCCCTGCATAGACTGCGGCCGCGACGCCGGCAGGACCGCCGCCGACAATCAACAGATCAGCCACAAGGCCTTCGGGGATTGTCTGGCGGAGGCCCAGTACTTCGGCGACCTTCTGCGGTGTCGGGCTTTCGATATAGCGGCCCTTGCCGAAAATGACCGCTGGCTGCATCGTGTCGATTTTGCAGCTCCTGGCGCTGTCCTTTGCCTCTGCGCTATCGAGATCATGCGAAACAAAAGGAATCTTGTTGCGCGAGGCAAAGCTTGCAATCCGTTGGATGGCGGGGTCTTTGTCCGCGCCGATGAGGATCAGCGAGGCGTCCTCAGATTCCACCTGCCGCCGCCGTCGGGCGGTCAGAACGGAGATTACAATGTCCGACATTTCTGGGATTTTCGACATGAGGTCGAGCATCGCAGTACGTTCGACCTCCAACGTCTGCGTGTCTTGCGCGGCACGCATTTTCATCGTAGCGGCCCCGCCGTTCAGAAACGAAACCTCCCCCATGAACTGGGTCGGTCCCAAAGTGCTGGGCAATAGGCGTTCCTCACCAAATGGATCGACAACCTCTACCTCGCCCTGTTCGATGTAGACGAACCGATCGGTGGGATCGCCGATATTGGTGAGATAGGTGCCCTTCGGATACTGTTTCACTTTGCCAATCGCCCGCATCGCCTCGACATGCTCGGGCAGCAGGGGTGTACGGCGCATGGTGGAAAGGTCGTCGGCGATTTGTTCCATATTGCTCCCTTTATCTGCTCATAGGCACATGGTTGCAACGATGGCGATTCACAAGGGCTAGAAACTGGCGGTCAGATTGAGTGAAAGATAACGGGTATTGCCGTTGCGTGGCGCGTTCGCAGCGGTATCGAGAAAGCGGCCCTTGAACAGCAGCAGACCGTTGACTTCGGCGCGCAATGTCTTGGGAACAAGCCAGTAACGCGCCCTTGCCTCGACCTGGTGGCCGGCGAAGCGCCCCGCATTGCCGGCCGCATCGCGCACGCCCGTGGTCGAGAAGCTGTCGGTACGCGAGGCGAGCCACATTGCGCGATAGTTGGCAAACCAGTCGAAACGCTTGCTGGTGACGGATTCGAACCGAACTGCCGGGGTCAGGATATTTGTCCTGCCAATGGCATTGTAGAGACCTGCCGGTGCAAGGTCGGCACGGCGCATACCGAACAGCGTGTCGAAACGGTTGTTGGACCCGCCGCCCTTATCGCCGCTGGCGTAATCGAATTCGACCGATAGCCGCGACGGCCCCAAGCTGTAGCCTGCATCGGCATGGAGGAACCATGCCGACACGTTGCGCAATGGAGAGGCGGCAGCCAACCCGTTTCGGGCGGACCCGGTCTGGTAGAAGCTTTCGACCTCGAAATCCCATTTGTCGGGCGCTGGGTCGCGGATGATACGCAGGCCGACGGTTTCGAGCGAACGGTTGCGCGTCGGGCGGGCAGGGGTGTCGCTTTCCCCGAGATGGAAAAAGGACAGCTCCGCAGTAGCGTTGCCGAAGGCCCTCTTCTTCGAAAAGAGTCCCCCCCAGAGGACGAGGTTGAAACTTTCCCGGTCGAACTTGACATCGTTATCGCGCAAGGAAGCGGCATCGTCGGGCAGGCGGATCTGGGGCAGTGTGTAGACAAGCGTCCCGCTCCAGCCATTGCGAACCGCAATGTCGGCGCGAAGGCCGGTATAGCCATTGGTGGTATTACGATAATCGTCCGCTGCGACCAGGCGCCGCGAGCCGAGGTTGAGCAGGAAACGCCCGGCCTGCAAATCGACCTTGCTGCCCTTGCCAAGAGGCGCGTCGATTGTCGTGGCGACATAGGCCTGCACAAGTTCGAGTGCGTTTACCTCATTGGTGGTAACCGGCGTTCCGCCGTCAAACCCGTAGACGCGACTGTCATAAAGTTCTGCACCGAAACGCACGGGTCCCGGGTCGTATTCGGCCGTGACTATGGTCCGCAAGTTGAACAAATCGTCGCTGTCGTTAAAGCCGACGCGTGGCTGGCCGGAAATGGTTTCGTACCGGGCGCGGATCGAACCCGACAGCTTGATGGCGCTTTCGTCGGTCTGGGTCCCGGCCTGCGCACAGGCCGGAGCCGACAACAAGGCTATCGAAGCAGTAGCGATCAAATACAAATGCACATGGCCCTCCATTGCGCAAAGACGCAGCAAAGGGCAGCACTTGGGCATTTCTGCCTGCTAAGGCGGGGGGCTGCCATTGCCCCGACGACATGTTTCTGCGGCAATAGGGCGACCGTTGCAATGAATTTTGCCTTTGCCCGTGCGAAGAAAAAGGGTGAGTCCTCTTCCGCCCCATCGACCTGGGACAGGGTATGGGCCAAAACAAAAGGGCCGGAGTTGCCCCCAGCCCTTTTCTATCATTCGGTAGGGCCCTGTTTAGGCCCCGGCAACGTCTGCCAGATCGACCTTGAGGCCCGGACCCATCGACGAGCTGATCGCAACCTTGCGGACATATTTGCCCTTGCTGCCCGACGGCTTGGCCTTGACCACGGCGTCGACCAGTGCGTCGAAATTCTTGCGCAGATCGGCGTCGGAAAAGCTTTTCTTGCCGATGCCGCTGTGGATGATGCCCTGCTTTTCAACACGGAATTCGACCTGCCCGGCTTTTGCGGCCTTGACGGCTTCGGCGACGTCCATGGTGACGGTCCCGAGCTTCGGGTTCGGCATCAGGCCTTTTGGACCGAGCGTCTTGCCGAGGCGGCCGACGATGCCCATCATGTCCGGCGTCGCAATGACGCGGTCGTAATCGAGATTGCCCGCGAGCATGTCTTCCATAAGGTCTTCGGCACCCACCTTGTCGGCACCGGCAGAGGTCGCCGCATCGGCCTTGTCGCCGCGCGCGAACACCGCGACCTTCATTTCCTTGCCGGTCCCGGCGGGAAGCGAGACCATCCCGCGCACCATCTGGTCGGCGTGACGCGGATCGACGCCGAGGTTCAGCGCAACTTCGATGGTTTCGTCGAACTTTGCGGTCGCGAGTTCCTTGATCGTCTTCAGCGCTTCGTCAACGCCATAGAGCTTGTCACGGTCGAGATGTGCAAGCGACTTTGCTTTCTTGGTCAGCTTGGCCATGTGCTTAGCCCTCCACTACTTCGAGGCCCATGGCGGTTGCCGAGCCTGCAATGATTTTCACGGCCGCGTCCATGTCGTTCGCGTTGAGGTCGGCCATCTTGATAGTGGCGACTTCTTCAAGTTGCTTGCGCGTGATCTTGCCTGCACTGACCTTGCCCGGCTCCTTCGAACCGGACTTCATGCCCAATACCTTCTTGATGAGGTAAGTCGCCGGAGGCGATTTCATCGTGAAGGTGAAGCTCTTGTCGGCGAAGACTGTGATCTTGGTCGGGATCGGCGTGCCTTTTTCCATGTCGCCGGTGGCGGCATTGAACTGCTTGCAGAATTCCATGATGTTCACGCCGCGCTGACCCAATGCAGGGCCGATGGGCGGGGAGGGAGTAGCCGAGCCTGCAGGAACCTGCAGGCCGATATAGCCGTCAATTTTCTTTGCCATGAAGGCGTCCTTTCATTCTTTTAACCCGATGACCTGCTCGTCTTGAGCTTGTCGAAGGGCCTCAAATTAAGCGGTCAAACAGCGATCTTGCGAAAGCCTCCCGCGCGGGTTTTCCCCGATTCTCGACCGGAGAAGCGGCGCGCATAGTGCAAAAGCACCGAGATTGGAAGGCTTTTCCTTTGCGCTATGCCTTGCGGTCAAAAATCGCCGAGAACCATGCCGCTGGCCGCACGATGGCGAAAAGCACCAATTGTCGTCGCCACTGAGTCCGGGCGATGCTGGCGGCAACCGGCGGAGATATGGTTTCATACAATCGGATGAACGACTGGCCAAACCGCGACCGTCGCAGGGTCTCGTCGCGAAATCGCCTCAACCGGTTCACTTCAGACGAATATTCTCCCGCTGCAGCGGTTGCAATGAAGCATGGCCCAGGGTTGGTGCCTTGCGGAAATTTGCTGGCAACCCCATTGAAGGCGCCGAGTGCGCCAGACAGCCCGATGGCGGGGCCGGAGCCATCAGCCATTGTCGCCGCGCGTATCTTGCGGATCGACAGAACGACGTCCGAAGGCATGGTCGACGGCGTACCGCGGTTGATGCGGGTCGCGACCATATCGAGAACGCCTGAATTCACCCGCGCCTGTAACTGCTTTCGCAGCGAGTCGGCTCTTCCGGCGATAAAAGCATCGGCGAAGAGATTGATAATGGCTGTCGAAAAACCCCCGCCCGGACCGGCGATGGCGGTGAAGTTAATGTTGCTCATCCGCACCAGAAACGGTTCGGCTGTGTCCTGTACACTGCCATTGGCAAATAGCGAGAGAGTGCAGGTGAGGGTAAATGTGCCCCCCGGTGGCAAGCCGGTGTCGGTGCCGGTTGCGGTGACCGAAATGTCGGTGCCTACAATCGATGTGACGATCGATGTCACAGTCGTCGATCCTGTCACAAAGGGTATAGCGGGCATCGCTGCCCCGATCATGGTGTTGTCGACCAGAAATTCGGGCGCGACGATGATGTCGATCGGCTGGCTTGGTACTTCGTTAGCCAAGCGTCCGGAGCGGAACAGCCAGCCATCCCCTGCAGGGATACCCCGGACCTCCTGAAGCCAGATCGCTGTGCTCCATGCCGGATGCGGTGCAGGCCACAGATCAATCGCATAGGAAAATGGGACGGGCGTCGTTGCGGAAGCCTGAACCTGCGGTCCGGTCAAATCGGCGGTCGGACCGTCGTGGAGCCTTTCCTCTGGCTCTCGACCGCCGACGACTGTCCAGCTGTGCCCTGCGGTCACCCGGGTCGCTCCGACACTGCTCGAAAAATCCAGGATGGAGATGGTGGTATTGCACGCCATAAAAAATCACCTTTACAAAAGGGTTCGAAACGGGATGCGACCTGTCAGTATTTTTGCGGGCGATTGATCGTGCCGTGCCAATCAGCGGCGCAACAACAAATTAGCCGGTTTGGGAACGATTGCAAAAGAAATGGTCGTTAACTGCCGGTTTACCGAACGCTCGGCGGGTATGTTCGGCACACATTGACCGCTTTCCACACGCTGGTATGGCCATGCGTCGAACGGAGGAAGTGTGAACGTACATTCGGGTAAGACGAACTGGTGGCAACGCCATTTGCCAAAGATGACGCTTGCCCTGCTCGCGGCCATGATAGCTGCGATGGTCTATCTTTTTCTCCAGACGACGGCGAATGAGCGAAAGGCGCGGGCGGAATCGGTCGCGATGACGGAGATTCTTGCCGACCTTCGGGACGTGGTCCGGACAGGTGTCGATGCCGAAACGGGATCGCGCGGATATATCTTGACCGAAGACCGCGTTTTTCTTGAGCCCTATGAGCGGGCGCGCAAAATCTGGATCATCGAAATCGATCGCCTGCGCGGACGATTTGAAGCCGATGGCGATGAAGAAAATGTGCTGGCTGTCGACCGTATCCGTGACCTTGCGGAAAAGAAACTGACGTTCATGGAAAATGTCGTTAGGCTGACGGCGGAGGGTCAGCGCGATGTCGCGATAGCGGAGGTGAAGACCCAATATGGAAAATTGCTTCTCGACAATGTTCGCCAAACCGTTCGGGAAATCGAGGCGAAAGAACGGCAGAAGATGCTGCGCGCAGTGGAGCGGGCCAATGATATCGAATACCGGATCGTGGCGATTTTGGTGGGGTTGCTGGCGCTTGTGATCATGCTGGCAGCATTTGGTTTCCAGCAGGAACGAAAGGCAAGCCGCGCCGCGCTCCTCGATCAGGAGGCTTTCCTGCTTCGGCAGGGCAAGGAGCAGGCGGATCTGATTGCACAGGAACTTAACCATAGGGTGAAGAATCTGTTCGCGGTCATCCTGTCGCTGATCACGCTTTCGGCGCGGGGCAGCACCGATGTTCCGACGACTATCGAAAAAATCCGCAACCGGATTCACGCACTGTCACTGGCACATTCGGTCAGTCAGGGGACGTCGGGCATTCGTTCGGTCGACATTCGCGACCTGTTCGACGCGACGTTGGCGCCCTATCGCAATGCCCATGACAACATTGTCTGCGATGGACCGCATATCACATTGTCCACGGCGACGATCACGCCGCTGGGCCTGATCGTTCACGAACTTGCGACCAATGCACTGAAATATGGCGCATTGTCGCAAGGGGAAGGCTCGGTTGCGGTCACCTGGGACTGCGTCGAACAATCAGAAGGAAAATGGGTTTCAATCGACTGGCGCGAAGCCGGAGGACCGGCATCAAGCGGGCAAGCCGCGCAAGGGTTCGGTTCGTCGATGATCACGGCATCGGCTCAGCAACTGAATGGAACGCTGGAACAACATTGGCACAGCGACGGTTTGGAGGTAAAGCTCGGTTTCCCGCTGATATAGGCGGCTTGATGATATTTATCGAAACCGGGGAAATTTCGATGTTTGGGCAACAGAACATGTTTTTTTCATCAGGATATCGCCGTACCGGCGACCGGTCCCTCATTGGTTCCTTCGGGCAGGACGGGATTTCCGGTCAACTTGCCGAATTGCGTATCCTGCTCGTCGAGGATGAGATTTTCGTGTCGATGGCGATTGAGGCCGCGCTGGCGGAGGCGGGGGCTGAAGTGGTCGGCCCGGCAATGTCGCTGCCAGCGGCGATGGCACTGATCGAAGGCGACGGCGATATCGATGGTGCCATCCTCGACGTCAATCTGGGCGATGCGCTGGTATTCCCGCTGGCGGAAGTGTTGCGCGAGCGCGGCGTTCCGATCATCTTCCACACGGCGATGGGACAGCGGCCGGAATTCCAGGCCGAATATCCGGATGCGGTGGTATGCGTAAAACCGACCCTGCCCGATCAATTGATCCGGCAGGCGGCAACCCTGTTCGGCTGAACCGGCCGGACCCGGTTATTTCATCAATTCGACTTCTTCGAAGTCCAGTTCGACAGGCGTGGCGCGGCCGAAAATGCTGACCGACACCTTGACGCGGTTCTTGTCGAAATCCAGCTCTTCGACAAGG
Organism: Sphingomonadaceae bacterium; assembly: GCA_016742125.1. Lineage (GTDB taxonomy): Bacteria > Pseudomonadota > Alphaproteobacteria > Sphingomonadales > Sphingomonadaceae > Sphingorhabdus_B. Next base: position 35,238 of record JACVCM010000014.1, on the reverse strand, counting down.
CCGTTGAAGCTTGCGAACGGGCCGCCCAGCACCTTGACCTGATCGCCGATTTCGTAATCGACCGATACGCGCTTCTTGGGGGCCGCGTCGAGTTCCTGCTTGGTGTTGAGAATGCGCGCGGCTTCTGCCTCGCTGATTGGCTGCGGCTTGCTGCCCGCACCCAGGAAGCCGGTAACCTTCGGCGTGTTCTTGACGAGGTGATAGACATCGTCGTTCATGTTCAGCTTGGCGAGCACATAGCCGGGGAAGAATTTGCGCTCGGCCTTGATCTTCTTGCCACGGCGCACCTCAGTCACCTGCTCGGTCGGAACCTCGACCGCTTCGACCAGTTGCGACAGACCGATGCGCTCGGCCTCGGCAAGAATCTGGTCACGAACCTTGTTCTCGAAACCCGAATAAGCGTGAATGATGTACCAGCGTGCCATGATGCTTCTATTCTCTAGTCTGATGTCGTCGTCGCCGCCTTATTTGGCGAGTTCGAGCAGTCCGTTCACAATCGCGGAAAACACCGCGTCGACGCCCAGGAAGAAGATGGCGAGGATGATCGTCATGATCAGCACCATGATTGCGGTCTGCACGGTTTCCTGGCGCGTGGGCCATACCACCTTGCCGATTTCAGTCCGCACCTGACGGATGAATTCACCGGGGCTTGTCTTTGCCATATTTCAACTTCCTGTTTGCAATTTCACGAAAATGGATAGCCGCCATCGCTCCGACCGGCGGGGTCGAGAGCGATATAGGTTCCGATTTCGGAAAGACTAGGCCTTTAGACGGCGATTCGTTTTGAGGCAAGGGGGTTCGGGCGGGGTGCGCGGTGCCTTTGGCATGCAAAAAAAAGCGGCGAAATTTCCAACAAGCGCCGGTCGTCGAAAGCCGCAGATTTGTCAGAAAGTAGAGGCTACCCCCCTGGCGTTCCGCAGGGCAGAAATCTGTTGGATTTGTGCGCGGTTTTTTGTGATGCCCCGCATGGCGGGCGGAGGCGGGATATTCAGAATGTCAAAGAACGCATGGGGAGAGTCTCATGGCTGATCCTACATTTCAAGGGCGCAGCGCGCCAGCGGGCCAGCTATTGATGACATTAAAGTGAATCTGTGCGCGGGCGTAGCCACCGAGCAGTTGGCGTATGGGTATTTCCGCTGACGGAAAACGCTCAATGAAAGAGTTTAAACTGACAGTACGGTTCCGTGCGTTGCGAAACTCGCAGGCACCGACACTTAGCAGATAGCGCCGCCCGGTATTGGCGACGCGAAACAGATACAGTTGTCCCCGCTCAAGGTAATTGCGATACCATGACGGGTCTCGAATACACCATGCCGTTCCGTCCGACCAAAACTCGGCGGCCGCCCCATTTTCCAGAGAGTAAATCACGAGGCTCGCGCTCTTGTAAATGACTGCTGAGCCCAAAATAGCAGCTTCGACCTGCTGCCATTCAGGGTTTTGGGATGGATCCGTTGGCATCGCCAACAATTGATCATTTCGAATTCTTCGTCAACAGAAAAATGATCTAAATCAATTATTTGGTTCGATAACAACCTTTGCCGTCAACAAAGTCGATCGCTCCTGTGGAGCGTAGTTCTTGCAGCACGCGGCTCATCGTCTGCGCAGGACTTTCGCCTTTTGCGGCGACCTCGGCAATAATTGTTACAAGTTCTGTGTTGATAAGCTGCTGCCGACTGAATTCGTGATTGGGCTTGCCACTTGTAACGCGCTCGATGGCATTCAAAACAGCTTGTTTCCAGGTTGTACGAGTAGTTTTCGCGTCCGCGATATACCCCGCATAGCCGTTCGGCGCGTGCAGTATCTGTTTCAATTCCTCAACCGACATCGGATAGTTTTTGTGAATGATTCGATGGCAGTTAGGGCAAAGCGCCGCTAGGTCGGAAAGTCTTGTCGTACTGCCTTCGGTCAGCGATGCAACCAGCCTTTTATGATGCGCCTCGATGTAGCCAGCGCCTAAATCGCCATAAGCTTCCTTGAAATTGAAGCCGCAGGCTTCGCAATTTGGATCGTTCAGACCGGCTTTGAATTTTGAAACGAGTTTTGGGTCGCGTTCTCTCGTATAGTGCAATTTAAGGACGAGCGCGCCTTCTTGGGCCTTATAGCCTGCTCCGTCTTCGTGGACCGGCATGGCCGTTACTGGCGGTGACGGTGTCCATGACCGAAAACGCCAAACGCCACTTTTACGCTCGCTCTCAAATAAGTCTTGCTGGCCCTCATAGGCTTCATAATCCGAACACCTTTCTTGAAGTCTGGCGCGAACGCTTGCGGCGGGGTTTGCCGGAAATGGCGGCGGGCTGGTTGCAACTATATAATCGGCAATATCATTGTAATGCGCTTCGCCGCCGAGAGCGATTAGAGCGTCCACAATTAACCCAACGGTGACGGGCATTCAGCCTCCCTGCACGACGATAGCAGACCTTATCGCATAATGGCCGTCAGGGAAGCACGAACCCAAAAGATGTCCACTCCGATACCGGCTTGTGCACAACTTAATTTCGTTGAAACAACAAAAGGAACTTTGCACTACGGTGGTTCGTTGTGCTCCCCTAAAATGGGCCAAAGCATGTCACTCACAATCAAACGCGATCTGCGGACCGGGCGGCTTTTGTGGCTGGACCGGAGGTTGCCCTCTATTGCTTCGCCCGAACCGAGGCGCGACATATCGAGCGATGTGCTGGTCATCGGCGCTGGCATTACCGGCGCGATTATCGCCGAAGTGCTGAGCGATGCCGGACCAAGGCAGTTATCGTAGACCGGCGAGAGCCGCTGCGAGCTTCTACCCCGGCCTCGACTTTGCACGGGATGATAACCGGTACTGGTGACCGCGACAGCGACCTGGATTCTTTCGGCCGGAAATTTTCGCCGCCTTGACCGCGCCGGTGCATGGGCTATTCGCGTCATAACAATCTAGCAGGGAACTTACATGCCATCGGGTCTTGCCGCCTTACTCGACGATATTGCCACCATCGCCAAGGTCGCGGCCGCATCGGTCGACGATGTTGCCGCTGCGGCTGGCAAGGCGAGCAGCAAGGCTGCGGGGGTCGTCATCGACGATACCGCCGTGACGCCGCAATATGTGACCGGCTTCACACCCGACCGCGAACTGCCGATCATCTGGCGGATCGCGAAAGGCTCGTTTTTCAACAAGCTTGTCATCATCCTGCCGGTGGCATTGCTGCTTAGCCTGTTTCTGCCATGGGCCATTACGCCCATCCTGATGCTCGGCGGGGCGTTTCTGTGTTTTGAGGGTGCGGAAAAGGTGCTGGAGAAGCTGAGGCCTCACGAAAAGGAGAGCCTTGCTGAAGAGATTGCCGAACTGACCAGTGCAGAGCATGAAGAGAAAATGGTGAAGGGCGCGGTGCGAACCGATTTCATCCTGTCAGCCGAGATAATGGCCATCGCGCTCAATGAGGTGAAGCAGTTGGCCGAAACCTCGATCTGGCTGGAGGCGGCGACGCTGGGCGTTGTTGCCATCGCGATAACGATCGCTGTCTACGGTGTTGTCGGCCTGATCGTAAAGATGGACGATATCGGGCTGCACATGGCGGGCCGGGAAAATGGCGGATCGCAAGCCATCGGTCGCGCGATGGTGAAGGGGATGCCCAAATTGCTGGCGGCATTGTCGACCATCGGCACAGCCGCGATGCTGTGGGTCGGCGGCCAGATTATCGTGCATGGTTTTGGCCTGCACCCTGCGGAGTGGTTCGGGCTGCACGAGGGTGCGCTGGCCTGGGTTGTCGATGCGGGCCTGAGCGGCCTGTTCGGGCTGGCGCTAGGTGCGGTGATTGTGTGGGTGCATCACAAGGTAGCAGGCGTCAAAGGGCACTGAATGCTCCCCTCCCGCTTGCGGGAGGGGGACTAAGATGCCGCCAACACCCGGCCCGGGTGCATCCCGTCTACATAGCCCATGAACGGCGGGTGGATCGAATAGCCGATCAGTTCGCGCGCACGTTCCGGAAGGGTCGCGGCAAGGGAAGGCGGCACCGCAAGCGCCATATTCTCGAGCTGCCGCGTCCAGCCAGGGCAATATTGCGGGGTGATGATCATCCGTGCCTTGTCCGACCGGTTCGCGCCGCCGCGGTGCCATAGGGTGCCCTTGGCCAGCATCAGCGAGCCCGGCTTCATCGTCACCTGAATACTATCGGAGCGCGCGCCCGGATCGTCGTCCACGTCGCGCATCCGTTTGTCGCCAAAGGTCGCCAGCGTATTGCCGCCGGGCAAATTCTGCTCCGGCCAGACATGGCTGCCGGGGATGATCTCGGTCGCGCCGTTCAATTCGGTGGTTTCGTCGATTGCCCAGAAAGCACTGACCCCCAACGAGGTGCGGGGGCGGGGCAGGCGGTAATGGCTGTCGTCATAATGCCATGGCTGGACGGTTTCGCCCGGATGGATGTTGATTGCGAGACATTCGGAGAGCAGACATTCCTTGCCCAGATCGGCCTCGGCAAAGGCAAGCGCGAGCGGATGGCAGGCGAGGTCGGCAAATATCCGCCCTTTCGCGAGCATGGCATAGACCCGGTTGGTCTTGAGGCCTTCAAAATCATTCCGTCCGGCGATGTCTGCGGCAAGATATGGCGCGAGCGCGGTGCGGACGTCCTCGATCATTTGCGGTTCAAGCACCGACTCGAACAGCAGATATCCATTCCGGTCGAACTCCGCCCGCTTCGCCCCGAAGGCCGTAGCGTCATTCAGCATTGCCTGCCATTCGCCCATCGCCGCATCTCCTCAGACAAGAAAAGCGTCGCAACCGGCGGCTATAATGTCAAGAAAATGGCAGGAGTTGAGGGACTCGAACCCACGACCCTCGGTTTTGGAGACCGATGCTCTACCAACTGAGCTAAACTCCTGCACCCGCGCCGTGGCGCGGGAGTGGTGCCCTTAACGCCGATGCGCGAACGGGGCAAGTGTGATGTTCGCTCTCGTCATACCCCTCTCCCCTTGCGGGAGAGGGTTGCGCAGACTTGACAACTTGTTGCCTAGTCGAAGCTGGGTGAGGGGTTTCAGCGTCGAACCCCTCACCGACGTCGCCTAAGCGACAAGTCGCTAAGGCTTTGGTATCCTCTCCCGCAAGGGGAGAGGGTTTCATCATTAGAACTTGATGCCAGCCTCAAAACCCCAGATGCGCGGTTCGTTGACGAAGCCGAGCAGGTTGTTGAAGTCGATACCGCCGACGGCCGATTTGTCATTGGTGATGTTGCGCGCGAAAGCCGCAAAATCCCATTTGTCGGTGCGATATCCGATGCGCAGGCCGCCTTCGAGCATATGATCGTCGTTGAACTCTTCCGATGTATAGAGGAAGAAATTGACCTTGGAACGATATGCCCAGTCGGTGAAGGCATAGATTTCGCCATCCCCGACAGGCACGCCGTAACCCGCGGTGACGTTGAACGACCATTTTGGTGCCTGCGGCAACTGGTTACCGTTGATTGAGTAAATGCCGGGCGATCCGGGGCGGACCGGATCGGTTACGGTGCAACCGCCGCCGCAGCCGGTGATGAACGCTGTCGAGTCTTCGATTTTGGCGCGGTTGTAGCTGAGGCCGGCAGTAAAGGTCATGTTGTCGACCGGACGCGCTTCGAACTCGGCTTCGAAACCAAGTCCGTCGACATTGTCCACGTTGATAAGCCGCGCTGCGTTGCTTGCACCGCCCACAGCGGTCAACTGCGCGTTGTTCAGGTCATATTTGAACGCCGACAGGTTGAAACGGTAGCGGTTCGAAAACTGGGTCTTGATGCCAGCTTCGTACGACATGATCGTCTCGGAATCGGCAGTGCTGATCGCGTCCTGCACCGTGGTAAAGACAAACAGCGCGCGGCCCTGAATCGAAGGTGCGCGATAGCCCTTAGCCACGCGGGCGTAGACGTTGACCGCGTCCGAGGCCTCATAAGTCGCACTGACGTCCCAGGTAAGGTTATTGTCCTCGACCTCGGCGAAGCCGGTGCCAATTGCACCGAAAAAGCCAGCTCGGCTGACATCCAGACGACGTTCGTCGTCATTGTAACGCAGCCCGGCGGTCAGCGAGAGCTGATCGGTAAACGGGTAGGTGAGCGAACCGAACACACCCCAGGCCTTTGAGTCCTGCTGCTGCAGTGCGGTTACGCTGGGAACCGTGCCTGTCGGTGTGTCGTAGTTATAGGATGCAATGGCAAGGCTCTCGTCGAAATAGAACACGCCTGCCTGATATTTCAAACCTTCGTCGTTGTTCGACGAAATGCGCAGTTCCTGTGTCAGCTGATCGAGATCGGGCACGTCGTCCTGCGAATTCGCCGAAAAGGGGATAAAGCCCGGGCCCGCGGGTACGCCGCCGTCGATGTCGCCGCGGCTGGTATATTTGCCGCTCCACCATGCAGTAACCGACGTCAGCGTTGCCGGACCGAAATCATATTCGAACGTGCTCGCGATGCTGTAAAGTTTCAGCTTCTGGAAATTCAGGCCGTCGGCCCGCACTTCGCCGCGATCAAACGGGTCGGTAATGCCGCCGATGCCGCGCAGGTCGTTGGTACCGGGCACGAAGAGGTTCGCGTGGAAGACACGCGCCGTGCCGTCGAAATCGCGATACTGGCCGGTCACACGCAACTTGACTTCGTCGGTGGGAGCGTACTGAATCTGCCCGCGCAGCGCGATGTCCTCGTAGCCTTCAAGATTGTTACTGCCCGGCGCGTCGACATTGTCGACCCAGTCGCTGCGGCGCTGGAATGACCCGGAAACACGCGCCGAAAGGCCTTCGGACAGTTTGCCGCCGACTGCGCCTTCAAGCCCGACCGAATCAAAACGGCCATAGCTTGCCTTGGCATAGCCGCCGTCCTTGTCGGGGCGGGCGCTGTCGAACTTCACGATACCCGCAGGCGTATTGCGGCCAAAGAGGGTGCCTTGCGGTCCGCGCAAAACTTCGACACGCTCGACGTCAAATACAGGGAAGCCCTTCAGGATCGGGTTTTCGAGAACGACGTCGTCATAAACGAGGCTGACTGGCTGCGATGCGTTCAGATCGAAGTCGGTATTGCCAAGGCCGCGGATGTAGAACCGCGGGAAGGTGCGGCCGAACGAGCTTTCGATATTGAGGCTGGGGACGCGCCCAGCAAAAGCGCGGATATCACCGCCACCTGCGTTGATCGCGTCGAGCTTGTCGCCAGACACGACGTCAACCGACAACGGCACGTCCTGCAAATTTTCTTCGCGGCGCTGCGCGGTGACGACAATTTCGCCGAGGCCTTCATCGGCCGTGGCTTCATCCTGCGCATGGGCGGCAGGCGTCAGGAAAAGACCGGTGGAGGCGACCGCAATCGCGACGCTGGATGTAATTGCTGAGCGGATCGAACGCATAAAATTTCTCCGGGTGACGAACAGGGAAAAGGAATCGGCAGGACGTAGGTTGCGTCTGAAAACGCATTTATGCTGCGCTGCGGCGGCGTTCAACAAAGCTTTGCACAATTGTGACGTTTCTGCGTCACCTGTGACAGTTTTGCACTGCGTTAGAAACTCATCTCATCATATACGCGGTTTATGTCGCCATTCCATTCGCCATGATATTTGTCGAGAAGCTGCTCGGCGACGGTTTTGCCAGAGGCGACGATGTCGCGCAGCGGGTCGAGGAATCCGGTCTCGTTATCACCGCTGTTGTTCAGGCGATTGCGGGCTGCCAGCCCGGCTGAGGAAATGTCGACTATGCGGCCAGCCAGATCGAGCAACTTCCCGCCGCCTGGTATCGGAGCATTCAGGCCCTGTGCCGGTACCGCAGAGCGCAGGGCCTCGCGCTCTTCCATTGTCCAGTGTCTGACCTCGTCCCATGACGCGTCGAGTGCAGTTTGGTCATATAATAGTCCGACCCAGAATGCGGGCAGCGCGCAGATGCGGTTCCACGGCCCACCATCCGCTCCGCGCATTTCGAGGAAACTCTTCAACCGCACTTCGGGAAAGGCTGTCGACATGTGGTCTTCCCAGTCTGCCACGGTCGGCTTTTCGCCGGGAAGGACCGACAATTCGCCCTTCAGAAAGTCGTTGAAGTCCAGGCCGGCCGCATCGATATATTTGCCGTCGCGGTACACAAAATACATCGGGACATTCAGCATATAATCGACATAGCGTTCATAGCCGAAACTCTCGTCGAAGACGAAGGGCAACATGCCTGTGCGATGCGGATCGGTGTCGGACCAGATATGGCTCCGGTAGGAGAGGAAGCCATTGGGTTTGCCTTCGAGGAAAGGCGAGTTGGCGAACAAGGCGGTGGCCAATGGCTGTAGCGCCAGCGAGGTCCGAAATTTGTGCGCCATGTCGGCTTCGCTTGAATAATCCAGATTGACCTGGATCGTGCAGGTCCGCAGCATCATGTCGAGCCCCATGCTGCCGACCTGCGGCATATGGCGCAGCATGATTTCATAGCGTCCCTTGGGCATGATCGGCAGTTCGGCGCGGGTTTTGTCGGGCCATAAACCAAGCCCGAGAAAGCCCTTGCCGGTCTCTGCCCCAATGGCCTTGACTTGTTTCAGATGGCGTCCGGTTTCCGCGCAGGTCTGGTGCAGGTTTTCGAGCGGCGCCCCCGACAGCTCGAGCTGACCTGCGGGCTCCAGGCTGACTGCCCCGTCTTCACCCTTGAGCGCGATAACATTTTCGCCCTCATAAACGGGTTCCCAACCGAACTCGGTCATTGCCATCAACAGGTCGCGGATACCGCCGGGTTCGTCATAGGACGGTGCGTGATGGTCCTTGCGGCAATAGACGAATTTCTCGTGCTCGGTGCCGATGCGCCAGCGGTCCTTTGGCTTCTCGCCTTTTGCAATGGCAGCGATCAACTGGTCGCGGGTTTCGATCACAGGATCGTTGCGATTCGAAACTGTTTTTGTGCTCATCGCGGCGGTGTATAAATGTAACCGATTTTATGCCAGCGAATTTAGCGGGTCAGTTGATCGTCGCGTTGAAAGCTATGGCGAATGACACGCCTGGGCCAAGCGAGGCGGCATTTGCGGTCAGGGTGGTCCCGGCAAATGAAGCGGTGTAGGGGTCGCTCTCTCCGGCGTCACTGGCATCGTCATCCTCGGGTGTCGATGCGCTGCCGCAATTTCCGCCAGACACCATGCTGTTCGGCACATAGGTCATATTGGCGGGCATCGGGTCGCCAAGACTGACATTGGTCGCGGTCGCGCTCCCCGCGTTGCTGACCAGAATGCAGTAGCGCATCGTGGCACCCGATATGGCTTTCGGATTTGTCGCGCTGACAAGGTCGCTGACGACATTGCTGATCTTCGTGACGCTCAGCACAGCCTGCGGACGGCAGAAATTGAAGTCGTAAATAGAGATGGCTTGTCCGTTCGGGTCGGCGGGCGCAGTTGTGTGATTGCCGTAAACGATCGTGATGGTGTCTACGGGCATGGCGAATGTTATGACCACATTGCCGTTCGCCGATGTGGCCCCCGAGGCCGCATCGCCGATCGCGACATTGCCGGACACCGTATTGGCAACCCCGTTGGTCAGCGTCGGCGTGACCGCGCCACCATTGAAACTCCCGGTGACAGTGAGCTTGTCGGCAAAGTCGTTAGCTACAAAATCGACATCGAATACCCTGAACTGCACACCGGGGACTGCAGTGGGCAATGTTACCGTTGTGGTCGTGGTCTGGTTGATATTGGTATATTCGATACTCTGGAACAACGACAGTTGGCCTGCGCCAAAACCGCCTGTATTGTCGCTGGTGAGTGCGAGAGGCGCGTTGTAAGTGCCTTGCGTAGATACGCTAAAATTCACGGTACCCAGACCTGCCAGCGTTGCAGAACCGGTGCTGCTTCCCGAGGTCCAGCTGTGATTGTTCCAGTCGAGCAATGTGGTGCCGACGGGACACACAAGTGCTGGTGGTGTGCCCGCCACCCGCGCGCCGACCGTAAAGGTGGCCGCGCTATAGTCATCTTCGGTCGTTGAACCGTTATTCGGGGTGGAATCGAGATCGGTCTGGCCTTGCGCTGTAACTTCAGCGACGTTGGTAATCACCGTATTTGCAGCAGCGGTAACGGTGGCGGTGAGTGTCAATGTGCGGGTAGTGCCAATCGGGATTGAACCAACGGTCCAGACGCCAGTTCCGCTGGCATAGCTGCCAAACCCGGTCGCGCTTACAAAGTTGAGGCCCGAGGGCAGAAGATCGCGCACGGTCACACCGCTCGCGGCGACCGTGGCCGATGCCGAGTTGGTGACCGATAGGGTATAGCTTACTGTGCTGCCGTTATTGTAAGTCCCCCCCGGCAGGCTTTTCAGCACCGACAGGTCGGTATAATTGGCCGGTGGCTGGGTAATGTAGAGATCGGCGCGGGTGAAGGTGCCCGTGTCCTGCGCCACGCTGTCGCAGATCACCATTCTCCATGTCCCGCCCGCATTTTCCCCGTCGAATGCGGTGAGGGCCTGGGTAGGTCGGAATGTGCGCTGGTAGGGTGGCACCGCAGCGGTGCTGTCATTTGCCGTATGACCGGAAATGGCGCTTGCCGCCTCGTCGTCGAACAATACGCTGAGATTGTCGGCACTGCCGCCTACATTTGTCATGATCTGGACAGTAGTGTTGTCGGGTGACGTCAGCGTGATGCGAAGGTCGGAACGATAGGTGTGGCTCAGCAATATGCCGAGATTCACGTCGGATACCACATAGCTGCTGGCGACGAAAAACGTCCGCGATACCGTCGTCGCGCAAGTCGTGGAGTCCACGATATTGCCCGTATTGGTATCGGTATATTGGTTGACGGTTTGTGCGGACGCGACGGAGGGCAACAAGCACAGTAAGATAAACGCGAAAAACGCGGTCAGGTGCACGAAAACCTTTTGGCACAACTTCTGCGAAGTGCCGTTCAGCATGTTTGTCCCTGAACATCCATGGACATCGGCATGCCATCAAGGTTTTAATTAATGATAAATCTCAGCGCTTTTCCGTTATTTGCAGATGTAAAATCGTCGCCTTCTTAGGCCAAAAGTTAATGAAATTACGGCTCGTTAACCCAATGATGCTATGGCCGGAGGCTGGACCAGCCGGATCAAGATCATTTTGCGTAGAATAGCTAAAATCCTGTTGATGTTGGCCGGCTACATTGTGGTCGGCGTTTTGGGTGCCTTTGCGACGTCGGCCAATGCACAGACATGCGCGCCGGCGACGACGCAAGGCACTGCGCCTGCGGGTTGGGAAACCTACTGCTGGCTGGATTTTACCAACTATAATGATGCTACGGCGCGATCGACTGCGGGTCAGAATTTTTCCTTTTCCTTGAATGACGGGTCGACGCTCTCGTTTAACCTGAAGGTGACGCCTACGGGTTCCACAGCATTCAATGCCATTGCAGCACCATCCTGGACTGGCGCTGCCGTGGGTAACACGGCGTTTATCGGTATTCCGGGACGTCCGGTGCTGTACACGGCGTCGGCGGGAACCAAGTCGATAACATTTTCGGGGATCACCATTACACCGCCGCCCGGCGCACCGGCGGTGACGGTCTATTCTTTCGTCGCTGCGGACGCTGAATCGACCAATAGCGGCGAAAACCTGCAGTTTGTGACCAACGGATCGGGCTGGCAGATACTGGACCAGGTCAATCCCATCACCGGCAGCACTTATCCGACCATCAGTGGGACAGGCACGAACACCTTTACCGAAACCGGGGTGGGAGGCACTGTCGGGGGATATATTGTCGGATCGACCAGCCCTACAACCGTGACGGCGAACATGCTGGCCGGTGGCTTGCAGGGTGCCATGTTTGCGGTGCGTTTCGCTTCCATCCGGTTGCGCAAAACCATTACCGGTGCGCGCGTCGACCCGGCCGACCAGTTCACCTTTCAGGTCAAGGCGACCTCCGCCGCGACCTCCGATCCGCCACTTGCCACCGGCACGACGAGTGGGACCGGCAATGGCCCGTTCAGCGCCACGCCGCTGTCGCTCGCCTCCGGCATCCCGCTGACGCTCAGCGAGGCGATGGCGTCGGGCAGCGTGAGCGCGCTCTCCAAATATGAAAGTCGCCTGACCTGCACCAACAGCACGAGCAGCTCGACGACGCCGCTACCGAATAACGTGCTGACCACCTCCTACAATTTCGGCGCGCTCCAATTTGGCGATGCCGTCATCTGCGTTTTCAACAATGCGGCGCTGCCGCATATCCGGTTGAACAAGGCACTGGGCACCGGGGGCAGGCGGTTCAGCACCGACCAGTTTACCGTCCGGATAAATCAGGGGGCGACGGTCGTTGCATCCTCAACGACAACTGGCACCGGCGGTACTGTGACCGGCGGGAACACCGGGTTTGTGCAGCTTTCGGCCGGCACCGCTTATTCGCTCGACGAAATCATGTCGGGTCCGGGCAGCCTGTCACAATATACGTCCGTGCTTGCATGTACCAACGCGACCAATGGCATCACCACATCGTTCCCGACTACGGTGCCGGGCGCGATTACCCCGGTGCTCGGCGACATCATCAGCTGCACGATCACCAATACGCGTCTGGCGGGAAATGCGACGCTGGTTGTTACGAAAACATCGACGGTGTTGTCGGATGGGATCAGTGCAACCAATCCCAAGGCCATTCCCGGCGCGGTCGTCCGATACACTATCACGGTCCAGAATACCGGTAACCTTTCGGTCGACGCGAACAGCATCATTGTCGAAGACGTTTTTCCCCCCAATTTCACTTTGGATGCGTCGACGGCCTTCACCTTTGCCAATGGTCCGCGTGCCAGCGGACTGAACACATTCAACCAATCGACGATGGTGACCTATTCGAACACGGGCGGGGCACCGTTTTCCGCCTCACTCGGCAGCGGATACAATAGCGCCATACGTGCCTTTCGCTTTGCACCGACGGGGACGATGCAAGCTGCAAATTCTACCGGTCCTTCCAGCTTTTCGCTCAGCTTTGTCGGCCGGATCGAATAGTCACCAGTCCCCCGCCTGGGCCATCCACACCGATAGCGCGGTTAGCGCCGCCGTATCTGCACGCAAAATGCGCGGGCCCAGTGAAACAGCCCTGGCCGCAGGATGCGCACGGATCGCTGCATTTTCTTCATCGGTGAAGCCGCCTTCCGGACCGATCAGGACTGCGGCGGGACCAGGCGTGGGCGAAAAGCGGTCGCCGCCGCGCTCATCGCAGAAATAAAGGGTGCGATCGTTCGGCCAGCTTTCGAGCAGCGTATCGAGTCTGGCGACTGAGGCGACTTCCGGCAGGGCCGTCCGTTCGCACTGCTCTGCCGCCTCGATCATATGCGCGCGCAGCCGGTCTTCCTTGACCTTGTCCACCACACAGCGCGCCGTCAGCACCGGAATGAAACGCGCAACGCCAAGTTCGCAGGCCTTTTCGGCGATCCAGTCGAAACGGTCCTTTTTGACGAGAGCTTGCACCAGCCATATGTCGGGCACATTTTCGCGGTCGCGGAGTTTTGCCTCGATCGTGAGGACAAGATCGCGTTTTCCGGCGCTGGAAATTGTCGCCAGATACTCACCGGAGACATCGTCGAAAAGCTTGACCGGCGCGCCTTCCTTCAAGCGCATTACGCCAAGCAGATAATGCGCCGCGTTGCCCGCAACGTGCACCTCGCTACCCTCTGCAAGCGGCTGCTCGACGAACAGCCGTGGTGTGGACTTGGGTGGCCAGGCGGGTGTTGCAGGCATGAGGGCCACCTAGCCTGCCTGTGCGAGTACGTCATGCTGAATTTGTTTCAGCATCCATAACTCCCGCGCTATTCGGGGCGGAGAACGTCTGGACCCTGAAGCAAGTTCAGAGTGACGATTCCGCAAAAAAGGGGCAAAATGTAGCGATGACCGCAAATATCGTACCCGATAGCGAGCATAGCGGCCTTATGGCCTTGCTTCCGGCAAGCCTGCGCGGCTTTGCGTTGCTCGCACGGTTTGACCGGCCGATCGGGTGGTGGCTGCTGTACTGGCCGTGCATATATGGGCTGGCGCTCTCCGGTGGCCTGATTGCGCGCTGGGACCTCGCATTATGGATGCTGCTCGGTGCCGTCGCGATGCGAGGTGCCGGGTGCGTCTACAACGACATCGTCGATCGCGATCTCGACGCACAGGTCGCGCGAACGGCGTTGCGACCATTGCCGAGCGGCGCGGTGAGTGTCAGGGCTGGGTGGACGTGGCTATTGACCCTATGTTCGGTTGGCCTTGTCGTATTGCTGCAGTTGCGCTGGGAAGCACAGATTGTCGCTGTGGCCAGCATTGCGCTGGTTGCTGCCTATCCTTTCATGAAGCGGATCACCTGGTGGCCGCAAGTCTGGCTGGGCCTTGTGTTCAGCTGGGGTGCGCTGGTCGGATGGGTGGCAGTTACCGGGGGTGCGGACGCGGCAATGTGGTGGCTTTACGCCGGCACGATCTGTTGGGTTATCGGCTATGACACCATCTACGCGATGCAGGATCGCGAGGATGATGCACTTGTCGGCATCAAATCGAGTGCGTTGCGTCTGGGTGGCAAGGTTCGCGCGGGCGTGATGCTATTCTACCTGCTGGCGCTTGCGGGATGGGGCATGGCAATCTGGAGCATCAGGCCGGAAGGGCAGGCACTGGTCGCGCTCGTCCCCGTCGCGTTTCATTTTGCGATGCAGACCGGGTCGCTGAAATCAGACGGCAGCAACGCGCTGGGGCATTTCCGATCGAACCGGATGGCAGGATTGCTCGCCGCGCTGGCGTTTCTGGTTGTAGGTGCAGCTGGCTGAGGCTGCCCACTGCCTAGGCAATAATCTCCACCCTCCCGTAACCAAGCGCATCGCCGAGCGCCTGCAAACGGCGCAACACCGAATTGGATTTCAGCCGCACGGCCTGTCGTGACAAATGCAGCCGCAACCTGTCATCGCCACCGTCGATCCGGCTGTCCGCCAGCGCCGCACCGGAGCCGCCATCCAGGCGTTGCGCAAGGCGGATTGCGAGACCCCAGATCACCGCTTGCGCGAGCGCTCCGGGCTTGGCGAGGCCGGTGAGCATTTCGGGCAATGTGCGTTTGCCGGCGTGGACAGTCCACAGCGCAGCTGCAATAATCGCACGGTCGCTGGCGACAACACCGGGCCAGTTGCCATCGAGCGCATGGTCAAGCGCATGGTCGGCACGATATTCCGGATTAACATTCCATACACTGTCGGTGAGCAGGCAAGCGGCCCGGCACAGCCGCGAATCTCTCTCATTTTGACCGGCAAATACCGGGGCAATCCAATCGGCAAGGGCATCGCCATGGAAAGGAAAGCGTGCCAGACGTTCGCCCTCGAAACGGGTCGCCGCGATGAGGGGATCCTCGCGTCGCTCAGCTTCCGACAGTTGGTCGAACAGCAAACCTTCACGCAGACCGTAGATGCTGGTGACAAGTTCGCTCGATTGCAACAGCCGGACAACGCCGGACAGCAGTGCCGTCGCGCCCGGCAGGGCTGCGATCCGCGACGTTGAAATCACGCGCGTCTGCGCCAGCGCGGCTGGATCATTGACCAGTTGGGACAGACGAGTCGGCGCGTCGGGAGGCATCTGATAATTGGACAAGATGGTCAGGGGATAGCCCGTTTCGTGCATATGAAGCCGGGAAAATGTACGCCATGAACCGCCGATCATGTAAAAGGGAAGACCCGCCTCGACCGGAAACCCATCTACACCTTTGGCGGCCGCAATGTCGGCGCGAAGCATCTGCGTAATCTGCTTGGTCGACTTGCCCTTCAGTCCCGCATGTCGCAACGTGCCGAGCGGCAAGGAAACCCGATCTCCGAGTTTTCCGTCCGCGATGCGGATGAGTTCGAGGCTGCCACCGCCAAGGTCGCCGACATAGCCATTTGCATGGGGGTTATCGCTGAGCACGCCCAGACCCGCCGCTCGCGCTTCGGTATCCCCATCGAGGACATCGACGCGGATGCCGAGCGCGGCAGCGCCTTCCACCAGCCTGTGTCCGTTCTTCGCTTCTCGCGTTGCCGCGGTTGCCACTACACGCAGGGTGTCGACCTTCATCGAGCGAGCCAGCGTTTCAAAGCGTCCGATGGCGGCCAGCGCCTTCGCCATGGTCTGATCTTCGATGACTCCGTCGCCAGCAAGGCAGGCACCAAGCGCGACCCGGCTTTTCTCATTGTAAATCGGCATCGGCGCGCGTGGCAAACCGGCATAAACGACAAGGCGGACAGTGTTGGAGCCGATATCGATGACGGCTTGGCGGATCGACTTCATCGTTGCCGGACAAGGCTCAGCGTCGGCACTTTCTTGTCATCGGCCAACGCGCCGCCACGGCCGGACAGCGACGCGTTGGTCATGAAATAATGGTGCAGATTGAATGGCACTTTGTCCGCTTTCACTCTTTCATAGCGGCCATCGGACCGAAGCATCCAGCTTTGCTGATTGTCCAGGAGATTTGCAACCATAACCTGATCGAGAATCTGGTCGTGCACCGTCGGGTTCTCTATGGGCAGCATATATTCGACGCGGCGATCGAAATTGCGGCTCATCCAGTCGGCAGACGAAATGAAAACCTTGGCGTTCGGATTGGGCAGGTCCGCGCCGTTCCCCATTGCCCAGATGCGGCTATGCTCGAGGAAGCGGCCGACAACCGACTTGACGCGAATGCGTGAGGACAGACCCTTAACCCCGGGACGCAGGCAGCAGATGCCCCGCACGACAAGGTCGATCTCGACACCTGCTTCACTCGCCTCATAGAGCTTGTCGATTACTGCCTTGTCGACCAGTGAGTTCAGCTTCGCCCAGACCGCGCCGGGTTTTCCGGCCGCCACATTGGCGATTTCGTCATCGATCAGCGACATGATTTTTTCACGCAGGCCCAGCGGGCTCATTGTCAGCAACTGCAGATCGCTGGGCGGGATATAGCCGGTGATATAGTTGAAGATCTGCCCTGCATCATGCCCGACACGCGGGTCCGCTGTGAAAAAACTGAGGTCGGTATATATTTTGGCGGTAATCGGATGGTAGTTACCGGTACCGAGATGGCAATAGGTGCGAAAACCGTCGGCTTCCCGGCGTACGACCAAGGATATCTTGGCGTGGGTTTTCATGTCGACAAAGCCATACACGACCTGCACGCCAGCATTTTCCAGC
Organism: Sphingomonadaceae bacterium; assembly: GCA_016742125.1. Classification (GTDB taxonomy): domain Bacteria; phylum Pseudomonadota; class Alphaproteobacteria; order Sphingomonadales; family Sphingomonadaceae; genus Sphingorhabdus_B. The sequence continues at coordinate 18,212 of JACVCM010000014.1, read as the reverse complement.
TGCGACGCCCAATGCAGATTCTGTTCCTCGTCGAAGCGGGCTTTGAGTTCCACGATGGCCGTCACGGATTTTCCGGCCTCGGCGGCGTCGCATAGCCCGCGGATGACAGCGGACTGTTTGCCTGCGCGATAGAGCGTCTGCTTGATGGCCACAACGTCCGGATCGGCCGCCGCCTGTTGCAGAAAGGCGAGGACGACGTCGAAGCTTTCATAGGGGTGATGGACAACGATGTCCTTTTGCCGGATTGCCGCGAAGCAATCGCCGTCATGCTCCAATATGCGCTCCGGAAAACGTGGGCTATAGGGCGGAAATTTAAGGGTGGGGCGATCCTCTTCGACCAACTGCGCCAAATCCCCGATGCCCAGAAACCCGACCGTTTCCGCCACAATCGATGTGCCCGCTCCAAGCTCATTTCGGATTAGCGTCGCCAGCTCCTTGGGCAGGCCTTTTTCAAGCTTCAGCCTGATAATCTTGCCACGCCGCCGCCGCTTAATGGCGCTGCGGAAATAGCGCACAAGGTCTTCGGCCTCTTCCTCGACCTCGATATCGCTGTCTCGGATGATCCGGAAAGCGCCCGCCGCAATCAGCAGATAATCGGGGAACATTTGACCGACGAAATGCCGGATGAGATCCTCAATCGTCACGAACCGGGTGCCGTGGCCGGGGAGGCGGACAAAACGGCGAAGCGACTGCGGGATCATCACCAATTGCCGAACAATCTCGCCATCGTCCTTGCGCCGCATATCGAAGATCAGGCTGATGCCCTGATTGGGAATGAACGGGAAGGGATGTGCGGGGTCGAGTGCCTGCGGGGTGAGAACGGGTAATATCTGTTCGCGAAAATATTGCTCGACCTCTTGTTCGTGCGCCTTGCCGATCGCCGTGGGTTCCACGACCTTGATGCCCTCGGCAGCAAGCTCCTTCATCAGTTTTTTCCACAGCTTTTGTTGCTGCGCCATCAGGGCGTCGGCGGCGGCAACCGTTTCGGCAAGCTGTTCTGACGGTGTGCGGCCGTCGATCGACAGTTCTTCAATCTTGCGTTGCTGCTGTCCGCGCAGTCCTGCCACGCGAACCATGAAAAACTCGTCGAGATTGGTGCCGGAGATCGAGAGAAACCGAAGCCGTTCAAGGAGTGGATGTGACGGATTCGAGGCCTCTTCAAGTACGCGCTCATTAAATTTGAGCCACGACAATTCGCGATTGAAATAGCGGGCGTCGGCCAGGCTTTTGCTCGGCTGCAACCTGTTTGTGCCTGGCAAGGGCTTCACGAAAATTCGTCCTTCCTAAACATTTGCGGGGCGGTGCCACGAAAACATTACGCTTTTGCGGCAAGCGGATGCGAAAAGCGTAACATTATGGCCGCGAATTTGTCATCATTCATAAGTGGGCGAGTCACACACCCTGCCTAAGGCGCCGCCAGCAGACAAGAATCGGCAGGGGTGCATATCATGAAAAATTCACGGCAGACTTTGGTTATCCGCGCGGCGTTGTTGGCGAGTGTCGCCTTCGCACCGGGACTGGTGCTGGCGCAAGAGGCGCCGCCCGCCGACGAGGCAGCCGAGGAGGATGCCATTGTCGTTACGGGTTCGCGCCCGATTGCCGAATCGGAGGCAGCAGCACTGCAAATCCAGAAAAATTCGGACTCGCTGGTAACCGTCGTCGCATCGGACTCAGTCGGCCGCTTGCCTGACCAGAATATCGCGCAGGCCACTGGTCGCCTTCCCGGTGTCGCGGTCGAACGTGATCAGGGGCAGGCGCGTTACATCTCGTTGCGCGGCGCGCCCAATTACTGGACTACCTTGTCGTTTGACGGCATCAACGTTGTCAGCCCCGAGGGCCGCGATGCGCGGTTCGATTCCATCCCTTCAGCGCTGGCTTCGCAAATTGTCGTATCGAAGGCCGTTACCCCCGATATGCCCGGCGAAACCATTTCGGGCAATGTCAACATCGTTACGCGCTCGGCGCTCGATTATGACGGCTTCCGCATCTCCGGCAAACTGGGTGCTGGCCAGACCGAGTATGGCAAGCGCGGCGAATATGAAGGTTCGCTGACGCTTTCGAACGTGTTCGATACCAATGTGGGCGAAATCGGCGTGCTCTTGTCGGGTAGCTATTACGAGCGCAACATGATTACCGACAATTTCGAAACCGACTGGGAGCAGGTTGCGCAGGATCGCCGCCCGGGTTTCGCAACGCGTTTCTGGGCGCGCGAGACCGAAAACAAGCTGTACCGGTTGACCCGCAAGAACTATTCGATTTCCGGCCGCGTCGATTTCCGTCCTGACCCCGACAACACCATTTCGGTGCGCTCGCCCTACACAATTTTCACCGACGACGAAGCGCGCGACAATTATATCTTCGATATGGACGACCGGCAGGGCGATTTGGTGGCGAACACTGCTGCCTGCACCGGCGGGACAACGACGCCGACGACCAGTGCCTACGCCGATGCCTGCATCAACAGCCCGTTTGCAGGGACCGTTTACGGTATTGACATCAACCAGCGTTCGACGCTGCGGGCATTCCGCCAGTCGGTGTTCACCAACAGCCTGGAAGGCAAACACAGGTTTGGCGACACTTGGGGCTTCAAATGGGTAGCGAACTACACCAAATCGGTCGACGACCGCTCGGTGGTTGGCGAAACGCGTTGGGACAGCCCTTCGACGCGGACCTTGCGTCCGACGGTCGCTTATGACTTTACCAACCCGCAACTGGCGCGCGTGCAGCTGTTCACGACCAACCAGCTAAGCGGTCCAACGCGGTTCCAGGCAGGCACACCGGTCACAGCGATCGACAATTTCACCAAACCGCTCAGTTCATTCCGTTCGCTCGATGCCGTCGACCCGACCAAGGCATACACCTTCAAGGGCGAGTTGTCGCACGATACCGCGCTGTTCGGCGGGGAAACCACGATCCGTGCCGGCCTGCAATATGACCAGCGGACGAAGATCAACCGCGAACGCGAACTGCTGCTCAACACCGCCGCACAGTTCACAGCGGCCGGTATCGGCACGACCTATCTGCCCTTCTCGCTCGATACGCCGTTCAAGGGCAAAATCCCGCTGGGTTACACCTTCCGCTATTTCAACCCGGACGCAATGCGCGATTATCTGGACCGGGCCAAAACAATCCAAGGCTTCACGCCGGTTTCGGCCAACCATTATAACGTCCGCGAACGCATCCTTGCCGGTTATATTATGGCGAACAGCAAGTTCGACTGGGGCAGCATTGTCGGCGGTGTCCGGGTCGAGAAGGTCTCTAATCGTGGGCGTTCGCTTGCGACCATTCCGGGCGTGATCGGGGAAATCACGGCGAAGAGCAGCACGACGATGGCCTTCCCCAGCCTGCACCTCAATTTCGATGTCGAGGACGACAAGAAGTTGCGCGTCGGCTTTACCAGCGGCGCGGCGCGGGCGGACTATGACCAGCTTCGTCCCAATGTCGTGGTCAACGACGCCAACCAGTCGATCTCTGGCGGCAACCCGGCGGTGAAGCCCGAGCGTGCCTATGGTGTCGACGCTTATTACGAGTGGTATGTGCAGCCGCAAGGCTATTTCATGCTCGGCGCATTCTACAAGAAAGTAGAAGACGTTTTGTACACATCACGCCGCACTTTCGGCTCTAACGCGCTCGACAGCAACGGTATCGACCGGTCGGGCTATGCCTTCAGCGGGATTACCAATGGCGGATCGGGTCGGATTTTCGGGTTTGAGGCGGCGGTGCAGTTCCAGCTCGAACCCTATACCGCCGACCTTGGTTTGCCAGACTGGATGGGCGGTTTCGGCATCACAGCCAACGCAACCTACAATGACAGCGAAGTGACCAAGCCCGCAATTCTGGACGCGCTTGGTGTGACGCTTTCGCCAGAACGCAAAGTGCCGCTGCCCGGCACCTCGCAAGTGGTATACAATGTTGGCGCCTATTATGAAAAATATGGCCTTTCGCTTCGTTTGCAATATCAGAACCGCACGACCTGGGCCGATGGCTTTGCCGATAACCTTGCCGATGCCGGCGATACATATTGGGCTGATGATGACGAGCTCGATTTTTCGGCGCGGTATGAGTTGTTTGACGGTTTTGAAGTCTATTTCGACGCCTCGAACCTGCTTAACAATCCTGGACGTCGTTATTCAGACCCGTCGAACCTGCTGAACGCCAGCGGTATTCCGGCGGTACGTAACGGCCAATACACTATCGAATGGGAACGTTTTGGTCGCCGTTACACGGGCGGCATCCGGTTCACATTTTGATGCGCGCGCTCGTAGGGTTTCTCCCCCTGCTCATCGCCGGTTGCGCCACGCCGCAGCCGGTGATGAGCCCCCTCCCGACGGCCAGCGTGACCGCGAAAGTCGAAACCACGCCGGTGGCAACGATGGAGGACGCGGCGGACGATCCGGCGATCTGGCGCAATGCTGCCGATTCGGCGGCGAGTCTGGTTATCGGCACCGACAAGCGGGCGGGCATTCATGTCTACGACCTTGCCGGAAAGCAGATCAGCTTCACGCCGTCGCCGCGGCTAAACAATGTCGATTTGCGCGACATGGGCGGCAATAGCGGCGTCATTGTCGCGGCGAGCGACCGGCAGGATCTGGCCAATGCCGCGATTGCACTCTTCCGGCTCGATACCGTGGCGCGCAAGCTCTTGCCGCTGGCGTCGATACCCGTGGGCAAGGGCGAAGCCTATGGCATGTGCCTGTGGCGGCGCGCGTCGGACAAGGCTCTGTTCGGCTTTGTCGTGCTGAAGGACGGACGCATCGATCAGGTGGCAATCGACACGAGCGGGGCGGTTCCGACCGGCAAGGTCGTGCGCAGCATGAAGCTCGGCACACAATCGGAAGGCTGCGTGGTCGACGATCGCACCGGCATTCTTTATGTGGCCGAGGAGGATGTCGGCTTGTGGAAATTCGACGCCGCGCCCGACGGCCCCGTCACCGCGATCCAGCTTGCAAAAGCCGATGGCAATGAAATCGTTATGGACGCTGAAGGCGTAGCCATAGCACCAATGGGCGCAGATGGCGGCTATGTCATCGTGTCGAGCCAAGGCGACAATGCCTATGCTGTCTACAAGCTCCCCGAAGTGAGCTATGTCGGTCGCTTCCGCATCGGTGACGGCGTTGTCGACGGCGTACAGGAAACCGACGGCATCGAATTGATGCTAGGCGATTTCGGTCCGCAATTCCCCAGCGGGCTGTTCGTCGTTCAGGACGGCGACAATCGGCCCGAAACGCAGAACTTCAAGCTGGTTAGCTGGGCCGACATTGCGGCAGCACTTGGGCTGGGCCAGAACTGACTCTGGACAGACATGTCCGCTTCGCGCAAGGAAGCCGACATGTCCATCTGGTTTCACGAAAAACTCGATCTGGCCTTGCTCACTGCCAATGGCGCAGACTGCATGCCGGGAAATCTCGGAATCGAATTCACCGACTATGGCGACAACTGGTTGAAGGCACGGATGCCGGTCACCGGGCGTAGCAAGCAACCTTATGGCCGCCTGCATGGTGGCGCTTCGGTGGCGCTGGCGGAAACGGTCGGTTCGGTTGCCGCAGCAATGACCATCGATCACAGCCGATTTGCGACGGTGGGAATGGAAATCAATGCCAATCATGTGCGCCCCGTAAAGGATGGCTTTGTTTATGCGACGGCCACGGCCGAATCGATCGGGCGGACGACGCAGATCTGGTCCATTCGCATTGAGGATGAGGCAGGAAAACTTGTCTGCATCTCGCGCATCACCATGGCCGTCATATCGACGGATCGCGCCTAAACCAGCGTTGACCGGCAGGTTCCGTTCGGTCTATGTCCACCGCTGGACAGCATGTAGGAAAACGACATATGCCATTGAGATATGTCCGCGAGTTTAAGGGCTTTGCCGGCATCCGGATCGAGTCCGATGATATAGGCAGCGCTGACGATCCCTCGATCATCCTGCTGCATGGTTTTGGGCAGACGCGCAAGGTATGGGAGGATGTCGCGGTCGGGCTTGAACAGGCGGGGCGGCATGTCATCAATGTCGATCTACGAGGGCATGGTGGCAGCGACTGGCCTGAGGACGGGCGCTACAGTTTCGATGCCTATGTTGAGGATGTGCGCGCTGTGATCGGTCAGATGCGCACACGGCCGGTCGTCGTCGCCGCCACACATAGCGGATGGATTGCGACTGCGGCGCTAGCTGAGGATGCAGCAACGCTGGCGTCTGGCCTGATCCTCGTCGATCCGCCCGTGTACGCTGATGCAGCCGCCGTACGCGCGTCGGCAGAGGCACTGTCGGCGGCGCACGGGCAAGCGTTTGTGCAGCGCGATTATGAAAACCGCTTGTTTGAGGCTTTCGACACTGACGGTGTCGACCGACGGCTAGAGAAGGCAGCGCCGCACATCAACATTCCGGTACTCGTCTTGCGTGGAGCATTGGGTGCAGCGGCGCAGGAGGACTCATCGCCGGGATTTGTATCGGCGTTTCCCAATGCAGAAGCGATCGATGTGAGCGGGAGCGGACTTCTGCTGGTCGCCGAGCGCGCCGAGGCGTTCAACGGCCTGCTTATAGATTTCCTCGAGCGTAAGCAGCCGCGCTTCATTCCGGAATATCGTTCGGGTTCGGATGCGCGGACATTGCGCGATGCGATGGGCTGTTTTGCGACCGGTGTAACCATTGTCACGGCGCATGCTCCCGATGGCAAGCCAATCGGGCTGACCGCGAACAGCTTCACCAGTGTGTCGCTCGATCCGCCGCTCTTGCTGGTTTGTATCGGCAACAACGCGGGTAGCGCAGAGGCTTTGCGTGCGGCCGATAGTTTTGCAGTCAATGTGTTGCAGATCGGTCAGCAACCGGTTTCCAACCTGTTCGCGGGCAAGGGCGAGGACCGCTTTGCTGGAACGCGTTGGGAAGTGGGTGAATATGGCGCGCCGATCCTGCCGAGTTCGCTCGGCATTTTCGAGTGCAGGCGGCATGCATTGCACGAGGCGGGAGATCACTTCCTGCTTGTCGGGCAGGTCGAGAAAGCGAGTTTTGAACCGCGTCGCGATCCGCTGCTCTATTTCCGCGGCAAATACCGGCGATTGCACTTCACCTGAACAAATTCACTGCCGCGGAGGCAGTCCGGCAAAGGTGATCAGGCTTTCGGATCCATTTGCTGCGATTGCGCTGACCCCGACGAAATGGTCATCGACGATCAGGCCTTTGATAGTGGTTTCGACCCCCTCGACCTCTCTGTCCAGGCTCCAGTCCTGTGCATCCGCGCGGCGCTTGTAAATCCGGTAGCGCTGGGCACCGGGTGACGGCGACCATCTGACAATCGTGTCTGATGAAACCGCGCCGCCGAGTGATGCCTGAACAGGCGCAGGCGGTGCAGATGCCAACGCCTTGGCCGTTTCGACGTTAAGTGCCGTGACTTTGGCCAGATATCCGAAATCCATCTTGTCGACGGTATCGCCATATTCGACGCCATTTTCAGTCCGCAAATCCTGATGCTGATGGTGGTAATTCTCCACGCCGACGGTGTAGCGGATGGCAGGGAAGCCGAGTTCCAGCGCCGGCAAATGATCGCCACCGCGCCCGAACCGGTCGGGACGACGGACACCGAACACGTCGAGGCCGATTGCCTTGCTCCGATCGGCAACGCGATCGGTATAGCGCATCAGCGCACGACTTGGGCCGTCATCCTCAGCACCGCTGTTGCGCCGTGCCATCTGGCCGGGCAGGTCTTCGGAGGCGCGAATGCCCTCGCTGAACACCCGCACCACATTGTCGACCTTGCGCCCGTCGGTTCCCACGGTTCCGCCGACAATGTCGTTGTTGAGCATTGCGGTAACTTTCCAGCCACGCTCCTTTGCGGTTTCCGCCAGAAGGCGACCGCCCATCAGACCCTGTTCTTCCCCTGACAGAAGCGCAAACACGATAGTTGCATCGTTCTGCGGCTGCTTCGACATCAATCGTGCGGCCTCGATCACTAATGCGCTGCCCGAACCGTCGTCATTTGCGCCCGGCGCATCCTTGGTAAAATCCATCACGTCGGACACGCGGCTGTCGATATGCGCGGCGATGATGATGACGTGATCCCAGCCCATCTTGCCCTGCCGAACCGCGAGTACATCGACAATGTTCACGCCATCGGGAACGCGCGGGCCGGACATGGTTCTTTCAAGCATTTCGGTTGTGAGGCAGCCATTGCAGGCTTTGGAGATCTTCTCGAATTCGGCCTTTGCCCAGGCCCGTGCGGCGCCGATACCGCGCTTCGGATCGGTTGCGGACGACAATGTGTGACGCGTGCCGAAGCTGACCAGTTTTTCGACATCGGCTTTCAGGCGAGCGGGACTGACTTCATTTTGGGCATTGGCAGGAAAAGTTATGGCGAGCGCAAGCAGGCTTGCGAAAAGGCGGAATGTTGTCATTCCGCAAGGCTAGACCATCATGTCTGCAAATACCAGCGATCGCTACCCTCCAGCCCTAAAGCGGTCAGTTTTCCGCTGGCATATGCGCCGGTGTCGATCCCTATCCGCGATCCGCGTTCTTCGACATCGTCATAAATGGTGTGGCCATAGACCACGACCTTTTCAAGGTCGCCGCGCTGCTCGACAAATTCTTCGCGGATCCAGCGCAGGTCGCTTGGTTTCTGTTGAGACAGCGGCACGCCGGGACGGATTCCGGCATGGACAAAGGCATAGTCGCCAATGACGATCTGATCCTCGAAACTATCGATAAAGTCGAGATGCTCTTGCGGCACGAGTGTCATCAGCCGCGCGGACAGTTGTTCCATGTCGAGGCCGACATATTCGGCGCGCGTGATAGGGTAAGACAGCACAGTCGCTTCGCCCCCGATCCGCAGGAAAAAGCGCGTGATCTTGGGGTCCCGTTTCGTGCAGGCGCGGACAAAGACCTCCTCATGATTACCCATCAGGAAACGGACCTTCTTTCCTGACTGTTTCAGCGCCAGCGCCGTATCGATGACGCCAGCGCTGTCATCGCCACGGTCCATCAAATCGCCGAGAAAGACGATCTGCGTATCGGCAGGTCCGCGCCGTGCGTCGTCGGCCTCGATTTTCGACAGCAGCATTTTCAGCAGGTCGTTGCGACCGTGAATGTCGCCAATGGCGTAGATACGCATCCCTTCCGGGACGCGCGCGGTTTCGATCGGGCGCTGGGCAACGGCTTTTTTGAAGAGGCGACCTAACATGGTGGCGGGCATATAGGGATCGGTAGGCTGAAGGGGAAGTGAATAGCGCGATTTCACTCCCCCGGTCACAGAAAAGCCGAGGCTAATCTTCCATGGCAAAGGTCAGCCCGGCATGCGCCTCGAGCCGCCGGACCAGCTTGCCGCCCAGCGCAGCGCCAGGCGTTGTCACCCCGCCATCCCCCTCAAAACGCACCAGCGCGATGGCGGTTTCCGCGATCATTTTCGAGGTCGAGCCATAGCCGGGGTCGCGGTCTCCCTTGACCGAAAGTTTTGCGGTGCGCCCGTCGGGATATTCCGCGATGAACAATATGTCGTAAAAGCCGCTGTCGCGCTCTTCCCTGGTTGGGCCTTCGCCAGGCTTGGGATCGTTTTCGGTCCCGATCATAGGGGTCTTGGCAACAAACTCCGCCGCCTGCTGCCCAGCCTCGCCAGGGCCGGTCAGCATCATTTCGTCATAGACAAAATCGGTACCATAGAGGTGCCCGAGCAACGCATTGGTGCGGTGGACATTCTTGGTATTGATGGGTGCCATGATGAAATTGGTCGCCCAACTGTCCAGCGCGGCGTCATATTCGGGCTTGTTGCCAGCGGGTTGTGCGGGTCCTTCAAAGCCGCCGGCAAGGCTGAAAGGATTTGTGAGATAGCCGATCACTGCCGGGTCCTTGGCGGCGGCAGCCATGGTGGCCTTCAGACTCGCCGCAGTGCCGCCCGAAAACTTGCCCTGCATCGCCCGGACGCGGCCCTTTATGCGCGGGGCGGGCGCGCCATAATGGCCAATGCAATGATTTTGCAGCGCCCAGACGCCGAGGTCGAATGGTATAGAATCGAAGCCGGCAGAAAAAACGATGCGCGCGCCGGATGCCTTCGCAGCCTCGTGATGCTGATCGATTTTCTGGCGCATCCATGCGGGTTCGCCGCACAGATCGGTATAATCGGTGCCGTTGGCGACGCAGGCAGCGACCAGCTCGTTGCCGTAGAGCTGGTAGGGGCCGACTGTGGTGAGCACCACCTTGGTCCGCTTTGCCATGGCGTCGAGCGAGGCCGGATCGGCGGCGTCGGCGACCACCAGCGGCGTATCGGCGGGCGCGCCGATCAGGTCACGCACCTCCTGCAACTTCTCAAGGCTCCGCCCCGCCATCGCCCAGCGCGGTGCTTCGGGACGGCCGACCAGATATTCGGCAACGAGCCGACCGGTATAGCCGGTGGCACCATAGACGATAATGTCGAATTCTCTGGGGGTTTTGGGCATGGGTCGCTCTCCTGATTCTGCGTTGAAGAGCGTGATGCGCGGAAGCCGGGTCGAAGTCAAAACAGTCTTTTGCCCGGGGTGACCAAACCCGCAGAAAACTGCGCAAGTTGACGGTGAATTGCAAATTTCGGACGCGCCAGATTCGGGCTAAGGTGACACCAAGTTTACACCTGGACGGTCGCGCCAGATTATTTCAACAAAGACACGAAAAGGTTGCGCCAGCGCCAAGCGCATCTCTGCAATCGCAACCGCAACGCCGAACAGCGGCGGAGCAAGTTGGAATCGACTTCGCCGAAAACACAACATCTTCGTGTCTTCGTGCGAACCAAAAATCCAGCGCTTCCGTTCCAACTTGGGGCCGACTGCGACCGCAGGTCACCAGTTGACATCAGGACGCGGTCCTTGAAACCCCACCGCGCAACAAAATTTCCTACAAAATATAGGGAGGCGGATGCGTGGATTTTTCGGAAACCGCATCTGCTGGAGCGTAATGCAAGAGGGATTGACGAATTCAAAGAGCATGTAGAACAATATAGGAACAAAGTTCGTTTGTCAACTCCTGACTGCTCGGTGAGTCAGTTTTGCAACAGTCGTAAATATACGAAGGCGGACCACCACATTTCGGTTTCATTAACTATTTTTGGCAATATGTAGCACAGTATCGGGAAGCGAGGCGGCTATGTTTATCTCTACTATCGGCTACGAGGGTTCAGATATCGACCATTTTTTAGCCACGCTTGAGGTGGCCGGGATCGACCATCTCATCGACGTAAGAGCTGTTCCAGTTTCGAGAAAGAAGGGCTTTTCTAAGAATCGTCTCGCCGAAGCTTTGCGAGAAGTCGGCATTCAATATACGCACCTTCAAGCCTTAGGGGACCCCAAAGAGGGTAGAGAGGCAATGAAGAGGGGAGATTATTCCAGCTTCTTGGAGATATTCACGCGCCACCTACAGCGCGCCGAAGTAATAGATGCAATTGAAAAGGCTATTGAGCTTGCATTGCAAGATAATGTCGCGCTTATGTGTTATGAGCGTGATCCTAAGGAGTGCCATCGAACCATTGTTGCGCAAAAAATGGGCATACGGACGAGTAAGAAAATAAGGTCCTTAGGAGTGCTTTCGAGCCAAGCGATCAAGAACATGAGACTTCCCGACTGCGAAGTGACTAAGACTGCTGTATACGCGACCGCCTAATTCATTTGCTTCCCTCTGGATATTGAACTAGTTTCCAAGAGTAATTGGGGGGCATTCTACAGAAGTGGCATCTTTCAAAGCCCGGATATTGATACTCTGTAAGACTTATCCATCGCCTAGTGGAAAGCACGTTGAAACATCGTGTGTAGCAGGTCTGACGGAAGACAAGCGGCTGATCCGTCTATTTCCTGTGCCGTTTCGACTTATCAACGACGGCAAACAGTTTCGAAAGTGGCAATGGATCACGGCTAGAATTGAAAAGGCAAAAGGCGATCATCGGCCAGAAAGTCACAAAATTTTCGTTGATACCATCGAATGCGATCCTCGAGAATTACCGACTAGAAATGGGTGGGCAGCCCGCCGAGCGGCATTGGCAGGTATGCCGGTCTTCGATAGCTTTGCTGCACTAGATCAAGCTCGTGAGGCAGAAGGGCAAACTCTGGGCGTTGTGAAGCCGCACAAGATCCTCGGGTTGGACATTGCTCCGGTTGATAATGCAGAATGGACGCCGGCGGAACGGGAAAAGCTTGAGCAAAATGAGAGGCAAATAGGGCTGTTTGATTCTGCCGATCAAAAGTCTCTGGCAACACTAAGGAAGCTACCCTTCTCATTCTATTATCGATATGAAAGTGTGGTTGATGGCAAGCTTGAACAATCGCGCCACAAGATCGCCGACTGGGAGATTGGGGCATTATTCTGGAAATGCAAACAGCGGTATGGCGACGACTGGGAAAGCCCCTTTCGGCAAAAGATGGTTGACGATTTGACGAGCAAAGACTTGTCCTTCCTGATGGGTACAATTCATCGCTTCCCTGATCAGTGGCTAATTGTCAGCTTGATCTACCCGCCAAAGCAAGAAATGCCGATCAGCGGCCAACAATCACTGCTGCTTTGAACCCTCCTCAAAACCCCATCTGCCTCCCCGCCAAGTCAAACATAATCTCCTCGCTGCCCCCGCCGATCGCCATTACGCGGACTTCGCGGTAGATGCGTTCGACGCGGCAGCCGCGCATGAAGCTGGCGCCGCCCAAAATCTGGCAGGCCTCGCGTGCGCAATATTCCATCGTGCGGGTCGCTTGCACCTTGAGGAGCGCGAAGTCGCCGGGGAAGGCTTTGTCGGCCTTCACGCTCCACGCGCACTGGTCGATCTAGGCCTGTGTCGCATTGATCTGGCGGAGCATGTCGGCCAGCTTGTGCCGGATGGACTGGTTGCGGATCAGCGGGCCGCCAAACACTTCGCGTTGCCGCGCCCAGGCCAGCGCATCCTCATAGCAAAGCCGCGCATAGGCTGCCGCTTGCTGCGCCATCCCCTGCCGCCCGCCTTCATTGCGCCGCAGGGCCGGACCCTGGCCGGATGAAAGGCAGCATGTGCGGAATATAGTCCACCTTGCCGAGGGGAACGCCTTGATGCCGCAGGATGGCATAAGCAATCATCAGGTGGAAATAGAACTGCCCCAGCGACCAATCGCGCACATATTGCCCGGCGGTCAGATCGAGGATCATGCCATTGGGCAGTTCGTGCGCAATTGCACTATCCGCGTCCATATCGAGCGCATCGGGTGCAAGGCTGTCGAGCAAGGCGACGGTTTCATCGATACGCGCCACGGCATCGGCAATCGAGCCCGGACGTTCGTGGGCGTTGACCGCTTCCTTGTGCAGGTCGCGCAGCGACTCCGGGAAAGCCTCATCCTGCAAGCGGTACACAGCCTCTTGCGCCTGCATGCAGGCAAAGCGGACTTGCGTCGACAGGGGGAACATGTCTGGGGCAAGCCGCGCCGATAGCAGCGCCTCAGCTTCCGGCATTTCCTGCTGCGCCTTCGCCAGCCAGCCGGACAATGCCTTCAGCATTTGCGCATAAGCGGGGGCGATTAATTGGGTGTTGGACATCGTCGGCATTCTCTCGGATTACAATCGAGGCAGCGTCACCCCCCGCTGCCCCATATATTTCCCCGCACGGTCGGCGTAGCTGGTTTCGCAGGGTTGTTCGCCCTTCAGGAACAGGAACTGGCACGCGCCTTCATTGGCGTAGATTTTGGCGGGGAGCGGGGTGGTATTGCTGAACTCCAAAGTCACATGGCCTTCCCCGCCCGGCTCGAGCGGGGTTACGTTGACGATGATGCCGCAACGGGCGTAAGTGCTCTTGCCGAGGCAGATGACCAGCACATCGCGCGGTACGCGGAAATACTCGACCGTGCGGGCAAGGGCAAAGCTGTTCGGCGGTATGATGCAGACGTCGGTCTTACGGTCGACGAAACTTTTGGGGTCGAACTCCTTCGGATCGACGACCGAGCTGTCGACATTGGTGAAAATCTTGAACTCGTCGGCGACGCGCGCATCATAGCCGTAAGACGAGAGGCCGTAACTGATGCAGCCATCGCGCCGCTGCGCCTCCACAAAAGGCTCGATCATCGCATTGCTATGCGCTTGTTCGCGGATCCAGATGTCGGAAAGGATGGACATGCTCTTCCTTTATCTAAGGCTCGCCGGGCCGAAGCCGTGGGGCAGCAATTGGGATAATGTGTAGGTTTCGAACCCGTCTGCATGGGCGCAGTGGACGGGCAGGTCGATTTGCGTCAGGTCGGCGACCTCCTTGATGATTTGCCGGCAACGGCCGCACGGAGTGATCGGGTCGGCGGACGCCGCGACCTTGCCGTCGGCACCGCCTGCGACTGCGATGGCGCGGATTGCACGCAGCTTGCCGTCGCTGCTAGCTTTGGCGATTGCCACGGTCTCGGCACAAAGCGTCATGCCGTAGCTGGCATTTTCAAAGTTGCTGCCGGTGACAATGCTGCCGTCATCGAGCAGCAACGCCGCACCGACATGGAAGTTCGAATAGGGTGCGTAGGCATATTCTGCTGCCGCGATTGCGGCCTTCACAAGCTCGGCGCTCATGGCCGCACCACCGCCCAGCGGACCCGCCCTTCGACGCCGTCGATGCGGCGCGCGGTGTTCGCGGTCCACATCACCCAGGGTCGTGCCGAATAATCGGGAAGGAACCAGTTTCCCTCCAGCCAGACGGTCCGGTCTATTGCCGTGCTCACTTGATATTCCTTCTCAAACTCCGGCGTGAGTAGCAGGATTGCGGGCGTGCCGCTATGCGCCTCGATCTGGTTCAGGAAGGTGGCCAGTTCGGACAGGATCAGCGCCCGGTTCGGGCGGCCGGTGCAGGTTTCGGAAAAATCGAGCTGCACGGCAGGCGGCAGTGCGGTCCTGCTGCGCGGGACCGTGGTGATGAAGAGTGTCGCCTGATCGGAGGCGAGGCGGCAAATGTCGAAATGATGCAGGGCGCCGTAGCGGATGCCGGCCTGCTGCACGCCTTCCAGATTGGCCTGAAAATGCGGATCGCGCCCACGCGCGCCTTCGACGGCGGTAATATAGGCAAAATCAACGCCGGTGGCTCCCAGCGTCGCCCATTCCGGCTTGCCATTGACCTCGCTGACCACAATACCCTGCACCGGATAGTCGTCGCGCGATGGGGCCCATGCGACGATATAGCTCCAGATCGCATAGCCTCCGAGCAATAGCGCAAGCACGATTGCGCCTGTCCGATAATATCGGTTTTGACCCCCAGCCATGCGACCCCGAATGCTCCCGAATCAGAAAATAGCCCCGCCTCTCTTTACTGCTTGATGTGGAGCACGCAAATCAGCGTGAACAGACGGCGCGCGGTGGCGAAATCTGTCTCGATCTTGCCTTCCAGCCGTTCCATCAGCAGTGCCGCCGCCTCATTATGCACGCCGCGCCGCGCCATATCGATCGTTTCGATTTCCGCTGCGCTCGCCTTGCGGATGGCCTGATAATAGGAATCGCAGATCGCGAAATAATCCTTCACCACCCGGCGGAATCTGCCGAGGCCAAGGATCAGCATTTCGTGCGGCTGGCCGTCATCGCGGCGGATGTCGAGGATAAGGCGACCTTCCTCCACGCTGATATGGAGATGATAGGGCCCTGCATAACCGTCGCCCATGTCGCGTAGCGGCTTGAAGAAATTATCCTCGATCAGGTCGAAGATCGCCACGCGCCGTTCCTGCTCGATATCGGCGTTGCGGCGCAATATTGTCGCCTCGTCGAGTTCTACCTTGGTGATGCGCGGGTCGCCCATGTTGCTGTGTTAGCTTGCGATATTTGTTTGTCCACAGACCTGTCACCGATTCTATTTTTCGAAGGCCTTGCGCGCCGGGTCGTGCTAAAGGATAGGGCGTCATGGCCGAACCAATCCGACTAGCCGCCGCGAATGAGGCGGAACCCCAGCGCCTGCCCCGCAATATCGAGGCGGAGGCCGCTTTTCTGGGCGCGATCCTGATCGATAACCGGATTATCGAGGATGTTTCGATAAAGCTTCAGCCCGACCATTTTTTCGAGCCACTGCACGGCCGGATTTACGACCAGATATTGCGTCTGCTGGACCGGAACATGCTGGTGACGCCGGTCACGCTGAAGCCTTTTTTCGAAGCCGATGAAGCAATGAAGGAGCTCGGCGGGCCGGGCTATCTGGTCAAGCTTACCGCCGACGGCTCCGGCCTGATCGGCGCACGCGACTTTGCGCAGCAGATTTACGACCTGGCACTATTGCGCGAATTGGTCAGCGTTGGACGGACCCTTGTCGACAATGCGCTCGACACGAGCGTGGATGTCGATCCCAAGGGACAGATCGAGGCGGCGGAAAGCGCTCTTTACAAGGTCGCCGAAGGGGAGGGCGAGACCGGCTCGATGAAGAGCTTCCTCACCGCGTCGACCGAGGCGATCAAGAATGTCGAAAAGGCCCTGCAATCGGGCGGGCATCTGTCCGGCGTGACAACCGGTCTCGACAGCATCAACGCCAAATGCGGCGGCTTGCATAATTCGGACCTCGTGATCCTCGCGGGTCGTCCGGGGATGGGCAAGACCTCGCTTGCCACCAACATCGCCTTCAATGCTGCGCGCCGATGGTGCCGGGAGCGCGAGGATGGCATTGAGGAAGCCAAGGGTGCGGGCGCAAAGGTTGCGTTCTTCAGCCTGGAAATGTCCGCCGATCAGCTCGCCACGCGTATATTGGCCGAGCAATCAGGGATCAGCTCCGAACTGCTCCGCATGGGCAAGATCAGTCGTGAGGACTTCCGTGAGCTGTCGCGCGCGAGCCGCGAATTGCAGGAACTGCCGCTGTACATTGACGACACCCCCGCGCTGACGATCGCCGCGTTGCGAACCCGCGCGCGGCGCTTGCAGCGGCGGCATGGCATCGGCCTCATCATCGTCGATTATCTCCAGCTTTTGCAGGGTTCTTCCAGAGCGAACGACAACCGTGTCAATGAAATTTCGGAAATAAGCCGCGGTCTGAAAACCCTCGCCAAGGAGCTTGGCGTTCCCGTTATCGCACTCTCACAGCTCAGCCGTGCGGTTGAACAACGCGACGACAAGCGTCCGCAACTATCCGACTTGCGTGAATCCGGCTCGATCGAGCAGGATGCCGATATGGTCTGGTTCGTGTTTCGTGAGGATTATTACGAGAAGGCGAAACAGCCCGATCCTGCAAACGAGGCCGCGCATGAGGCATGGCGCGAAAAAATGGAACGGATTTTCGGCATTGCCGAACTCATTGTCGCCAAACAGAGGCATGGTTCAACCGGCCGCGTGCGGATGAAGTTCGAGGCGAACATTACGCGGTTCAGCGATCTGGCGGACGATAGCTATGCCGATGCCGGATATGATTGAGGCGGTCAGATAGTCACAAAACAACTATCGTCGCCCCGGCCTGCGCCAAGGACAATGAGTGTTATTTGAATTTGGCGCTTAAGATATAATTCAGAGCCATATTGTCGCCCAGATGCAGGCCCTTGAGTGGCGAGAAGAATATTCCCTGCATCTCCACCACCTCCAGGCCCACATCAGCCAGCATCGCCATCAACTCTTCCGGCGTCAAAAACCGGTGCCAGTCATGTGTGCCACGCGGCACCTGGCCCAGCCGTTCCGCCGCCTCGACCAGGAAAATCCGCGATGCGGCAGTGCGGTTGGGTGTGGACAGCAGCAACAATCCATCGGGCTTCAGATGTCGGGCCAGCTCTGCCACAAAGGCCGCTGGGTCGCTGACATGCTCGATTACCTCCATCGATGTCACGACATCGAACCGGCCGAGGCCCTGCGCGGCAAGTTCGCCAGCGCGATAGTCTATGGTCAGGCCCGACTGCAGGGCATGCGCCTTTGCTGCCTCTGCATTCTCTGGCGCAGCATCGACGCCGGTCACCGCTGCACCCATCCGTGCCAAAGGTTCACACAAAAGTCCTGCGCCGCAGCCGACATCGAGCACCGTCTTGCCCGTTAACGGGTGGCGCGCTTTGCTATCGCCGCCAAAATGCAGATCGATTGCCCCGCGGATGAAGCCCAGGCGAACAGGGTTGAGCTTGTGCAGCATGGCGCTCGAACCTTTTGGATCCCACCAGTCTGCTGCCAGTGCGCCAAAATGCGCCGCTTCCGCGTCATTTATTGTCTTCGCGGTGCTTGCCATTGTCATATCCTGTCCCTATCAGGCCCGAAATTTGCAACAAAGCCGATCTTGCGGGTGCCATCCGAATCGCATGGCACGTATAGGAATGAAATTTGGGGGCACGCCGATGGCCGGGACCGAACG
>JACVCM010000013.1 GCA_016742125.1 Sphingomonadaceae bacterium | reverse complement strand
CATCTTGCCAGCTACGGCGCTGTCGGTCTTTGGCTTCGTAGCCAGATAATAATCATTCATCGATGTAAGGTTCTGGAAATAAAGAATAGTGCCGAACCGGGGACGGTCGATGTGGAAATAAAGCAGCCCGCTGTTCAACCCTCGTTGCGCTGCCTCCACCCTGCCAGTTACTCCAAACGGCGAATCGTCGGTATCCAAAGGATAAACGTCGCGCGGGAGAAACGGGATGATAGTGTCGACCGCTGGTATGAAATGCGTCTTCATGCGAAACTTCGGCCATTCGCCATGGATCGCAGCGAATGAAATCCGGTGGCGGCCCATCGCGCTTTCGACAACAATTTCGCCACCTGCATCGTCGACAGACCGGACTTTGACCGATTTGGTTCCTGCGGGCAGGAAAGCGGCGCGGAGCGCCACACCCCCTTTG
Source organism: Sphingomonadaceae bacterium (assembly GCA_016742125.1). Classification (GTDB taxonomy): domain Bacteria; phylum Pseudomonadota; class Alphaproteobacteria; order Sphingomonadales; family Sphingomonadaceae; genus Sphingorhabdus_B. The sequence continues at coordinate 46,863 of JACVCM010000013.1, read as the reverse complement.
CCGGGGCGCCGGACAATTGCCCAGATCGATTGTGCGCCTTCAACAATTTCGATGTTCATGTCGTGCAGCGACAGGCGGACGAGAGTCGGGTTCCGGTTCTCCAGCATTTCGGCAAGCGCGGTGACGAAGGGGCTATAACCGGTCTTGTTCGACATTATTCTACTCCAGCAGACTGTTTGATCCGTAACCAGCGGGCGTGGACCTTGGCGTCACGAAATATGCTCTCGGGAATCTCTGTAAGGGCGCGAAGGCCGGGAACGGTGGACAGGTTGTTGATGCTGGACCGCGTCTGGGCAAAAATCTGCCGCACCATTTGCTTTTGCTCGATGTCGCCCGCCTCCTCGACACTGCTGAGGCGGTGTAGCGCGATGAGTCCCACAATCCCGGATAGCAAAAAGAAGAAATCCCAATGATTCAGTTCAAGTGCAAACAACGCAAATGTTGCATCGGGGTTGGTCCAGTTCACAGACACCGCAAGTTGACGCACCGCAAAAAAATCCGCCAGCAGGCCGCCAATGATTGGAGCGCTGCCTGCGGCCACAGACGACGCAAGGCCGCTCGTGGCGATATAAGCGGTAGACTCGCCACGGGGCGACAATTTGAGTGCGATGTTCGTCATCGCCAACGTCGTGCCCCCGAGCGATGATCCCATCAGGATATGGAGGGCTATAAGCCAGGCATCCCGACCGTCGGTGTAGGCAAACTGCGACGCTCCGATCATTGCAACGATGCAGAAAATGTAGACTGGCGCCGAGACCATCAACACAGATCGGTTGTTGAAACGGTCGGTCAGGCGCCCCCAATTGCCCAGCATCAACGCGTTGGCGATCTGGCTGACGATGGTAAGCACCATGACGAAGCCCATGCCGTAACCAAGGCTGTTGATGAAAAAGACCGTGAAGAAAGGGGTCGCCAGGTTTACTGCGAATTGCCACCAGCAGATGAATATCATGAGCTGTCGAAAATTTCGGTTTGCAAGCGGTGCGCGCACGATCTTCCATAGCCGGATCCTGTTCTCAACGCGATTTGACATGCGTGGTTCGGGAAGGCGCGCCGCAATTGCGGCGCTGATCATTCCCGATATGCAACCAGCAAGATACAATATCGAAAATGTCAGATCGAGCCGTTCGGCATCGCTGCCCGAAAATTGGAGCCCAATTCCGGCGGCCAGTCCGGCAATCATCAGCGTCACAGTCGCGTATAGGGTGCGCCGCGCGAATACACGTCCCATCCGCTCGTCCGGCGTCAGGTCGCGCATCCAGGCATTCCACGCGCAGCCGCCGATTGCACCCATCAGACAAAGGATCAGCGTGGTGGCAAACAGGCCCGGTAGCGCAAGGCCTTCCGCAAATGGAAGCAGCGCCATCACACCCAGCATGGACCGACCGATCACGCTCGATATTACAGCAATCCGTTTCCGGGCGCGGTACCGTTCGATGAGCCATATGGCCGGTAGCTGCGCAATCTGGGTCAGAAACGGTATTGCCGCCAATAATCCTATAGTGAAATTATTGGCCCCGAGATGGAGGGCAAACGCCGCCAATATCGCCCCGGTAGTGAGGGCTGCGGTCGTGTTTGAGAATGCAGCTTCGATACCAAGCCGTTGCAGCGCGCCTTCACGTTCGCATTCGTTGATTTCGGACTGCGGGGACAGCATCACGGATGCTCGAGACGGGTCTCCACGCGCATGAGTGAGACCGCCGTTCGTCGGGGCTGGGTAAGCATGAAGTGGGTGGCGACTGCAATGTCTTCGGCGCGCAGCATCTGATCCTTGTTGATGTATTCGCGTTGCTTCTCCGGCGGAAATTCTGGATATTGAAAATCGGCACCCGTAAAACCAGGTTCTATCAGGCCGACCTTTATGTCCTGTTCGGCAAGTTCCTGTCGCAATGACTGCGCAAAGCCTTGGACGCCGGCCTTTGCTGCGGTGTAAATCGAATTACCGCCCTTGCGTGAAACGGCAGACATCGAACCAATGATGATGATATCGCTGCCGCTTCCCATCCGCTTTGCAGCTTGCTGCGTCGTTATCAGGTAACTCGTGAAATCGGTGTCAATCTGGTAGCGAGTATCATCCTCGTCGGTTTCACCCAGCGCCTCGGCCGGGACCGCCGCATTGATTACTGCTATATCGATTCCTCCGAGATATTCATCTGCAGCGGAGAAAACTCGATCTATGTCCTCGCGGACTGCCAGATCGACAGTGATACCGTTGCCTTCACCCACTTCGCTAATCCGCTCCAGCGCATCTTGTAGATGTCGGGGATCGCGGCCGCAGATAAAAACCCGCACGCCGTAACTGGCAAGCAGCACCGCAATCGCGCGGCCTATCCCCGTGGTTCCGCCAGTTACGACGGCGCGGCGACCCTCCAAAGCGGGCTGTGCGGTATGAGCATCGTTTTCAGTGGTCATTTGATATCCTCGGGAAAGTGGGGAGAATGAAGTCAACGTCCGACGTGGGCCGACTGTTCCGGTTTGGGATTCAGGCTTTTCGACCGGCCCAGGCGATTGACTTGCGCGCGGATGGTCCACGATTTTCGGCTAGGGAGGCAAAGCATCCCGGCATGTGAAGACAGGAGAAGGGTACGCTAACGTCGCGGACGTTCGCTTGGGCGTTGCGTCGTCCCGACACTGACGCCTGTTAACTAACGGCAATTCAGCCCGGTCTGCTGAACTGACCACAAAGACGCTGCATCGCATTCTGGATAGCATCGCGATTTTCACTTATCCGGCGGTTCAGGCCTGCAACGGCGACGATCAACGGTTCGGTTCCCTCTGGTGTCCGAAGGCTGGTCGCGATGGCACCTGTGTCGGGCAGAACAGCATCGAATGCACAAGAGAATCCGGTTTCCCGGCACTCCGCAATGGCTGAGCGGATCGCATCGAAACCTGGCTCGGGCTGGCCGGGATGATGTTTGGTCCACCGTTCGAACAGCTCTTCGACGGTCGCATCGTTGCTTGCAGCCAGGTACATGGTGCCGATGGCCGTACCCATCATCGGAAAGCTGATGCCCTCTTCGACTTGCAGGGAGATCGGGTGAGTTCCGATAATCGCATGAACGCAACGCATATGGAGGTCTGATGCAATCGTGAGCGTGACGGTTTCCCCGGTCTCGTTGCGAAGCTGCTGGAGCAAAGGGATCACCGCTTCCGACCCTAGCAACGCAGCAGGGATCCAGTCACCCAGTCGCGCGAGTTTCAGTGTAGGGAAATATTCCAGTTCACGCCCCACCGATGCGAGGTAGCCCTGTGCCACCAGGCTTTTCAAAAGGCCGCTCATGCTTGACTTGGGGTAGCCCAGCATCTGGCCAAGTTGTGATGCAGTCATCGGCTTCCGCTCGGAGGCAAATACTTCCAGAATATCGAGCGTGCGGACCGCGGATTTAACCAAGTCTTGGGACATGGGCATGGGCAATAGCGCATTGCGCGCCAATGTCAGGTCTCAATTTCGGCGATGGGCGTACCAATGGGAAGTAAGTCGCCGATAGCGACAAGAGGCGTTATCCGTCCTGCAAAGGGGCTTTCGACTTCAGTCGAAGTCTTCTCCGTTTCGATCACGTAGATTGCCTGCCCCTGCGCCACGGTATCACCGGGCTGCACCAGCCATTCCACGATTGTGCCATTCTGCATCGATGTCGCCATCTTGGGCAGTTTGAGAGTCATTTTGGCCATGTCAGGCTTTCATCAGCGCGCGTGCCTTGGCGACAACGCCCTCGGCATTGGGAAAATGCATGGCTTCCAGATTCTGCGCGAATGGCACCGGCGTATAGCGTGCGCCAAGCCTTGCAACCGGCGCTTTCAGGCTACCCCAGGCCGCCTCCTGAATGCGTGCGGCAAGTTCTGCGCCAAAGCCGCCAAATTCAACCGCCGCATGGACTATCAGTGCCCGCCCGGTCTTGCCGACCGACGCCAGCACGGATGGCAGATCAAGCGGAACGATAGAGCGCAGGTCGATGACCTCGGCATCGATTCCTTCTTCCGCCAACGTCGCGGCGGCAGCCATCGCCTCCTGCATCGCCCAGCTATAGGAAATGATCGTTATGTCCGTACCGGGCTTCGCAATCGCGGCTTGCCCTAGCGGCACGCGGTAAGACGCTTCCGGCACTTCGCCCGGCACAAAGTAACACCGCATTGCTTCCATGAAGATACAGGGATCGGGGTCATCGATGCACGACAGCAGCATGCCCTTGGCATCCGCCGCGTTGCTCGGTGCAACGATCTTCAGACCTGGCACATGCGCGAACCAGCATTCCAGGCTTTGGCTGTGCTGTGCACCAAAGCTGCCGATATTGCCTGCGGTCAACATGCGGAGCGTGATTGGCACGCTCGTGCGCCCGCCCGACATGTAACGCAGCTTGGCGGCGTGGTTGGCGATCTGGTCCATGCAGACCATCGCGAAATCGATGATCATGACTTCTGCGACGGGCTTATACCCCACCATGCTCGCACCGATGGCAGCGCCAACAATGGCCTGTTCCGAAATCGGCGTACCACGCACCCGCGTACGACCATATTTGGTGGAAAGGCCGTAAGTCGCCTTCACGATTCCGCCAGCAGGATCTTCGATATCTTCGCCAAGCAGGAACACCTTGTCGTCCGCGGCCAACGCCTGATCCAGCGCCTCATTGATCGCCTGACCATACATGATTTTTCGTCCGGCAGAGTCGGGGATGGAAGCCGCCGACATCACGGGTCTTTTGCCAACTTCTGGAATGTCGGCAACTGATGCGAACACATCGGCGAGCAATTCGCTGGCCGCGGGCGCTTGCGAGCTATCGGCAAAGGCTTGAGCGTCATCGATTTCCTGTGCGACCTCTGCATCGATCGCGGCCAATGCCGCTTCTTCAGCAAATCCTGAGTCAATCAACCGCTGGCGAAAGCGTTTCACAGGATTGGCAGCACGGGCAGCGGCGAGCTTGTCTGCGTCCATATGCGCTTCTTCGGAACCGAAGGCATGCCCCTGAAGCCTGTGTGCCACACATTCAAGCAATGTAGGGCCTTCGCCCGCACGAGCACGAGCGATCGCGCGCGTGGCGGCTGCGTGAATGGCAAAGGGATCGGTGCCGTCGACTTTCTCTCCAGCCATTCCATAGGCCGTGGCGCGCCCCGCAATGCTCTCGCTGCGGGTGGATTCGGCGAAGCTGGTATATTCGGCATAGAGATTGTTCTGGCATACGAAAACGACTGGCAATTGCCAAAGCGCCGCCAGGTTGAGCGCTTCGTGCACCGCCCCAATATTGGCGGCACCGTCGCCAAAACTGCAGGTGACGACGCGCCCGCTGCCTTTCATCTGCTCGCCCAGTGCAATCCCTGCCGCAATCGGCGCGCCAGCTCCGACGATTCCGGTTGTTACCATAAGGCCGTTATTGGGGTCGGACAGGTGCATCGGCCCGCCTTTGCCTTTCGACGTACCGGTTTCACGGCCATACATTTCCGCGATGATCTCACGGATCGGCGTGCCCTTGGCAACAATATCGTGAATGCAACGATAGGTGATAACCGATTTGTCATCGTCATTGAGAAGCGGTGCAATCGATGCAGGGATCGCTTCCTGCCCGCCGCAGGGATAATATTGGAATTGCAAGGCACCCGCAGCCAAGCCCTGCTGGATACGCTGATCAGTCGCGGCAATGCGCGCCATGGTGCGGTATACGCCAACCGCTTGTTCTTTGCTCAACGCGTCGCTCATCCAGCCATCCCTTCGATAATCTGCACATCAAACCGGCCAACCCCGGTGCGGATCGGGATGCATTCATTCTGATATTTGTCCGAGTACCAGAAATCTTCGGCAAGTGCTTTGGAGGGCCAGCGCGAAATCGCGAAAATTCCCTCGTCCCATCGGCCCTTAAGCACCCGGACATTGCCGCCGAGTTCGAACGCGACATAGTAAGATCCCCGCTCCCGCATCATGGGCAAGATCTGATCGCGATATGCGTCCATCCGCTCCTGATCGGTGCCGGTCCCTTCGATCACCATGAAGGTGCGTGGGGCTTCGCTTGCGGGCACGTCAACGGTTGCGATCGTTGGCACAAAATTGCCCGGCCAACCCTCGTAGGGCAGGCCTGTACAAGCGAGTGCAACCAGATTGGCATCGGCTGCGGCAAGATCCTTCGCGTGAGCCGAGTTCCAGAAATCGTCCAGATCGCTCGCAAAAGCAAAGCGCAGGATAACCAGCCCGCTATGGGTGGTTCCATTTTCAAGCGGCTTGACCATTTGGGCATCGCCCGCCGCCAACACCGTGGCCCGGGCAGCAGCGGCTGCGCCTTTCCACAGGGCGGCAGAATGGCTGGTCTTCAATGTCAGGAAATGAGGGTCCATCACCTAACGCCTTGTTGCGAAATCATTAAGTGCCGCGTTGAACGGCCCGGGATCTTCCCAAAAGATGCTGTGTCCGCCACCGTCAAGTTCAACCAGCTCGCCATCGGTAATGCGCTCCGCCATCCAGCGGCCGACATCACCCGGCATGACCGGATTGTTGCGACGACCATAGATCAGCAATGTCGGCAATGAAATCCGGGGCAGGAAATCGCGATAGTCTGGCTTTACCATATCATCGATGATCGCCGCGACCGTCTCGGTCGGCGTCAGATACATATGCGCCTTCATTTCCGCCATCACCGCCGGATCGAGCGGATCGGCGAAGGCCGCGAACAGAAAGCCATCGAGCACAGAACGGTCGGCGCGCACGCCATCGCCGTAGGCCAGCGCTGCTTCTTCCGGAAAATCGCCGAAGGTCGGATGTTCCCAACCGGGCGCCGAGATCACGCGCGGCGACATTTCGCACAGGCCCAATGCGCGCAGGCGGGAGCTATCCTGTTCCTGCATGAACTTAAGCGCGACGATACCGCCGAATGCGACCCCGAAGAGCATCGCGTCCTTTATGTCGAGCGCCTCAAGGAACTCGGCGAGGTCGGCGGCATTTCTGGAAACGCTGTGATCGCCGTTAGGCTTGCCTGAAAGCCCTTGCCCGCGCAGGTCGAGCATGATCACCCGGTTCGATACCGCCAGCGCGTCGATATTCTTCTGCCAGAAATAACCCGCAGGGAATTGCAGACCTTGCAACAGCACCAGCGGCTTGCCGCTGCCCCGCTCTTCATACCAGAGCGGTACGCCATCCTTGAGAACATGGTAGGGCATCAGAAATTGACCGATGCGGTAACGCCATAGGTGCGCGGCGGGGCGACATAGCCCTGGCCAACCAGCTGCGGGTTGAACGCGCCCGATTCCAATACTTCGGTGAAATATTTCTTGTTGGTCAGGTTGTTACCCCACAGGCTGATCGAATATTTCTCGCTCTCATCGGTCCAGGTAACACGGCCATTATAGACCGAATAGCCGCGCTGGCTGATCAACGGCCGGTTGAACTGGGTGAAATAGGTCAGCGACTGGTAGCGCGCATCGAGCCGGAAGCCTAGCGTGCCCGACCCGCCGAGGTCGGCATTATAGCCGATATAGCTCGACAGCGTCCATTTGGGCGCACGCGGGAAGCGGTTACCGGTCAGGTCGATGGGGTTGGCCGCGTTGCATCCCGGGCTGATCGGGGCTGTCGGCCGCGTCGGATCACCGGTGCAGAAACGATCATATTTGGCGTCGAGATAGGCAACGGTACCGCCTGCCTCCCAACCGGTTGCCTGCCGGTAACCGAATTCAAGTTCGGCGCCCTTGATCGTGGCGGCGGCGGCGTTCGTCAGCACCGATTGCAGGTTGACGATCTGCTGCACCTGCACATTCTTGTAATCGGTGTAGAAGACATTTGCATTGGCAAAGCCGCGCCCACCATCGAAACTCGCCTTGATCCCGCCTTCGTAAGACCAGAGTTTTTCAGGAGCGAAGCCCGGCTGGATCGCCAGCAGGTTAAACCCGCCCGATTTAAATCCGCGTGTCGCGGACGCGTAAATGTTGAGATCGTCGCTCAGCGCATAGTTGACCACGAGCCGGGGGGTAAACGCGTTGAAGTTGTCGTCAAGATCGGGATTGGCGACAAAGGGCGCGCCGAAATTGATTTCGTAGCGATAGGCAGCTTCGCGTTTCTCGTCCGAATAGCGACCACCCAGCGTCACCGTTAGCGCGTCGAGCGGTTTCCAGCGCAACTCGCCAAAGGCCGCCAGCGCCTTGGTTTTTGCGGTGCCGTCGATGGTGATGTAGAATGGCAGGTTTGCGCCAAAGGGGAAGGGCAGCGCGATGAAGCTGTCGCCGCTCTCGCGGAAATAATAGCCGCCGATCATCCATTCGAGCGTATCGCCGCCACCGGACAGTTGCAGTTCCTGGCTATATTGCTTGGTCGCATCCTGCTGGATGTAGTTGACGTAGAAGATATCGGCGCCATCACCATCGTTCAGCCAGTTGAACTTGGTATCGCGAAACGCACTGATGGATGACAGCGTGACGCCACCGAAATCATAACTCATGTGCAGCGACAATCCGGTCTGGATCGTCTTGAAGACATCGGCGTCCGATCCCACGCTGCGATTGGTTCCCGGCAGGTTGCGTTCGAAACCCTGGTTCACCGTGCGCAGGAAAGGCCGGGTGAAGGCATTGGCGCCGCCGCCAAAGTCCGACGTTGGCAGCGCGGTCGGCCGGTTGAGATATTTATAGGCGGGCAGGTTGCTGTCGTCTTTCAGATATTCGAAGGCGAGGCGGATCTTGAAATCGCTGTCGTCGGTGTTGCCCGCCTGCGCGCGCAGGGCGAATACATCCTTGCTGTCGAGCCTGCCAAAGCCGCGCGATGCTGCATTGGCATTCGTGTTGCGGGTGAAACCGTCGCGGAAATTGCCCAGAGCGGCAAAGCGCAGCGCGAAAGTCTCTGACAAAGGCACGTTGATGGCGCCATAAGGCCGGATCGCGTCATAATTGCCATAGCTGGCGCTGAAGTGACCCGCAAATTCGTCATCCGGCTTGTTGGGAATGACATTGATCACCCCGCCGGTCGCGTTGCGGCCATAAAGAGTGCCTTGCGGGCCGCGCAGCACCTCCACGCGTTCCACATCGAACAGGTCGAATAGCCCGGCTGCGGCGCGTGCGACATAGACGCCATCCGAATGCACCGCGACGCCCGGATCGCCAGCAATCGTGTAATTCTCGTTGCCGATGCCGCGGATACGGATTTGCCCGACTACCGAACGCTGCACCAGCAGGCCGGGGGTGAGCGTTGAGAGATTCTCGGTATCCTGAATACCCGCTTTGGCAAGGGCGTCGCTGCTTAATGCGGTGATCGAGATCGGCACGTCCTGCACCGATTCGGATCGGCGTTGCGCGGTAACGATGATTTCCTGATTTTCTGCGGCGTCTTCGCTTTGCGCATCTTGCGCGATCGCAGGCGCTGCCAGGCCGATTGCCATAACCGACGCCGAAAGAGCCAAGAAAGAACGTGCCACCATTTCACACCTCCCGTTTGCGCGCGGGCGCGATGCGGCCCGGGCATCCTTCTAGCCTGGAAGGTCGCACAGCTTTGGCTGCTTGTCAACTTTTGTTCATATTTATGTTTGAACAGTTCATACTTGTGAACACAATGCAACGCTGATATGGGTGAAGATAGCGAAGATAAGAGGTATCCGCATTGACCAAGGCCATCGACATCGTCGTCAACCTCTTCGGGCCTGATGAGATCGCGGCGGGCCAGACCGGCTTCGACGCGCGTTTCATGGACCAGGTGCGCATGCCCGAAGCGATGCGCGCGGGCGTTGGCCCCGACGATTATGTGCAGTTGATGGATGAAGCGGGGATCGAACATTCGCTGCTGATCGCGGTGCGCGCGGGCGATCCGAACTGGAAGGGCTCCTTCGAAATCCCCTATGAAACCGTCGCCCGCTGGTGCGACCGGCACCCGACACGCTTTTCGGGGCTGGCCGGTGCCGATCCCACCCGCGGCATGGAGCAGTTGCGCGATCTGGAGCGCGCCGCCCAATTGGGCTTTGTCGGCGTCCATGCCTATCCGCACTGGTTCCGCCTGCCGCCGGATGCGCCGCGCTGGTATCCGATCTATGCCAAATGCTGCGAGCTTGACCTGCCGTTCATGCTTCAGGTCGGGCAGAATCTGATCTATCAGAAGGACGTCCGGTTGCCCTCGGTAGCGCGACCGATATTGCTTGATCAGGTCGCTATAGACTTTCCGGAATTGACGCTGATCGGCATCCATGTCGGCACGCCCTGGGCCGACGAGATGATCGCGATGGCGTGGAAGCATGAGCGCGTTTTCATCGGGATCGACGCCTATGCGCCGAAGCACCTGCCCGCAAATCTGATCCATTATATGAACAGCTATGGCAGCCATAAGGTGCTGTTCGGAACCGACTGGCCGGTGATCGATCCGCGCCGCGGCGTCGCTGAAGTGAACGCCCATAACCTCCGCCCAGACGCCTATGACAGCGTGATGCGCAACAATGCGCTTCGCATTTTCCCCAGGATGGCCGCGCGATTGGCAGACAATGGCGCAGACTGACACCTACCGACCCATGACCATCGGCAATGGCATCCGCGCCGCTGCCGTCCGCGCGCCGGAAAAAGCGGCGCTCGTTCTAGGGACGGAGCAGCGCAGCTACCGCTCGCTGGTCCGCCGCATGTCTCAGATCGGCAATCTGGCGCGCGATCATTTCGGTATCCAGCCGGGCGACCGGGTGGCGCTGGTGGCACCCAATATCATCGACTATCCGGAGCTGGTCGCCGGGTTGTCCGACATTGGCGCAATCGTCGCGACGTTGAACCCAAGGCTGGCCGCCGCTGAACTCGCCGCAATTGTCGAGGATTGCACGCCAAATTTGCTGATCTACCACCCAAGCTGCGCCGCTGCGGTGGCGGCGGCCGATTTGGGGGGGATCGCGACGTTGCCGATCAATAGCGAATATCACACACTGCTTGCCCGATCGTCAGAGAACATCGACTTGCCTGCGGTCGACGAAGCCGACGCTTTTGCACTGGCCTATACCTCGGGGACAACGGGCCGCCCCAAGGGCGTTCTCCTTTCGCACCGTTCGCGTGCCATCACCTTCCAGTCGATGGCCGCCGAATATGGCTGCTTTGGTGTTGACGATAGGTTTCTTGCACTCGCGCCAATGTGCCACGGTGCAGGCTTTGTCTTTGCCTGTGCCGGGCTGTTCTACGGCAGCACAACCGAGCTGTTCGATAGCGCTGATCCGGAAGCGATCCTCTCGCGCTTGAACAAGCAGGATATCACCGGAATTTTCATGGTGCCGACGCATTTAGCCCGGATCTTCGATCTGCCGCAGGCGACTCTGGACGGCAATCGCGCGCATGCCTTGCGCACAATGATTTCGAATGCCGCCGCCCTGCCGCAACCATTTAAGGAGCGTGCGATTGAACAGTTTGGCGCTGGCCTGCTGCACGAAACTTATGGATCAACCGAAGGCGGGATCGTGACTAACATCCGCCCCGCTGACCTGTTGCGCAAACCGGGCAGTGTCGGCCATCCCTTTCCGCTGATGGAGGTCCAGCTGCGACTTGCCGATGGCACTGTCGCGCCGACGGACGAAACTGGCGAGTTATTCAGTCGCGGCCCGACCAGTTTTAACGGCTATTGGAACCGCCCCAGTGAAACAGCGGAAACCGTGCAACATGGGTGGGTAACGGTCGGCGACATCGCCACGCGCGATGCGGAAGGGTTCATCACCATTGTCGACCGCAAGAAAGACATGGTCGTCACTGGCGGGATGAATGTCTTTCCCCGCGAGGTTGAAGCTATCATCGCTGGCCTTCCCGGTGTACGCGAAGTCGCCGTGATCGGCCAACCGCATCACGAATGGGGCGAAAGCCTGCATGCGTTCATTGTGTCGCAAAATGGCAAGCCGGGCGATGCGGATGCCATTATCGCGGGATGCCGAGACCGGCTGGCAGGCTACAAGGTACCGCGGAAGATTTCCTTCATTGCCGAACTACCGCGCAATGCTGGCGGCAAGATACTGAAAACCACGCTGCGTGAAAGCATCAGCCCATGAGCAATGCTGGGCAGCTTGGGTCCACCTTCATGCTTGCAATCCGGACCGAGCGGGGCCCTTGGTGGCTCATAGCGCTGGTGGGGCATTTCGATCCCGGCCATCCCGCTCGCGAAGTATGAAACCTAACCGCACCAATTGAGCGCGACCTGCTTGAAATCATATACTTCCGCCAATTGGTTCGTGCATTTGGGCCAGTGTTCCGTTTCGCGCCAATAGTCGATCAGGCCGAGTCGACCGCAGAGGTTCACAAAGCGCGGATTGGTGCGTAGCCGTGCGTTAACGCGCAGGAAGAGGTGGAGAATTCCATCATTGGGGCTCAGCCTCCCGGTGGGCTGTTTCAAATGGTCAAACGATGCGCCGTCGACAATGTCGTAAAGCACATCAAGGTCCATCCCAAGAAACGAACAGAGGCCGATCAGGCTGAATTGCGGTGCTCCGCTGGCGATGTCAGCCTTTAGTCGCTCGACGGCGCGGTCAATCAGGTGTGGCGCTGCGCTCAATATCCCTTCAACGGCGAAAAGGCTTCGTTCCATTATCGCAACACCCGCCGGGGCATATCGTTCACGCCAGTTTGTGGCGAGAAGACTGCGCGCAAATTCGGGTTCGCCGCCGACTGCTGCCGTCCAGATCGACGTCGCGAAAACCGTTGGATCATTGGGCCAGCGATCGACCGCGTGATGCATAAGTGCCAGCGACTGGCGCGGCCTGTTGTCGGTGAAGAGCGCGTTGGCATAGGCCATGACGCTCGATGGCCTTAACGGATCGACGCGATAAGCCTCCTCTGCCATCTGTCTCGATTTGCCGAGCCGACCGACCGACAGATAGTGGAGATAGAGCGACCAGAGCAGTTCACTGTCGGCGGGCGACGCGGCATGCGCTTTTTCCAGACGCTCCTCACAAGCGGCAAAACGCCCTGCTGGAGGTTCGAGCAGAAACAATGCCTTATGTGCCGCACCGCAACCGGGATCAATCGCCAGCGCTTTCTCTGCCGCCTCTTGTGCACCCGTCCGCAATCGCAGCTCTTCCCCCTCATTCTTTGCCGTCCAGCGCAACGCGGCCAAACCATTTGCCATCAGCGCCAATGCTTCTGCATTGTCGGGCGCTGCTTCTGAAATCCGGTCAAAAAGGGTGGCGATATCCGCCTCCTTTTTGGGGGCATGGGAATGCACCAGCCGCCTCAGCTTCAACATTGCTTCATAAGCTGCACCGGTCAGCGGTTGCGCCGCATACGCTGGCTCCAATGCGCCATGCAGCGCAGCAACGGTGCCGTTGGCGACACGCTCCTGCAGATCGAATGGATTGTCGCTGTCTCCGTCAAACCGATCCGACCAAAGCATGGTTTGGTCGGCAACTTCCATCAAATGCACCGCAACGCGCAATATGGCCCCTGACCGCCGAACCGATCCATCGAGGACATGGGTCGCCCCCAGATCCTGTCCGATCCGTGCGATCACCTTGTCATTGCCGCGATACTGGAAGCTGGAGGTGCGACCGATCACCTTGACTGAGGAACGGCGTGCAATCGCGTGAAGTATCTCCTCGGTAACGCCATCAGCGAAGAAATCATATTCGGGATCATTGGACAGATTGTCGAACGGCAGCACCGCGAGCAATCGTTCGGGCTGCTGCGCAGAAGCCTCGCCCTCCCGCGCATTGAGCCGGTAGCCCACGCGCGCTAGCGTGACGATCTCAAAGGCGCACGTCGCCTCGGCCAGTTTGCGCAGCAGTCCGATACAGCGTTGTATCGCATTCTCGCCCACAATCACGCCGCCCCAGCAGCGTTCGACCAGCTGATCGCGCGACACTGTCTGTCCACGATGTGAGGCCAATAGTACTAGCACCTGCATCACACGAGGTTCGACGACATGCGCGTTCCCGCCTGCTGCGACTTCGCGCAGCGATGGGCGTACGGTTGCAGGCCCCAGCGAGAAATCGGCTTCTTCGGCGAGATTGATCATCATTTCTGCAGCCATCAGCGCATCATCAGCTTTCCATCAGCACATCATCAGTCCGGCACTGTGTCGCCGAAAAACATCCGCGGCCAAAAGCAACACAGGTCGAGCGGACCTGCTGCTGTCTATCGAGAGCGCGGCGCGACGCAAAGCCAAAACAACCCTCCCAAAGCGATCCCAAGGACCATCAAAAGAATGGAACAGACAATGAAACTGACGACTGAAATTGAAAAGCGCCTGATCGCAGGTGCCGCCGGACTGACGACGGCCCTGCTGCTTACCGCGCTTACCTTCATCATCCCGCCCATTGCGTAATGCATCTTGCCGCCGCTCCCCCTGGCGGCAGCGGGACGGGGATGCCGACCTCTCCCCATGAAGACCCCCAAAGGCATCCCCGTCCCACGACTTTGCAACCGACAAGAGCGGAACAATCAGGAGACTCAACATGAAACCACATTTAGCCATCATCGCAGCGACGATCACGTTTGGCGGGCTGCCCTGCACTGCAATGGCGCATGACGGTGACGCGACAGCCAGACAGAAAGAGCACACCATCAAGCTGTGTCCAATGCCGCGTGCTCCCAAGGCAATCGGCGTGACGCAATGGCGGCCCTGCCGCAAAGCCTATCGATATTCGGAGCAAAGCAAGCGCGCAAAGAATGATGCCGCGCGGATTGCCGCCGAGCAATAAGCGGAAAGGGGCCGAAATCATGTGGACCATATTGGGCGGAGCCGCTGTGCTCTTCACCGGTTTTGCCGTGCTGGACATTGCAAGGCCCGCGCGCGCGCTCCCGCAGGTGTCGCTGTGGCGCACCAAGGGCGTTGCGAGCTTCATTGCCTATTTTACGGCAGCGATTTGCGGTCCGCTCTTTTGGGACTCGCTGATTGCCCAGCACACGCTGTTTGACGCGAGCGCGCTTCCTTTATGGCTCCAGATCATTGGCGGCTTTTTCGCGCTCGAACTGGGCGTGTATCTCTGGCACCGGACGATGCATTCGGCCGACAGGCTGTGGCGCCACATCCACCAATGGCATCACAGTGCCGAACGGATCGATATCTGGGGCGCCTTCTGGTTCCATCCGCTCGACATGATCGGTTGGGCACTGCTTGGAAGCCTAGCGCTCGTTGGCGGCTTTGGTGTGTCGCTGGAGGCTGGCATCACGATCAGCCTGATAGCCGCCTTCTGCTCGATGTTCCAGCATGCGAACATCCGCACACCGCGCTGGCTGGGCTATCTGATCACCCGCCCCGAAAGCCATGCGCTGCATCATGAGCGTGGCGCCCATCGCTACAATTATGGCGATGTGCCCTGGTTCGACATCCTGTTCGGCACCTTCAGGAATCCGGAACATGCGCCAGAGCAAGCGGGCTTTTTCGACGGAGCCTTAAACCGGATCGGCGCGCTGCTCATTGGACGCAAAATTTCCTGAACACATCTCAACCCGGAGAAAAACCATGCCCGCAACTAAATTGCTCCAAAACCGGATTTTCCTGGCCGATGGTGGTCTGGAGACCGACATCATCTTCAATGAAGGGATTGACCTTCCCCATTTTTCGTCGATCACCCTGCTGGCGAGCGCGGAGGGACGCACCGCGCTAGAGCGTTACTATAAACGTTATATCGCAATTGCCCGTTCGAACGGCTTTGGCTTCATCCTGGAAAGCCCGACTTGGCGTTCAAGCCATGATTGGGGCGATTTGCTGGGGATGAGCCGGGCCGAGCTGAAGGCGGCCAATGCCGCCGCGATCAGCCTGATGATCGACTTGCGTAGCCGGCACACTGCGCCCGGCTTTCCGATATTGGTCAGCGGTTGCGTTGGCCCGCGCGGCGATGGCTATGTGGCGGGCGAAATCATGCGGCCCGAAGCTGCTGAGGCCTATCATGACGAGCAGATCGGCACGATGGCGGCGGCAGGTGCCGAGCTGATCAGCGCGATCACCATGACCAACGCCAATGAGGCCATCGGCATCGCAAGGTCTGCGGCACGCCGCAATCTGCCATCGGTCATTTCCTTCACCGTGGAAACCGACGGGCGCCTTCCCGATGGCCAGCGGCTGGGAGAGGCGATCACCGACGTCGATACGGCAACCGATGCAGCCCCGGCCTATTATATGATAAACTGCGCCCACCCGATGCATTTCGACCATGTGCTGGTTGACGATGCGCCATGGACGCGCCGGATCATGGGCATCCGCGCCAATGCCTCCTCCTGCAGCCACGCCGAGCTCAATGAGGCAACCGAACTTGACCGTGGCGATCCGGCTGATCTGGGCCTGCGTTATCGCACCCTGCACGATCGCTTCCCCCATTTGCGCGTGTTTGGCGGCTGCTGCGGTACCGACCATGAACATATTGCAGCGATAGCGAATGCGCTGCCCAGGGAGATACCATCATGAAGAATCGCAGAGGCTTTACCGTCCGCACGCCCGAGGGCGTTCTGCTGGGAGGGGTGAGGCAAGGCCAGATGTCTGATACGCCCCTGATTCTGCTCCACGGCTATTCGGACACGCACCGGTCGTTCGAGCCGCTGCTCAACGAGCTGCCCGAGTCTATCGACGTGATCGCCTTCACCCAACGCGGACATGGCGATTCATCGAAACCGGATAACGACTACAGCGCAAGTGCGTTCGCGCGGGATTTGGATGCGATGCTGGATGCCCAAGACTGTCAGAGCACTGTTATTGTCGGACACTCGATGGGCTCACGCATCGCGCTCCGTTTTGCTCTCGATTATCCGGATCGTGTTGCGGGGCTCGTGCTGATCGGTGCATTCGCCTCCTTTGCCGATAACCCCGGCGTGCAGGCATTATGGGATGAGGACGTGTCCAAACTGGCCGACCCGGTTGACCCTGAGTTTGTTCGCGCATTTCAGACAAGTGCATCTTCTGAACATCTGTCGAAGCAGCTTCTGGACGATGCCGTTTCTGAATCGCTGAAGATGCCCGCGCGTGTCTGGCGTGGTGCCTTGCGGGCAATGCTCGACGAGGAGCTTATCGACGATCTCGATAGCATCACCGTGCAAGTAAAGCTCATCTGGGGCAATCAGGATCCCTTTGCCGGTCGTGCCGATCAGGATCGGCTGCTTTTCGCACTCCCGCGCGCCAGCCTGTTCGTAGCCGAAGGGTTCGGGCACTCGCCGCACTGGGAAAAGCCTCAGCTGGCGGCTCAGGAAATCGTTCATTTCTGCCACGAAGTCGGGCGTTCCGAAGCAACTCAAACATCTCGGGCTGCGGCCTGACCCAACCACATCAACGAATTGAAAGGACTATCACTATGGCAACCCAACCCGTTTTCGAAAACCAGCAAAGCTTTGATGCCGCCAAGGCTGAGGCATTTGCAGGCAAGATGCTTTCCGCCTTCAATCAAGGCGCGCTTGTGCTGATGACTTCAGTTGGTCACCGCACTGGCTTGTTCGATGCCTTTGCCCTTTGTTCGCCGACGACCAGCACGGGGCTTGCGATGCAGGCGGGGCTTTCCGAACGCTATGTCCGCGAATGGCTGGGCGCGATGACGGCTGCCGCCATCGTCGAATATGATCCATCCAGTCGCCTCTACACGCTGCCGCCAGAACATGCCGCATGGCTGACGCGCGACGCCGCGATGGGCAACATTGCGGTCAGCGCGCAGTTTCTGGGCGTTGC
Source organism: Sphingomonadaceae bacterium (assembly GCA_016742125.1). Taxonomy (GTDB): domain Bacteria; phylum Pseudomonadota; class Alphaproteobacteria; order Sphingomonadales; family Sphingomonadaceae; genus Sphingorhabdus_B. The sequence goes on along the minus strand of JACVCM010000013.1, from coordinate 29,321 downwards.
CGCGGAAGTTGAGCCGCAAATTGTCGAGCGGTTCAAGACCGGAGACGGACTCTGCTATCATCATTACGGGCGCTTTCATGCCGCGATGGCCGAGTTGACCGACGTGTCGATCGTCAGCGCCCTTGATGCGCACATAATCCCGCTCGCGCCCGGCCTCGAAGCGCGGTTGCAGCAGGGCATTACCGCTGCCGATGTCGGTTGCGGGGCAGGCCGCGCTTTGCTGCATCTCGCCCAACGCTATCCGAATAGCCAATTTGTCGGACTAGACCTTTGCGCCGATGCGTTTTCCGCAACCGTCGAGAAAGCACGAAGCGAGAAGCTAACCAACTTACGCTTTGAAGAGTTTGACTTTTCGGGCGTCGATACACTCGGCCGTTTCGACCTGATCGTGGCATTTGACGCCGCGCATGATCAAAAGGACCCGCAGGCCTTTTTAACGATGCTGCGCAATTCGCTGGCGCCATCGGGCTCATTGTTGATGGTTGATATTGGCGGATCGCGAAATCTGGAAAACAACCTCGATCACCCGCTTGGCGTTCACCTGTATATGATGTCGACGATGCATTGCATGCCGGTCTCTCTGGGCCAGGGCGGTGCTGGCCTTGGCACAATGTGGGGCTATGAAACCGCGCTTGATATGCTGAGCAAAGCGGGTTTCAGCCAGGTGGATCTGCACAGGCTGCCACATGACTTTGTGAATGCTTATTATGTTGCAAAGCCCTGAAAACGGTTAAGCGCCATTTGCGCGGAGTCCGCACATGCGTCGGCACGCCGTCTCCATGAGGCCGGTGGCTTTAAGCATCGGCCCGTTGCGCGCCATTTCGGCCTTTGTGACTACCAATACTGCTTCACCAATACAAACTGAGTCAGGAAAAAGAGATGACAAAAAATCCATCGAACCTTGCCGATACCATGCCCTTTGCAAAGCTAATGGGCGTCAAGGTCATCAGCGCCGCAAAGGACCGGATCGTCGGCGAGCTTCTGGTCCGCCCCGATCTGTGTACCAGCGGCAAGATCATGCATGGCGGGGCGATCATGGCGTTTGCCGATGCGCTGGGCGCGATTGGCGCGTACCTGAACCTGCCCGATGGTGCGGGCGGCACAACCACCATCGAAAGCAAGACCAACTTCCTGGGCGCAGCGTCCGAAGGAGAGACAGTGAGGGCCGAGACAACGCCGATCCAGATCGGAAGACGCTTGTCGGTCTGGCAAACACAGATCATTCGCGCCGACGGGAAGGCGGTCGCGCGGGTCACGCAGACCCAGCTGGTGCTTTGAGCGACAGGTCGGGAATCTGGCCGTTACGAGAGGTTGGGCTTGTTGAAAATGTGGCGCGGTAGTTGCGATACTTGCCGTCTCAGCGCACCACGCGTTCAAGCACGCGGGTCCAAGTATTGCCGTCGCCGATGACCAGACGATTACCATCCAGGCGGAACGGGCGGGGCTGGTCGGTGCCGGCATAGCCGTTGCTGAGGTCGCTCTTCACCTTATGCGTGACGACCCCCGCCGCCATATCAACGGTGTAGGTGCCCCAATAGGCGACACTATTGTCTAGCAATTCGCGCATTTGTTCGGGGCTGCAGGCAGACGGAGCCCGATCATCCATTTTCCCGCGCCCGGAATTTTTGCCTGGCGCATAGCAACGGGGGTTGGCGGGATCGGCAATCTGTATGATGACATGGCCATCTGCGGTATAGACGAAGAGACCATCCGGATTTTCGCCGAAAGGCCGCACAATTTTGCCATCCTCGACATCTTCGAAGGAGACTAGGCGCCATGTGCCGACGATGCCATTTGGCGCGCCTTGCACCGACGCGGTGCCACCCGAGAGGACCGATTCCGCCGGTCTCGCCATCGTGATGGGGTCGGCATGGCGATGAACGAGTTTCCAGCGCGCACCGATCTTTTCATAAACACTGGTCACCCGCGCGGCGAATTCGGAAAAGTCAGAACTGGTGCCCAGCTTTGCCCGGTCATGTTCAATTTCGACGAGGACATAGCGATTGCCGCCGCCATAGACCGCAACGCGGTCAACCTTGACCACCGATCCATCGGTATATTTCCCGGCGGCATTGTTCAGCGCAGCAAGGACTTCGGCGCGGCCCTTTCCAAACGGACCAAAGGGGTTGCCGAGCGTAATGTCGGTGCGGTCGGCAAAGAGCGCGGCATAGCCCGAGGGATCGCCGTTGAGTATCTTGCGGAGCGCTTCATGGCTTTCGTCGATTGCCGCTTCGAGCGCTGGCGGCACTTGAGGCGCTGCAGCTTCGCCAGCAGATTCAGCCAAATTCAGGACGAAGCCCAACTGTTCGGCACGATGCAAGCGGTCATAGGATGCCCAGTTTTCAACGATCCGGCCATCGGCAATGCGATAGATGTTACCATAGCGCAGCGTGACAGGCTTGGGCGGGACGATATCCACGCCCTCAAAGGCACCGCTGTAGGTTCCGGTCCAAGTCGACTGCACCGACACCAGATTGCCTTCGGCTACCATCCTGTCGATGCTGATCTTCCGATCAGGCAAAGCGGCACACATCGGACAGCGTTCGGCCAGAAAGGCGCTGGTCGACGCGCGCCGGCTTTCGCCATTGAAACTGAACGTCGATCCCTCCGCGCCTCGCAGCCTGTCAAGCGCAGCAATATCACCTTCCTCAAGCGCTTTCAGAAAGGCACGCACCACAGCCTTGTTAGATTCGATAGTGTCGTTCTGCGACATTTGCGGTGGTGGCGCTCCGCCAGGCTCCGCAAGCGCCCGCGATGGATTGAGGCATAGCAATGCCAGCAACGGCACAACGCCTGCCGATGCCACTACCTTCATTGTCCGGCATCCATCAGTACAATGTCCCAACGATAGCGGTCTGGTGCCTCCAGCCGCGCCAGCGAAGTTTTCGCGTTCTTGCCGAGCTGCCGGTACAGGCCGTCACTGGCATTTTTTTCGGCGTTTTCGGGAAAATACATCTGTGCCATCAGCCGGTGGGCCTTGCCGCTGACGTCGAAATGGATGTGCCGCGTGCGCCGCCCATATAGATTGGGCCGGATCGTCCGTATCCGCCATTCGCCCGACGGGCCGGTGACGAGGCGGGCGAGCCCTTGGAAATTCTGATCGAGCGCCCCGGCGCTGGTATCATTGCTATGCGCGTAGCGGCCATTGGCATTGGCCTGCCACAGTTCGATCTTCGCGCCGCTCATGGGATTTCCCAAGCGGTCAAGCACACGCCCGCTGACCTCGATCACATCGCCCAATGCGCGCGCCGGACGGCCTTTCAGCATGGTCATGTCGAAATCGTCCTCACCTGTGTAGCCAGTGGGATAAAATGGCCCCATCGGGGACTCCGCAGTGACCAGAGGCGCAGCAAAGGCGCGGCTGGCGGCAAATGCGCCGGCTGCAAGAAGCGATCCGCCAAAGGCGCGGCGCGAAAATGGGTTATGCTGGATCATACTGGTCTCCCGCTGGTCGAAAACAAGATTGAGCGACAGGCGGCAATCTGGGGAGTTCGCCGCCTGCCATGATGCTGAAACGGATCGCCTATTTCAGTATCAATTCCTGATATTCGGTACTGCCCATCGGCTCCCGCATCTTGCCACGTTCGCCGCCAGCAGTCGCAGCGGTGCGATTGTTCTGGGACAACATCGCGTTGACCTTTTTCTGCATAGATTGCTGCTGCGCAGTGGTCAGGTAATCCTTGTATTCGACGAGCAGGATCAGGTCGGGTTCGCCCGCGCGCGGGTTGTTGGTAGCCAGCACATGATATTCGACGACAACGCCCTCGGCTTTGCCCAGTTCCTGGATTTTCTTCCAGGTGGTGGCCAGATAATCCATATAGTTTTCGAACTGGCCCGGCATTACATCGATACGGCTGGCTTCCCACACGGTGCCGGGTGTGTAGCTCGATTCCTGCGCCATCGCGGGCGTGGCCAGCGACGCGGCAACCATCATGGCGGCCCCGACGAACAGTGTTTTCATTGCTGTCATCTTACTTCTCCTCAACATTGCCCCTCACCATGAGGTGGTCTTTCAAAAGTCTGTGGTCGGTTATGCGGCTAGTACGGCAGACTGCCCGCTTCGCCCGCGCACTTGGCTGCGCAGCGGCAACAACAGCATCCCCGCCACCAGCGTGGCGCCTGACAAGGCAATCAGTGCGGGCTGGAAACTGCCGGTGGCGTCCTTCGCCATGCCCCAGCCAAAGGGCGCGACGAACGCACCGATCTGGCAAATGGTGTTGATAGCCGCTGCGCCGACGGCGAGTTCGCGGACATGTAGAACTTCGGACCAACCCGATGATGTCAGCATCGGGATGGTGAAGCCGACGGTCGCGAATATAATATAGCCGATAACGACCAGCATCGGCGATGGCGCGAGGCCGATCACCAACACCGCACCTGCCAGCACCAAGCAGCACCAGAAGGCATTGCCCCAGCGATCGCCATGCCGGTCGGCATGGTTGCCGCCGTAGATAATCGCTGCAGCACCCAAAAGGCCGCCGAGCGCGACGACATAGCCGATCGATTTGTCATTGAGCGCGGTTGCGGCCTGCAAGATTAGCGGGACATTGAGGTTGATCGCGGTGATCACACCAATGAACAGGAAACCGAACAGGCCAAGCTGCAGCACGCGTGGATTGCGGAACGCGGCGATCACATGCTGCTTTGCAGGTTCGCCGATAATCGCTTGTTCGCGCGCCAGTTCGTCCGCAATCCAGCTTTTTTCCGCTGCGGTGAGCCAGGCAACCGTGGCGGGCGCATCGGGCAGGAAGCGCAGCACGATCAGCCCGACCAGCACTGTCGGCAGCCCCTGCACAAGGAACAACCACTGCCATCCGTGCAGCCCGGCATTGCCATCAAGCCCCAGGAGCCAGCCCGACATCGCACCCATCACGATCGATGCGAGCGGCACGGCAACGTAGAAACGGCTGACTGCCCGTCCGCGATGGCAGACCGGAAACCAGCCCGCGAAATAGAATATTACACCGGGATAAAACCCAGCCTCGGCAACACCAAGCAGGAAGCGCAATACATAAAACTGCATCGGTGTCTGCACAAACATCATGGCCGCAGACAGCAGCCCCCAGGTGATCATGATTCGCGCGATCCATTTGCGCGCGCCGTAGCGGACGAGCATCAGGTTTGACGGGATTTCGAACAAAGCGTAGCCAAGGAAGAACAGACCACCGCCGAGCCCATATATCGTCGCGCTGAACTGCAAGTCCTCGTTCATCTGCGTGGCGGCGAAGCTGACGTTCACCCGGTCCATATAGGCAAATAGATAGGCGACAAGGATGAGTGGCAAGATGCGCCAGAACGTCTTGTTCATCGCGGATTTGCCGATTGCGTCAGTTGCGTTGCCCTGTGTCATCCTGTTCCCCAGATTGCTGCAGGCACAGTTTTCCCGTCGCCAGGACCGGGGTTTCCGGCCTGCCTTACGAACGTCGAAAATGTGTGCGATCCTCAGGGATGGATAGTGCCTTTACGCAGCGTCAGCCGTCAATCCGGCGAAGCGTCAATAAAGCGTCAAAAAGGCGTCAATAACCGCTGAGCGATGGTTTCGCCGTTGACTGCGCACCAGCTTCTGACATCCTGCCACCCACAACAGGGATGAGGGAAACAGCATGCAGCGCAAGATATTTGCAGCTTTGGCCCTTGGCTTTGTGGCGGCGAGCCATCTCGCCGCACAAACGCCGGCAGCGGACACGCAGCGCGATAAAATGCTTGCCCGCGCCAAGGCTGCCGAGATCAGCGATAGGTGGACAGCGCCACCCGGCGATCCGCTGACGCACTTTACGGTCGCCTATGCCAAGCTAATGTGCAGCGCTGTCTTTGTCAGCGGGTTTGATCCCGACTTTGCACGTGCGACGATGGGCGATGGCAATGCGCTTGCCGCCGTGGCGCATCGGGCCAAGTCGGGTGTGCCCGTGGTCGACCGCAAACGCCGCGAGGTGCGCGTGACGACAAAAAGCGGACTGACCCGCACAGCGCGTTATGTCGGCGATCAGGGCTGCGTCAGCATGCCGCAGGATGGCAGCGGACTGGCGTTCAAACCCAAACCCGTGCCGCGCAACCTGCCCGATGCTGCAACCACCGCCTGGCCGATGGGCGATGTGATTGCGAAGGGCTCGGCGGACGGCCTCGATCCTGCCAAGCTCAAGGCCGTCGTCGATGCTGCCTTTGCGCCGGACGATGCACTGACGCAGGCGTTCGTGGTCACATGGAAGGGCCAGATCATCGCCGAACGCTATGGCCCTGGCGCGACCGCCACGACGCCGCTCGAAGGCTGGTCGATGGGCAAGAGCATCACGGCGAGCCTGATGGGCGTGTTAATGCAACAAGGCGCCTATACGCTCGACCAGCCCGCGCCGATCCCCGAATGGCAGTCAGCAGGTGACAAGCGCAAGGATATCCGAATCCGCGACATTCTCAATATGTCGAGCGGGCTGCGTATCCGCGCCGAGCAGGACCCGGACTATGCCTATGACGGCGGCTATCCCGACCACTGGTATTATTACACCGGCAACAACGCCTTCGCCTATGCCGCCAGCCGCCCGCAGCAATGGGCGCCGGGCGTTGTGGGGCGCTATCGCAACACCGATCCGGTGCTGATAAGCTATCTCGTTCGTTTGGCGGTTGAGAAGCGCGGCGGCGATTATCTGACCTTTCCGCAAAGCGCACTGTTCGACCGCATCGGGATCCGCTCCGCAGTGCTGGAAACCGATGCGCAGGGCAATTTCCTCACCCAAGGCTATGACCTGATGGCGGGGCGCGATTGGGCGCGGCTGGGCAACCTTTATCTGCAAGACGGCGTTTGGAACGGCGAGCGCATCCTGCCCGAAGGCTATGCGAAGTTCGTCAGCACGCTCGCCCCGGCATGGGTTGCCGACGGACGTCCGGTCTATGGCGGTCTGTTCTGGGTGAATGGCGATGGGGCCATGCCGATCCCGAAGGACGCCTATTATATGGCAGGCGCGGGAGGCCAATATACGATCAACATTCCGTCGCACGATCTGGTGGTGGTGCGATTGGGGCGGTTTGCCGGCCAGAGGCCGGGGACCGCGAGCCTCAACAGGTCGCTGGCTCTTTTGATGAAGGCGGTGCCAGCGAGCCGCTAAACCCTGTTGCTTGGCGGCGGGAGCAGATCCGGCCAGCCATATTTGTCCCACACCGCCGCCATGCCGATGCGCTGAGCGAAAGGGATGAATTCGGGGTGTTGCGGTATCTTTCGGATTGGATCGACGTCGGCCCAGAGCGACACAAGAGCCAGCACATTGGCGGGCGTGATCGGGTGGGTGAAGGCTTTGAACAGCAGTTCGGCATTGCCTGTGAAAATCGCCGCACCTGTGATAGCCAGATCGGCCTTGTCGAGCAGTGTCGCGTACATCATTTCCAATATCTGGAAGTAAATCTGCCGGTCCATTTCCTGTCCACTGCACACGCCCTTTGCCGCGACCAGCCAATAGGCGTCCATCGCTTCGTCGGTCATCGGCCCGCTGCCGACGGGGGGCAGGATGACGCTGTTCACCAGATGCTTTGTCAGCTGATATTGTTCGATTGCTGCCTCATGCTGCCCCAAAGCCGCCGAGGCTATCGCCAGATACATTGAAGGCCAGCCAAGGTCGACGACACGCTGACCAGCTGCCTGCGCCGCTTCCAAATCGCACCCGCCCATATGAACGGCCCAGAGCAGCACAAATTTGCGTGGGTCCACCGGGTCTTTCTCGATGGCCGCTTTCACATAAGGCGCGGCATCGCGCGTCCGACCGCAATAGATCAGGAAAGAACCCAGCCGCATCGCCACCGCCGGATTGTCAGGCTCTCGGCGATAGGCATCGAAGGCCAGATCAACCGCCCCGACGATGTTGTTCCGCGTCCACTCATAGGTTGCCAACAGCGCATAAGGGTAGCCAAGGTGCGGCGAAATCGCGATGGCGCGGCGCGCGCAATCGGCCATCCGCAGCGCCGCTGCGTTGCGGTCAAGACATTGGGTATAGACCGAAACATTATGATGCGCCTCGGCCAGTTCGACCCACGCCTCTGCCAGCAGCGGATCGATAGCCACCGCACGTTCGAGCAAATGGATCGCCCGATCCAGCACACCATTGCCAAAGATCCGGGTACCCAGCGCGCGTGCCTGCAGGTAAAGATCATAGGCTTCGTTACTCGCCGTCAGGTTGCGTGCTTGCGGCTCGTCCATGGCATGGCCCAGCTGTTCGCTCAGCGCCGCCGTTACTGCGCGTGCCACCCGTTCCTGCAGGTCAAAAATATCGTCGAGGCTGCCGTCATAGCGGTGCCCCCAGCTTTCAAATCCGCCAGCTCCATCGACCAGCCGCACGAAGATGCGCACCTTGTCACCCTGTCGTTGCACCGACCCTTCAACGAGGTGCGCGACGTGCAGTGCCTCGGCAATCTCCGGTATCGCCAGATCGCTGTTCCGGAAATGGAAGGATGAGGTGCGCCCGACGACGCGTAACTGCGGAATCTGCCCCAGCATCGTGATCATTTCATCAACAACACCGTCGGCAAAATAATCCTCACCCCCCGGCGCACCCATCGCGTGGAAGGGCAGCACCGCGATGCGTGTGCGGCCGTCGGGGCGCGTCGCCGGAGCAGCCCGACCGCCGCGCACCGCCCATGCTTTCTCCAGACGCTCTGCCGTTGCCGCGTTGCCTGTCCGTTGTAGCCGTTCCACAGCCTCAGCGATAGCCCTGCCTATCCTGCGTTCGACTTCATCCCGCCGCGAATCCACCCATTTACCGAAGTTGTCGCCCAGGTCGATCTGGTCCAACAGCGGCTTTGCCCCGATATCATGCAGGATAGCGCTGACCTGCTCGACATCTCCCGCCGCCAGTGCCTGCTCCAGATCGCCCAGATCCGTACAGATAGCTCCCTGAACCATGCTTATCTGACCGCGCGTCACGGCAAGCATAGGATAACCACTTGTTTCCAGGCGCTTGTTTAACTCGAGCAGGCACTGCCGCAAACTTGCGCGTGCCTGCGCATCGAACCGACCCTGCCAAAGCAACCGGGTCAGCACATCGCGAGCTATGGGTCGATCCGGCGTCAACGCCAGCATCGCCAGTAAAGCACGCGAGCGCCTGTTGGTAAGCGAGATCGGGGTGCCATCTCGTCCTGTGCAAGAAAACTCACCAAAGAGAGAAATGCGCGCGGGTTCGGGCACGACGGCCAACGTCGTTCCCTGTTCCCCTTGACTGCCCCAGTCAGCCGCCATCGGACTCCCCCCAGACCACTTCGATATGACAGCGTTTTCAAAAATATACAATTCGAGACAATTTCAGCATGAGGTAAACGAGTGAGCCCAATGTACTCGCTGCCGCTTCACAAGGCCCCATGCTAAGCTATTAATCGTCCCTATGTCGCGTTCGGAGATCCTCCGGCCTAGGGTCAATGTCTGCGATGACGTGACATTATCGCTCTGGCACGGTGTGGAAGCAGATACCGAAAAATCGGTAGAGAAAATGGTGGGCGTAGCAAGGATTGAACTTGCGACCCCTGCGATGTCAACACAGTGCTCTACCACTGAGCTATACGCCCACACTGCGGGAGCCTCTAGCGAGGCTTGCACTATCATTCAACCCTAATTCAATTCTCCAAAGCTTTCGCGCTGAAACAGGCGTTCGACCTCCAGCACCAGATCCTTGAGATGAAAGGGTTTGGACAGGATCTTTGCGCTCGGCATGGATTCGCCTGCGCGGAGGGCCACGCCTGAAAAGCCGGTGATGAACATCACTTCGGTTTGCGGCGACACCTTGCTGCAATGCCGGGCCAGTTCGATACCATCCATTTCGGGCATCACGATATCGGTGAGCAGCAGGTCGAAATGCTCGCGCTCCAGCAGCGGTGCGGCTTCCGTACCACGGTCCACGGAGACCACTTCATAGCCTGATCGTTCCAGCGCGCGCGCCAGATATTCGCGCATTGCCTGTTCGTCTTCAGCAAGCAAGATACGGGTCATTGATATTCCTCTTAACGGCGCATCCCATTGTGTGGGCATCTCTGACGTTATCATAATTGCAGAGATTTAATTTTTTTGCACCAATTCCCAAAAATCGTGTCAAATATGGGTCGAACTGAGAAAGCGTCAAATGACTCACAGCAGCGAGGCCGGTTTTGCGATATTTGGTACGGACGCGCCGAAGGTCCCCGTTCTGCTGTCGGTCCCCCATGCAGGGCGCGACTACCCTGCTTGCATTTTCAAGGCTCTGCGGTTGCCCCATGCATCGCTAGTACGGCTCGAGGACCGCTATGCCGACCTTTTGACGCGCAGGGTCATCGCACTTGGCTATCCCGTGATCATCGCCCACCGGGCCAGGGCGTGGATCGACCTTAATCGGGATGAAAACGATCTCGATGTGGAGATGGTGCGCGGGGCGGACCGCAAGGGCTATCCCGCACCCGGCGCGAAGCAGAGGGGCGGACTTGGCCTCATTCCGCGTCGTCTGTCGGGCGATGGCGATTTATGGCGCGAGCAGTTTTCAGTGGACGAGGTTGAAAGCCGGATTGTCGGCTTTCACCGTCCCTATCATTCGCAAGTATCGGCAATATTGGCCGATCTGCGGGCAAAATTTGGAAGTGCGGTTTTGCTCGATTTGCACAGCATGCCTCCTATCAGGCAATCTGCCATCCTACCGCCGCAATTTGTCGTGGGTGACCGCTTTGGAAAAAGCGCAGCCGCGCGTTTTTCCGAGTTGCTCATGGAGCAGATCAGGGCGCGAGGATATGTGGCGTCGCTAAACCATCCCTATGCGGGCGAGCATATTTTGGCACGGCACGGCAAGCCAAATGCCAATATCCATGCGATGCAGATCGAGGTTGACCGGTCTCTGTACCTTGATTCGCATCTGCGCGAACCCGGTCCAGGGCTTGATCGCATAGCCTCCTTTATCGCCAATCTGGTCGATATTGTTGCCGACGAGGCTATGGGTTCAGCCACGCTGATCGCCGCAGAATAGGCGCTTTTCACAACCACATAAAAAACCACCCCGAAATAAATTCGGGGTGGCCAAGGTTCAGGGAGGTGGTGCCGCCTGACGGCACCGGTAGGACGGAAAAGGGAGGGGAGATCTCCGTCCTGATCAAAGGATGGGCATTGCGTGTTTCAAAATCAAGACTCTCGAGAGAATTTTTGCATGGTTCGCGATGAGTTGAGTGAGCGTTCACACTCCCAGGGCGATGTTGATATAATATTGCTATTGATAATCAATCGCAATATAGTCGGGGAAGGAGGTTTTATGCAGACCAACCGATTTCTGACCGCGCTGCAGCGGCTGCCCGATATGTCGGTTCGCGACACCCGTCACATATTGTCTGCGCGCATCTGGTGTATTTCGCGCAGGGCGGTTCATGATCCGCTCCCCCGGCTGGAATCGGTGCTGCAATCCGGCATGGTGGCCAAGCGATTCGGCCTGCTGATGGAGGTTGTGATGGCTGTCTGGCCAGATCCCTTTGTCCTTTTCCCGCCTTGCTGTGCAGCCGTAAGCGTGGACGAGGGACTGCTGGCGCGCGCGGTCGAACTCGCTGTTGGAAATGCACGGCCCCAATTTGACGAGCTTTTGCGTGAGATGCTGCCGGAAGACGCGCGTAACACGCTCTTCATCCGGGCAAGGCAACTTTACCTGGTTCGATATTAGCTCCTGACCCTAGGGCCACATCCTCTGGATAAAAGGTAGGCGGTCGGCAAACTGGTGCTTGAGCGCACCGATGATGTGAAGGAAAATCAGGATGACCAGCGGCTTGGTTAGAATTTCATGCGTTTCATGCCCGAATTCTGCCAGACTTCCGTTTTTCGCAACCGGCATGGTGATATCGAAAAGGCCGAAAAAGCTGACCGGCGGTGCCTGCGGGTGTGCCGACGACATGAGCCATCCAGACAGCGGAACAGCGATGATCAGGAAATAGAAAAGCGCATGCACGGCTTTGCCCAGTCTGGCCTGCCATCCGGCAATTGCGTCGGGCAGCGGTGGGGGCTTGTGGCCCAATCGCCAAAACAGGCGAAGCAAGGAGAGTAGAAGTATGGAAACGCCAATGGCCTTGTGCGGATCCATATATGCCGCCTTGGCCGCGCGCGGCAATTCTTCTGCCATACTGACCAATACGACATTGGTAGCCACCAGGATCGCGATGATCCAGTGAAGTGCGATTGCTGTCTTGCTGTATTTTGTCATGCCGTCACTCCCTCCAAGGCGGGTGACGGCATGCCCTGACAGTTGACTATGCCGCAGGCAGTTCCGTCACTTGCGGTACCTTACCTTGTTGCACCTGAAGCGCAAATATTTCGCGCATCAGTTGCAGCGAAAACAGATGCGCGTAGATGAGCGCAAGGATACCGTTTTGGGAAATCTTGCGCAACGCGTCACCACGCAAGTCGCGCAGCTTGGCCTCGTCGACCATTTTGAAGCCGCGATATACAAAGGGCTTGTCCTGACCTTCCTGCTGGATCGACACTTCACCGTCCATTAGCAGTTCAAGCTTGTTGAGTTCCTCGACGAATGCCTGCGTCTGCGCGCCTGCCCCCTCGAAATCTTCGCAGAACTTCAGGATCGCTTTAGTGGTTTCACTGGCTTCCCCGTTTTCGAACAGCGGAGTGCCCTCGTCGAACTCACCAAGTGCGCCGGATGTCGGGTCGAAGCAGAGCGAAAGCTCGTCTGTATCGGGGCGCAGCTTGGCCAACAAGAAGGGATAGCGACGGACATAGGCGGGAACGTAGACCGGCGAGGTAAACTTGCCCTCGTCATCCATGAAGGTGTTGACGCCCTCATTCATCCCCATCAGAACAAGCGGTACAGGATTGTCCGAGGCCGAAAAAATGATCGGATAGTTACGTGAGGCCGGGACAAATTCTTCGATCGTCAGCGGAATGGCATGCTGGCCTTCCATGAACTTCGCATTTTCCAGCATCCGCGATTTCCATTTGCCATGGTCGTTGCTGTTGAGCGGAATGAGATCCTTGTAGAGAAGCGGCAAAGCGGCGGCTTGGGGCGCGGTGGCCATCGGTAACTCCATGTTTGAGATTCGGGTAAAATTTGATGCGGCGCTTTAGGCGGACAACGCCCTTCACGCAAGCGGAACAAGCTTGCCGGGATTCATGATTCCAAGTGGGTCGAGAGCACGCTTTATCCCGCGTAACGCGTTGAGGCGGGCGGGATCGGTGAGTCGTTCGAATTCGGCAATTTTGGCTTGGCCGATGCCATGCTCCGCAGATAGCGAACCGCCATAGTCGCACACGCGGTCATAGACATGCGACGTTATTGTCTTGCCCTCCCCGGCATACCAAGAAGCTGTGTCCACACCCTTTGGCGCCTTGACGTGGAAGTGGATGTTGCCGTCGCCGAGATGACCGAAAGCCACGGTGACCGTGCCGGGCCAACGTGCCTCGATGACGGGCGATTCATCTTCTATAAAACGCGCCATGTCCGCTACCGGCACGCTTATGTCGTGCTGTAACGCGGGCCCTTCGGCACGCTCGGCCTCGGCGATGGAATCGCGAATTTTCCAGAATGCCTCGGCCTGTGCCTCGCTACTTGCGAGCGTCGCATTTTCGAGCAAACCGGCATCGATTGCCTTTTCCAGCAGGACCGTAGTCAATTCGGCGGGCGCCGACTGGCTATCGTCATCTTGCACAAACTCCATCAGCACATGCCAGCGGTGTACGCTATCCAGCGGTGGCCGGGTACCGGCAATATGTTTGGTAACGGCATCAAGTGCACGTTGCGGCAAAATCTCAAAGCCTTCCAGCCGGTCTCGACCTTGTCCCTGCATGAAAAGCAAAAGGGTATAGGCCTGCGTCGGGCTGTCGACACCTGCCCAGACGACGCAGCGATCGATAAGTGCGGGCACGGTCCGCAGCACAGCGGCGGTGATTATGCCGATGGTGCCTTCGGCGCCGATCAGCAACTGTTTCAGGTCATAACCGCGGTTGTCCTTACGAAGCGGCGCCATGCCGTCGAAGATGGAGCCATCGGGGAGCACAGCTTGCAAACCGGCAACGAGATTGCGCATTGTCCCGTGCCGCAAGACCTGTGTGCCGCCTGCATTGGTAGAGATCAGTCCACCGACGGTGGCCGAACCCTTGCCGCCTAGCGTCAGCGGAAAGCGACGACCCTTTGCATCGACTGCTGCATGCAGCTTTTGCAGAATAACCCCAGCTTCGCATCGCACCAAACCGCTGGCAGGATCGATATCGGCAATCGCATCCATGCGCCGCAGCGACAAAATGATCTGTTCGCCGCTGCTATCGGGTGTCGCACCTGCAACCATTCCGCTGTTGCCACCCTGCGGGATCAGCGACAGGCGGTGCCTGGAGGCAATCCGGATGACAGCAGCGACCTCTTCGACATTGGCGGGCGACACCAGCGCCGAAGATCTGCCGGTGTAGCGCCCGCGCCAGTCGGTCAGCCAAGGGGCCATGGTATCGGGATCATCGCTGAAACCTTTTGGCCCCAGCAAATCCCGCAACTCGGATAAAGCGTTCATATTTGGCACGATCGTTCCCGAAATGTTGACAGCAGCCGGTGGATACTCAATTCATGCGGCGTTCAACCCTATCGGCTAAACCCATTCGAACTTCAACTTGATACCGGATCGATTCTTGCGCGCAGTCGTGGCCCTAGTCGTCTTTGCCATCGGTCTGACTGTGCTGTCGCGCGAAGCCCTGGCGCAAATAGAGATAGTCCGCAGCGATAACCTCTTCGCTCCGATTATTCGTCTGAATACTTCATTCTACCAGGTTCGTATCGATCAGCGGGTGATCGTCCGGCTCCCAAGCCAGTTTGCCAGTCCCGCCAATGTCGCGGCGGCTCGGGAAAAACAGACAGTAAAAATCAAGTATAAAGAGCAGAAGATCGGCAAGTGCCTGTGGATCGACAAACTCGCCGGATCGCGGCCGGGGCCTAACAGGACGCTCGAGATCCTTACCCGGGATGGTGTGTTGATCCGTGCTTACCTCGGTGACGGCTGTCTCGCGCGGGAATTTTATGCCGGTGCCTATATGGAGCGCGCCTATGACGGCAAATTATGCGTGGATCGTGACCTGTTGCATGCCAGGACAGGTGCAAAGTGCGAGGTCGACAAGTTCAGGCTGTTGATTCCGCGCTAACCATCCGCCTACGGCCAAATTCCTTGACATTTGCAGGCACAAAGACCAAAGGCCGCGCAAGTCGGCATGGGTTGCTAATCGATTGCCCGACATTCTATCTTTCCGGAACAATATATGCGTTTTGCCGATATCGGCTTGTCTGATGAACTGTTGAAGGCCGTTACCGAGGCGGGCTATGATACGCCTACGCCCATTCAGGCTGCTGCGATCCCGCAGGTGCAGATGATGCGGGACATCATCGCCATCGCCCAGACGGGCACGGGGAAAACCGCCAGCTTCGTATTGCCGATGATCGACGTTCTGGCCAATGGCCGCGCGAGGGCACGGATGCCCCGTTCGCTCATTCTCGAGCCGACCCGCGAACTCGCGGCGCAGGTTGCCGAGAACTTTGAAAAATACGGCAAATATCACAAGCTATCAATGGCGTTACTGATCGGCGGCGTACAGATGGGGGATCAGGTCAAGGCGCTCGAAAAGGGCGTTGACGTGCTCATCGCGACCCCGGGCCGCCTGATGGACCTCTTTGAGCGAGGCAAGATACTGCTCACGGGGTGCGAAATGCTGGTGATCGACGAGGCCGATCGCATGCTCGACATGGGTTTCATTCCGGATATCGAGACAATCTGCACCAAGCTGCCCGCTAACCGGCAGACATTGCTGTTTTCCGCGACCATGCCGCCGCCAATCAAGAAGCTGGCGGACAAGTTTTTGTCGAATCCCAAATATATCGAAGTAGCGCGACCGGCGACGGCGAATACCAACATCGAACAGTTCTTGGTCAATGTGGCGCCGATGAAAAAACGCGAGCTGTTACGCGACCTGATCATCAGCGAGAAGGTGGCCAACGCCATCATTTTCTGCAACCGCAAAACCACGGTACGCGAACTCAACCAAAGTCTTCAGCGTCACGGCTTGCGCTCTGGCGAAATCCACGGCGATATCGACCAGGCATCGCGCCAGAAGCAGCTCGAGGCGTTCAAAAGGGGTGACATCGATCTTCTGGTAGCATCGGATGTGGCTGCGCGCGGGCTCGATATCAAAGGCGTCAGCCACGTCTTTAATTTTGATGCGCCGTGGCACCCTGATGATTACGTTCATCGTATCGGTCGCACCGGTCGCGCAGGGGCCAAGGGCAGGGCATTTACCTTTGTTACCAAAGCCGACGAGGAAGCGATCGAGAGCATAGAAAAGCTTATCGGCATGAAGATCGGGCGTCTGGGCAAAGTCGAGATTGCAAGATCAGACAAACAGGAAAGCGCGCCTGCAGAGCGCGGCCGCAAAGTACCGGCCAAAGCGCCGAAGACCGAAAAACTCCATCACGAAGAGACAATGACTGCTCCTAAACCGCCGGTCAAAAAGTCCGGGAAAAAGGCGCCGGAAATTTCGCGGGATGACAGTGATGCTGGCGAAGGCGACGACGGCTGGAATGGACCGATGCCCGGCTTTCTGAGCGTTGGCTTCGGCAGCTAAACCGGTTTATTAGCCTTCCAGCAAAAAAGGCCCGCATCGCTGCGGGCCTTTTGTTATGCGATGGCAACGTCTTTAGAACTTGCCACGTAATGTCACCCCGAAGGTGCGTGGTTCACTAAGGAATGCCGAGAACAACTGCGACGAATAGGAAGTTGCCGAACCAAATTCCTTTTGGTGTGCGAGCGAGCCGGTACCGGACGCCTGCAAGGGCGAATTGAAGGCGACCTGATCATAATCCTTGTTGAACAGATTTTGTGCCCACAATTCTACAGCCCATTTCTGGTCTGCACCACGCAACCCCACACGCGCGTTGAAAACTGCAAATCCATCCTGCACCTTTTCGGGGAGGAGGTCGGACCCGGTGTTATAGTCCGAGGTCATGCGGGTATCGATATAGAATAAGCCGGAGAGGCCAGAACTGCCAATATCCGGCGTCCACGCAACAGAGCCTGTAACCACATGCTTCGGCGCGTTCGACAGGTTGCTTCCGGGCAGTTGGAAGAGTTCGTTTGCCAAAGCAACGCCGGTCGAACGACCCACCAGATCGTTCTTATATTTTGTGTCCGAATAGGTATATCCGGCGGTTATGGCCAGATTGGATGCAGGATAGACCGAAGCTTCGACTTCCACGCCTTGGGCAATGACGCCTGGTTTAACGTCTGCCGGGTCGCATGTGCCCGTCGCACTCGACAGATCTTCGTCCGCACCGCTGCCGCCGATCAGCTGAGAGCAGGCGTTGACGTTCTGGACGAGAAAAAAGAGGCCGTTAAAGGTATTCAGCTGAAAGCTGTCAAATTCCTGCCGGAAGGCAGCTAAGTTCAGGTTGAAGCGGCGGCCATTATACTTGATCCCCACTTCATAGGCATCGACCTTTTCAGCATCGAAGCGCAGATTGGCGACGCTTGCCGTCGTAGGCGGGGAGAGCGGAGCGCCCAAAGCCGATGCATCTAGATTGAAGCCCCCCGCCTTATAGCCCTTTGAATAGCTGGCGTAGGTCAACAAATCCGGCGCAGGTTTCCACGACAATACTGCGGTGCCAGTAATCTGGTCATCTTTCAATCGGTCGTTGAGGGTCAGCGTGTTCAAAGCCGAACTGAAGTTGAACAGACAGCTGAAGATGGTCGATCCATTGAGAGCACCCGCAACCGTAGCGCGAGTCGTTGACAATGGATTGATACCCGCAATTGCCGCAGCATTTGCCGTTTGCTGTGCGGGGCAGCCGGTGTTGCTATTATTGAAAGATGCCCGCAAATCTTTGGTTTCATTGGTGTAACGCGCACCGAGCGTCAGGCTCAGCGTATCGGAAAAACGAATGATGTTGTGCGTAAAAATTGCATAGTTTTCGCTCTTTTGATCAAATGCCGAAACAGCGTTGCCGACATTTCGAATGGCGCTCAAGCGATTGAGAGAGGCAATGAGCTGCGATCCATCTGTGCCTCCGGCCGTGTTCGGGCCAGCAAATGCGGCGTTGATGAAGCCTATACCCGTTGGGCTGAGGCAACCTGGCGCGTTAACCGAACGCAATGCCGGGTCGTCATTGCCCGGCGCAGGTCCGCCGAAGGCAACAGGGCGCGCAACACCTGATACAATGCGGCAAGCCATGAATGCGCCGTAATCATTGCCAAACTGCAGATTATCGCGCGTTGCTAGTTTCTCGTTGGTGTAGAAACCACCGACCAACCAATCCACGCTGTCGTTAAACGCTGACCCTTGAAGGCGTAGCTCTTGGGTAAAGGTCTTGAACCGGCGGAACGACGTTCCATCGTTGGCGCGGTAAAGAAGATCAACTGATGAATAATCGACATCACCTGCCTGTCCCGACTTATACTCACGATAAGCAGTGATGGAGGTCAGGTTGGCTCCTCCTAAATCCCAGTTCAGCTCCGCAGAAACGCCTCCATCAGTCGTCTTGCCGTCAAGCGTTCGACCGGGTGTGATGGCGACCAAACGGCTGAAGCGGTCATTCGGTGTCGGGAATACTGCACCAAAGCCATTCAGTATGTTGATCACGCGGTTGCTGGACCGAATGCCGAAATCGCCGGGAACGCCAGGCGTCGGATCAAAAGTTTCATTTGTCGATTTGTAAACGCCGGCACAGCATGCCTCGGTCCGCCGCGTATAATCGCCAATCAGCCGGAGCGAGACCATATCGGATGGTTCGAACAGGATTTGGCCGCGCACAAAGAAGCGGTCACGGTCATTGACCCGCTCTCCGGTAGGGCCGCCAGCGTTGACCACACGGAAAAATCCGTCGCGTTTTACGTAAACACCGTCAAGCCGAGCAGCCACCGTCTCGGTGATGGGACCAGTTATGCCAGCAGCGAACCGCAAGTAATCATAATTGCCGTAAGTCGCTTCGGCAGTTCCACCAAACTCGAACTCGGGCTTTTTGCTGATAACGTGAATCAGACCTGCTGACGCGTTGCGCCCGAACAATGTGCCTTGTGGGCCACGCAGAACCTCGATGCGGTCAATCTCTCCCAGTTCGTTAAGCCCAATGCCACTGCGTGAACGATAAACGCCATCCACAAATACGGCTACCGAGCTCTCCAAGCCGGGGTTGTCGCCCACCGTCCCGATGCCGCGGATACGAGCCGAGCCATTGGCTTCCGTACCCGTCGAAGATACAAGCAAAGATGGCGCTAGCTGGTTAAGCTGGCGAATGTCGTTGGCACCTGAGTTCTGGAGTGATTCCGAATTTACCGCAGAGACGGCCAGCGGCACGTCGGCCAATGCCTCGGTCCGCCGCGTAGCTGTAACGATAATGTCACCTTGCCCCGCAGTTTCTTCTTCCTCCGCTTGCGCTTCTTCCTGCGCGTAGGAAATACTTGGTATTGTGAGGGCGATACAGGCTGCGGATAATTTCAGTACGTGACCAAAGCTGGCGTGACGTCCCAACATCGTTTTCTCTCCTGTTTGATATTATTTTGTAACAACCTACCCAATGCGCATACGAATGTCATTGCGATAAAGCGCGCGATTCCGTCGAATTTCAGCGGGTGATGCCATATTGCAACATTTGTACGATTTACGTTACGGCAAGGAGCCCATTTAAAGCCTGATTTTAAGCGAATGCTGCACCAGATGCTGCGCAACATTATCTGCCTTACAATCTGACCAGCATCTTGCCGGTATTCTCGCCGGAGAACAGGCCCAGAAACGCTTCCGGTGTTTTTTCGAGGCCTTCCTTCACCGTTTCCCGTCCCGTGACGGTACCCGATTTGATCAGTCCCGCCATATCGGCGTTGAACTCGGGTACCTGCGCGTAGAAATCGGGGTACAGAAAGCCTTTGATCGTTACCCGCTTGCCGATAATCATCGGCAGATACTGCATCGGCTGTGCCTTGAAGTCGTTATAAACGTCGATCATACCGCAAATTGCAAAGCGAGCCCATTCCTTCGAAATCGCCAGTGCAGCATCGAAATGTTCCCCACCGACATTGTCGAAATAGACGTCGATGCCGCTCTCTCCCATGTCCTTCAGCGCGGACATCAGCTGCGGCAACACCGTGCCTGCCTTGTAATCGATGACGGCATCTGCCCCTAGACTCTTGACCCAAGCGCATTTGTCCATGCCTCCTGCAGAGCCGATGACCTTCATGCCCTTTGCCTTGGCGACCTGCACTACCGTAGATCCGACTGCGCCAGCGGCCGCCGAGACGAATACGACCTCACCCGGCTTGGCCTCAGCCACCTTGAGCAGACCAAACCATGCGGTTCCCCCGGGCATGCCGATGATGCTCAGCCAATGCTGATCGGGGACGCCCAAGTCCGGCAGCTTTACAGGCGGCATGCCAGCAGGGGGTGTCTGACCACCGCCCAGGACCACGCTGTCGCGCCAGCCCCCCATGTGAAGCACCTTGGTGCCAACGGGGAAATCTGCATTTCTGCTTTCCGTCACGGTGCCCACGGCACCTCCGGTCATCGGCTCACCCAGAATGAACGGGTCGGCATAGCTTTTCGCGTCGTTCATCCGTCCGCGCATATAGGGGTCGACGGACAACCAGCTGTTGGTAACACGGAACTCGCTATCGGCAAGTTCCGCGTCGGCCGTGTGAACCAAGGCGAAATTTTCGTCTGTCGGGAGCCCTGTCGGGCGGCTGGCCAATGTCCATGCGCGTGCCATTATCGTGCCTCTCCATCTTTTCTGTCCTGTGCCGCAACAGCTGCAGCATTTTTATAGGCCGGACGACCACCGACCCAGGTTTCCTTCACCACTGCCTTACGCAGTTCGGACGGGCTTGCAAGCAATGGGTCCACGTCAATCAGGATGAAGTCGGCGTGATGACCGGGGGTCAGCGAACCGACCCTGGTTTCGGCAAAGGCGGCATAGGCAGCGCCCGTGGTGAAGCCAGCCAGCGCCTGCTCGCGGGTCACCCGTTCTTCGGGTCGCCACCCGCCAAATGGCTGCCCTGCGGCATCTTCACGCGTCATCGCGGTCGCAAGACCAGCAAAAGGATCGGCCGATTCAACCGGCACATCGGAACCGAATGCAAGTTTCCCGCCGACCTTCGCGATCGATTGCCAAGCATAGGCGCCCTTCAGGCGCTCTGGCCCGAGCCGCGCTTCGGCCATCAGCCGATCGGATGTCTGATGCACCGGCTGCATCGACGAAATGATGCCGAACTGGCCGAGCTTCTGCAGGTCAAGAGGATCGACCACCTGGACATGCTCAATCCGCCAGCGACGGTCGTCTTTGTAAGTCTCGGATAGCTCTTCTATCGCGGCAATCACTTCGGCATTTGCGGCATCGCCGATGGCGTGGATCGCGGTCTGGAAACCATCCATCGATGCACGGACCATGAGGTTACGTATCTCGGCACTGGCAAGGAATTGCAGACCCGTTTGGCCCGGCGCGTCGGCATAAGGCTTTTTTAGCCAGGCACCGCGACTGCCCAGTGCGCCATCCAGATAGAGTTTGACGCCGCCAAGCCGCAGTTTATCATCATAAAGCCAGGGCGTGGGGCGCGGCCCTGCAATCGCCACCATATTGTCGATTCCGCCAGCATAGCCGAAAATCCGGATCGACAGCCAGCCGCCATCACCAGCGCGACGATAGCTTTGCCAATCCTCCATAGTCGTGCCCATGTCGGCAATCGCGGTGATGCCCTGTGACAGCAGCTTTTTCTGTGCCTCCCCCAGCGCGACATCACGCTCCGACGGTTTGGGAGCGGGAACGAACTTGCCGACCAGCGAAGAAGCGGCATCGACGAATATCCCGCTTGGCTTGCCAGCCATCATCTCGATACGGCCGCCGGGAGGCGATTTGGTCGCGGCGGTTATGCCGGCAATTTCCATGGCCCTGCTGTTGGCCCAGTCGGCATGCCCATCGACGCGTTGCAGCCACACCGGCCGGTCGGAAACTGCGGCATCCAGTTCTGCGGCTGTCGGGAACCGACCGAGCCCCCATTTTTCCTGATTCCATCCGGTTCCGATAATCCAGCGCCGATCCGGATTCTTCGCGGCATATTCGCGAATGGCGGCCTGCGCTTCGGCAAGGCTGTTGGTGCCGGACAGATCCAGTGTCAGTAACTGGAAACCCAGCCCCATCACATGGCCATGCGCGTCGATAAGGCCAGGCAGCATCGTCCACCCACGCCCATCATGACGAAAATCAAGCTGCTTGGGAAGCTTGTCCTTCCTGGTCAAAAGTTCGGTGACCTTGCCATCCTTGCCGATCAGCACCGCGTTAAAGCGGACGACCTTACCATCCTTGTCGAGTGTTATGCCGTTGACATTTTCCACCAACCCGTCGGCAAGTACAGGGGTGGCAATTGCGAGCGCCATGAGTGCAAAAAACTTGTTCATCCTTTGGGCAACCTTTTTACAATAGCGCTGGTGTCGAGGCGGCCGCCGCCCATTTGCTGCACATCCGCATAAAACTGGTCTATCAGCGCGGTGATCGGCAATGTTGCGCCCAATGCGCGGGCTTCTTCGAACGCCAGCCCCAGATCCTTTCGCATCCAGTCCACAGCAAAGCCAAAGTCGAACCTTTCTTCGGCCATCGTGGCCCAGCGATTGTCCATCTGCCAGCTCTGCGCCGCACCGCCGGAAATCGCCTCATAAACCTTTTCGAGGTCGAGTTCGGCCGACTGCGCAAATCGTAACGCCTCCGACAATGACTGTATCACGCCGGCGAAAGCAATCTGGTTGCACATCTTGGTGGTCTGCCCTGTGCCGGGACCACCGACATGCACGATGCGTTTGGAATAAGGCTCCATTACCGGGCGGGCCGCTACCATCGCCGGATCGCTGCCGCCGCACATGATCGACAGCGTGCCGTTTTCCGCGCCGATTTGCCCGCCTGTCAGCGGTGCATCGACGACGAGCAACCCGCGCGATTTTGCTTCGACACCCAATTGCCGCGCAATTCGCGCCGACACGGTAGTGTGGTCGATATAAAGACTGCCCTTGGTCATCGCTGCGAAGGCACCGTCGCGACCCAGAGTGACACCGGCCAGGTCGTCGTCGGTGCCGACGCAGCTGATTACGACCTCCGCATTTTTGGCCGCTTCGGCAGGGGACATGGCGAGCGTCCCGCCATGCGTCGCGACCCATGTTTCGGCCTTTGCGCGGGAACGGTTATAAACCGTCATCTCATGTCCGGCGTTGAAAAGATGTCGCGCAATGGGACCACCCATGACGCCGAGACCGATAAAAGCAATTCTAGCCATTGCAGTGCCTTAATCTGTGTTTGCACTTAGCGCCAGATAGGATAGTCCCCCGCGCACTATGAGTGACCAACTAAGCCTTCAACATGTTCGCGCGGCGCATGACCGCATTCGCGATTCCATCGTGGCAACGCCGACGTTGCACAGCCAGACGCTGTCAAAGCTGACCGGCGCGAACATTTACCTGAAGTTCGAAAATCTGCAGTTCACGGCGGCATATAAGGAACGCGGTGCGCTGAATGCGTTGCTCCTGCTGTCCGACGAGCAGCGCGCCAAGGGCGTAATTGCAGCCTCCGCCGGCAACCACGCGCAGGGATTGAGCTATCACGGCACCCGGCTGGGTATTCCGGTCACGATTGTCATGCCGGTGCCAACGCCGACGGTGAAAGTCATGCAGACCGAAAGTGTCGGCGGCAAGGTCGTGCTGTTCGGCGAAACGTTCGACGATGCTTACAAACATGCGCGTTTGCTGGAGGCGGAGCAGGGCCTGACCTTTGTTCACCCCTTTGACGAGCCGAATGTAGCAGCGGGGCAGGGAACCGTTGCGCTCGAAATGCTTGAAGCGGTACCTGAGATCGACATGCTGGTGGTGCCGATCGGCGGCGGCGGACTGCTTTCGGGCATGGGGACCGCAGCGCGGGGATTGAAACCTGATATCGGCCTGATCGGTGTGCAGGCAGAACTTTACCCTTCCATGTATGCGCTGCTGAAAAACCAGCAACTGCCGTGCGAAGGCGATACGCTGGCAGAAGGTATCGCGGTCAAGGTGCCGGGCAGCTTCACTAGCGAAGTCATTCGCGACATTGTCGACGACATAGTGCTGGTCAGCGAGGCTCAACTTGAAAGCGCGGTCAGCCTGCTGCTGCAGATCGAAAAGACTGTGGTCGAAGGCGCAGGCGCGGCGGGTTTGGCCGCAGTTATGGCCAATCCCGAAATATTCGCAGGCAAGAATGTCGGCGTGGTCCTGTGCGGCGGCAATATCGACACGCGTTTGCTGGCAAATGTTCTGCTGCGTGATCTGGCCCGTTCCGGGCGGCTGGCGCGACTGCGGCTGACGCTGCAGGACCGTCCCGGCGCGCTCTACAAGGTGATGCGGCTGTTCAACGAGCATAATGTCAATATCATCGAGATCTATCATCAGCGGATTTTCACAACGCTTCCCGCCAAGGGTCTGATTACCGATATCGAATGCGAAGCACGCGATGCGGAGCAGTTACAGGGACTTGTGGCGGGTCTGAACGTCGCCGGTTATAAGGTGGAGCAGGTCGAATTGAATAAGTGAATCGCTGTCCCCAACTTTCATGGTAAATGCTCTTTTCAGCCGCGGGACTGCGGTGCATAAAGGGTAAATAAACTACAACCAACAGGGTCAGGGCCCCAAAGTCTTCGGGACGGATAATCGATGAGCGCACCAGTTCGGTTTCCACGCTTTTTTGTCACAAATCCGGGGCCATGCCCATATTTGCCGGGCAAGACCGAACGCAAGGTGTTTACCGAGCTGCATGGTCCGCACGCCGACGAACTGAATGATGCACTGGGACGCATAGGTTTTCGCCGGAGCCAGAATGTGGCTTACCGGCCAAGCTGCATCGATTGCAAATCCTGCGTGTCGGTCCGCGTCCTGACGGACGAATTTCAACCCAATGCAACACAGCGACGGATCATTCGTCGCAATTCGGATCTGGTGGTCAGCGCATGCCGCCCCTGGTCGACGTCGGAACAATATGATTTGCTCCGCCGCTATCTCGCCAAGCGCCACCCGGAAGGCGGCATGGCGAACATGGACGATATGGACTATGCCGACATGGTCGAACAGTCGCCCGTGCGTAGCCATGTGATCGAATATCGCACGCCAGGGCGTTTCGGCAGGTTGGGCGAACTGGTCGGTGCCTGTTTGACCGACCAGCAGGCCGATGGACTGTCAATGATCTACAGCTTTTACGATCCCGACGCAGAAGGCCGGCCAAGCCTAGGCAATTATATCATCATGGACCATATAATGCGCGCAAAGGCGGCAAGCCTGCCCTATGTGTATCTGGGCTATTGGGTGAACGGCGCGGCGCGGATGCAATATAAAATCCGCTACCGCCCGATGGAACGTCTGGGGCCGGATGGCTGGGAACGGTTCGAACCCGAAAACCAGCTTGTCATAGTTTAGGGCAGATAGCCGGCTTCACTTATCCGGCATGGACTGCCCTAACGACAAACGCAGCGTGGTTTTGGCCTCGGCTTCCACTTGCGAACCGCCTTTTTGCGTGGATAGCTTTTGACCGTTTCATAATAGACTTCCTCGGTCACCGTTGTCGTAGTGTGCGATGCTCCCGGCACAACCGTCACGGTAACCTGTGGTGCTTGCGGGTAGTAATAGTAACCACCATGCCAGCCATGGCCATAGCCGGGCGCTGGATAGGCAACCGATGGACGCCGATCGCGCGGTCGGTGATGCTGGCACTTGTCATTCGCCTTTTCGACAGCAACCCCAAGCAGGCCGCCAACGCCTGCTCCGACCAGGGTGCCGCCCGTCCGGTCGCCGCGACCGGCGATGCGGTTACCGGCAAGACCGCCCAGCAAGGCGCCGATGGCCGCGCCTTTCAGACCGTTGCTCTTCAGGCAGCGTTCGTAATTCTCATAACCGGGCGGGACATCATAATCATCGTCATCGCCGCCATATTGCGGCCCGGGGTAGGGGGCTCCAGGCGGTCCGGCATGATGCGGCTTGGGAGCAGGATAACCTGGCCCCGGGACGCCATCCCGCCGGGTCACGCGGCCTTCCCATTCACCTTCGAACACGCGGCCTTCCGGGTCGACATATTTGCCGTCCCATTCACCATCATAGCTGTAGCTGGAACCGTCAGGCGCGGCAAAAGCGACGCCGTCATTCCAGTCATAAGCCTTGCCATCGGGACGGATAGAAGGGCCGTAATCGGGTTCGCGATAATCATCGGTCCGGTCAGGGCCGTAATTCCAGTCTATATCGCTCCGATAGTCCTGAACATAACCGCGGCTGTCGGTCAGAACTGCATCGTCATAATAGCGGCTCCAATAATAGCCGCTGGTCGGTTGGCTCAACCCATAGTTACGGAAATTGTAGAGATAGAAGGTCGGCTGCACCCAATAGCGCGGCAAAATGAACCCGCGGTGGGGACGGCGATAGACGTCATGCTTCGGGATACCGTGGAAGCCCGGACGCGGATGAAAACCGATATGATGTCCGCCGGGTTTCATATTTCCGCCCGCCTTACGGCCATGCACAACAAGCTGCATCGACTTCGATATATCGGTTTGGGACGCGATGACGGTCGAGTCGGTCGCGCTGGCCCCCGTCGCTGCCAATAACAGCGCCGTCGCTGCAACCCCCGAAAATAGGACAGTCTTCATGGTTAATTGCTCCCTAAGCATCGCCTGCACCGGACAAAGCCTATGCAAATGGTTAAAGAGTCCTTAACATTTTTTGTCGCTGCTGGCCAACGCCAGACATGTAAAATGCTAGGCCAAACAAGGCCTTGTTTCAAAATGAGGCAGCTGGCTCAGATGCGTTCAGAGAGAATTTCGGCCAGCGCCTCGATCCCTGCAGCGTCATCTGTATCGAAACGGCTTGGCGATGGGCTGTCGAGATCGATGACTGCAATGACATTACCGTCGCGTTTCACCGGTACCACCAATTCCGAGGCACTTGCCGCGTCGCAGGCGATATGGCCGGGGAAGGCGTGGACATCTTCCACCAACTGCGTTTTGCCGGTGGCTGCGGCGGTCCCGCAGACGCCCGCGCCAAGTGCAATACGGATGCAGGCTGCCTTACCCTGAAAAGGCCCAAGCACCAGTTCGCGTTCGACCATGCGGTAAAAGCCCGCCCAGTTGACATCGGGGAGAGATTGCCAAAGCAGCGCGGCAACATTGGCCATATTTGCGACACCGTCGCTCTCGCCCGCAGTTAAGGCGTCGGCTGACTGGACAAGTTCACGGTAAAGTTCGGCCTTGGGCGCAGAGGTGTTGATAGCAAATTCATACATGAGGCCGCTCCTATCAGTCGAAGCTAACCTTGCCACGGTTTTTCTTGATGGCCGATCTCCCTTTTTTCGCATCGACACGGCGTGCTTTGGCGGCCTTGCTGGGCCTGGTCGCAACCCGCCGTGCCTGGCGGATATGCGCGCGGTCGAGCAACTCGACAACCCGCTCACGGGCTTCCTGCCGGTTGGCTTCCCGCGTCCGGTGGCTACGTGCGGTGACGATCAGCTCGCCGCCGATGGTCATCTTGCTTCCCGCCAGTTCCTTGAGCTGACGAAAGGCATAGGGTGCGAGTCCAAGCGCAAAAACGTCAACACGCAATTGGCAGGCCGTCGCGACCTTGTTCACATTCTGCCCGCCGGGCCCGGTTGAGGCGAGGAAGGTTTCTTCGATGACGTCTTCGGGCAGGTCGAATGGCATGATCATTCGACTCTAGTGCCGACTAGTCGAAGCGCCAAGCATCCATTGCCAGCACGCCATGATCGACGCTTGCGTGCAGCTTCGTCGCCTTGGCTGCGGCGCCACCCGCTCCGAGAGCGGCAAACAACGGCAGGATATGCTCGGGTGTAGGATGGTTGTCATGGCCATATGGCGCCTGATCGACAAGTTCCAAAGTCGCCGCGGTGTCACCGGACACCAGCCGTTCGTCCAGCCAACCCAGAAAATCGGCGACCCATCCTTCGACCGGCGCATCCCGGGCAAGTCCGCCGCGAAAGAAGGCGCGCAAATTATGGGTCATGGCGCCCGACCCGATGATCAGAATGTTTTCCTCACGCAACGGCGCAAGTGCCAGGCCTAGCCGGTAATGATAGTCGGGCGACTGCTGGCTGTTGATGGACAGCTGCACCACCGGAACATCGGCACCGGGCCATGCGAGCATCAGCGGCGTCCATGCGCCATGGTCGAATCCGCGCAAGGGGTCGACCCGGTTCGCGATGCCGGCACCCTCAAGCAAATCCGATATCCGCCGGGCCAGTTCGGGATCCCCCGGTGCAGGATAGCGCATGCGATAGAGCGCCTCCGGAAACCCGCCAAAATCGTGGATGGTTTCCGGAAACGCGGCTCCGGTAATTGTTGCCACCGGTTCGTCATGGTGCGCCGAAAGCAGCACGATCGCATCCGGCTGCGCGTCAAGCTGGCCCGTCAGCCCCTCAAGGAATGTCCGTGCGGGGCTGTCGTCTATCACGATCATCGGCGATCCGTGAGAAACGAACAGGGCGGGCTGCTTTGTCATGGGTTAAGCGCTCAACCTCGCCGCCGTCTCGGCAACCCGCTTGCCCAGATAGCGCGCGCCTTCCAGTTCGGTCTCGCTTGGCTGACGGCTGCCGTCGCCATCGGCAATCGTGGTCGCCCCATAGGGTGCGCCGCCGGTCACCTCGTCATTCCGCATCTGGCCAGCAAAGCCGTAGTCGAGGCCGACGATTGTCATGCCGAAATGGAGCAGATTGGTAATGATCGAAAACAGCGTGGTTTCCTGACCGCCATGTTGCGTCGCGGAAGAGGTGAATGCGGCGCCCACCTTGCCGTTGAGTTCGCCGCGCATCCACACGCCGCCCGCCTGATCCCAGAAGCTCGCCATCTGGCTCGACATCCGGCCGAAGCGGGTGCCGGTGCCGACGACAATCCCGTCATAATCCTTAAGTTCGGCTACAGTTGCTATCTGGGCTTTTTGGTCCAGCTTGAAATGTGCAGCCTGGGCTACGTCAAGTGGTGCGGTTTCCGGAACGCGCTTGATGGTGACTTCCGCGCCGGTACCGCGGGCGCCTTCAGCAATGGCTTCCGCCATCGTTTCGATATGTCCGTAGCTGGAATAATAGAGGACAAGAATCTTGGTCATGGGAATTTCCTTTATGGGGGAGAGGGGTGCCCCCTTCCGATTTGCAGAAGGGGGCGGGGGGGAGGGATTATTCGGAGTCCACCAGGACGATTTCCGCATCGTCAATGGCAGTAATCTTGATCAGGCCTTCGTTGATTGCCACACCATCGCGTGCCTCGGCACGTTGGCCATCGATGTCGATCGCGCCGGTTGCGGGGACCATATAGGCATGGCGACCACTGCCGACTTCATAGCTAAGGCT
>JACVCM010000103.1 GCA_016742125.1 Sphingomonadaceae bacterium | reverse complement strand
CCCTCCAGTCATCGCGGGCCGATACAGCCCGTGGGCAAACTCTTCACCCGACTAGGCCACCAGATCCTCCGCCCGCCATGTTGAAGCCGGGAATCATTTGCCCCCCATTGCGGCCGGACGCGCCGAATCCGACCTGTTCGGCCTCCAGCACTACGACATCCAGACCGACCTCTGCGCAAGCCACAGCTGCCGACAGTCCGGAAAATCCCCCGCCGACAATGCAGATATCCGCCTTGCGATCGCCCTCGAGCGCCGGCCTTTGCTGCCATCCCTCTGCCGACGCCAGATAATAGCTGTCATTCAGCGGATCGGGCATCACACCCTCAGCAGCAAATGCTCGCGTTCCCAGCTCGACACCACCGACTGGTAGTTGAACAGCTCATAATCCTTCACTGCGTAGAATATCTCGAAGAAATCCTCGCCCAGCAGGTTGCGAACGGGTCTGCAAGCCGAAAAGCGGTCGAGCGCCGCCTCCAATGTGCGTGGCAGGGTGCGCGCGCGGTTATAGGCGCTGCCGGTGATTGCCTTGGCAGGGACCATGCGTTCGACCATGCCGATATAGCCGCACACCAGCGACGCGGCGATTGCGAGATAGGGATTGGAATCCGCGCCTGGTAGTCGGTTTTCGACGCGGCGGTTGGCCTTGTCGGATATCGGCACGCGGAAGCCGCAAGAACGGTTATCCTCGCCCCATTGCACATTGATCGGCGCCGCGCTGTCGGGCCGCATCCGGCGGAAGCTGTTGACGTTCGGTGCCCATAATGGCGAAACCTGGGGCATAAGCTTGACCAGGCCCGCAATATAGCTGCGGAACATGGCGCTATCGCGGCCATTCGCATTGGAAAAAAGATTCTTGCCCGTTTCTGCATCAACCACCGACTGGTGGATATGCATCGCGCTGCCTGGCTGGCCTGCCATAGGGTTCGCCATGAAAGTGGCATAAACGCCATGCTGCTTGGCCACCGCGCGCACAGCGCGTTTGAAGAGGAACACCTGGTCGGCAAGCTTCAGCGGGTCGCCGTGGATGAAGTTCACTTCCAGTTGCGCCGCGCCCATCTCGTGGATCATTGTGTCGATATCCAGCCCCATCAGTTCACAATCGTCGTAGATATGATCGATGATGTCTTCATATTCGTTCATCGCCTCCAGCCCATAAGGCTGGCTCGCGGTCTCGGCACGACCGCTCGATCCGGTTGGCGGCTGGAGAGGAAAATCGGGATCGACATTCTGGCTGACCAGATAGAATTCGACTTCGGGTGCGATAATCGGTTTCCAACCCCTGGCTGCATACAGGCTCAGCACTTTTTTCAGGATGGTACGCGGCGCGATGTCAACCTCCGTGCCATCGCCATTATAGGCGTCGGCAATAACGAAGGCAGTGGGCGACTTGAAGCCTGGAGCGGCGCAGATCGTGTCAGGATCCGCTATCAATATCTTGTCGGGATCCTTGTCCCAGATATCCTCAATGTCTTCGGGATAATGCCCGTCAATCGTACAAATGAAAACGCTGCCCGGTATGCGGAGCGACTTGTCGCGCACGGAAGACAGGAATTTTCGGGCCGGCAGGACTTTGCCGCGTTGCACCCCATTGATGTCGGGAACGATACATTCGACTTCGTCGATTTTATGCTCGGCGATCCAGTTCGCGAGGTTGACAGACATTTTTCACCAGCTTTCTGCTGGATACATAAGGACATGCCGGACTTGAAAGGTCAAGCCCGGCATGCAAACCCTGTTGTCGGGGACGCGCCCCGATCAGAAATCAGAAGCCGAAGCTAAGCGAGAATACGACGCCTGCTTTTGCATCGTTGAGCGCGAAAATCGAGCGACGGTTCGAATCTACATAAGCCACGCCAAGGGTAAAGCCCTTGATCGTGGTGTTTGCACCCAGCGACCAGTCGACCTTTTCATCACCTGCGGTAAAGGCACCGTCTTCAATGCCGATCGAACCTGTCAGATTGATCGGCGTGTTTGGAATGGCCAATGTCGCGTTGGTGGCATAATACCAGTTATCGCTATTGCCGGTATTGTCCTGGCTCGGCACGTAGGACAGCTGAACGCCAACCGTTGCCGGGCCGATTGTCGAACCAAGCTTGCCGGTCAATTCGACATAGTTAAAGCTCGATACGCCCGGATAGAGATAATAGGTCGCGCCGATGTCATATGTCAGTTCCTCGCCACCGGAAAAACCGGCGTACAGGTCGACCTCGATATCTTCGCCGGGATTTTCGGCGAGGTTTGAAGCCCATGCGCCGACATAAAAACCGGACTCATGGCTCACGGTGATCGTCGGCTGGAAGGCGAAGTCCTTGTCCGACAAAGATACCCCGCGGAAGCGATAGTCGGAGACGCCCGTAATGCTGCCCGAGATCGAGAACGGGCCTTCAGAGGCTTCTTCCTCGTCCTGTGCGAACGCTGGCGCGGACATCGCCATCGCGCTCATTGCAACGCTCATCGCAGCCAGTTTCAAAATCGATTTACGCATAAAATTCCCCTTCATTAGGTGCGTTCAAAGTTAGCTTCAGGCGACGCAATGCGCTGCCATCGGCAAATGCCGTCCTCTTCCCGCTAAATCTGATGCCCGCGTCGTGGTTAACAAATATTTACCAGCGCTTTCATTGTGCAGGTGCACACAAACATCAATCCGCACACCAATCAAGTAATTTTGTGACAGGTCTGTTGTCCTTTTTGACAAATGTGACAATTCAGTCACAGTCTTGCGCAAGATATGCAAATGGTCCCATAGAGATGATATGATCGAGAATGACCCTCTAGCCGCCTTCTGGATGCCGTTCACGGCAAACAAATCGTTCAAAAGCGCTCCTCGCCTGCTCTTGTCGGCGAAAGACATGCATTACCAAAGTGCCGATGGGCGCAGCATATTGGACGGCACCGCCGGCCTGTGGTGCAGCAATGCTGGCCATTGCCGTCAGCCTATCGTCGATGCGATAGCCAAAACGGCAGCAACAATGGATTTTGGGCCGACTTTCCAGCTCGGACATCCGCTCGCATTTGAGCTCGCAAGCCGCCTGGCCCCGATGATGCCGGATGGTCTTGACCGAATATTCTTCACCAATTCGGGCAGCGAGTCGGTCGATACCGCCCTGAAAATCGCACTGGCGGCACAGCGTGCCCGAGGACAAGGGACCCGCACTCGCCTGATCGGTCGCGAGCGGGGTTATCATGGCACGGGGTTCGGCGGGATTTCGGTCGGCGGCATCGTGAACAATCGCCGGGTGTGGCAGGGGCTGCCGGGCGTCGACCATCTGTCGCACACCCATGATCCTGCACGCAATGCGTGGTCGCGCGGTTTTCCGGAACACGGCGCAGAACGCGCCGACGATCTGGAACGGCTTGTAACGCTTCACGGCGCAGAGACTATTGCCGCAGTTATCGTGGAGCCGGTTGCAGGTTCAACCGGCGTTCTCGTCCCGCCCGTCGGCTATCTGCAGCACTTGCGCGACATCTGTACGAAACACGGCATTATCCTGATTTTCGACGAAGTCATCAGCGCCTTCGGTCGCGTTGGTGGCGCCACTGCGTCGCAGACATGGGGCGTCACTCCCGACATCATCACCATGGCCAAGGGCCTGACCAATGCAGCGGTGCCGATGGGTGCAGTCGCTGTCAGCCGCGACATTCACGACACCGTCGTCAACGCCACGGAAGAGGGAATCGAACTGTTTCACGGCTACACCTATAGCGGGCACCCCCTCGCCGCTGCGGCCGGCTTGGCCACGCTGGATATTTATGCGGCCGAAGGGCTGTTCGAAAAAGCACATGAGCTTGGCAATTACTGGGCCGATGCTGCGCATTCGCTGCGCGGCAAACCGCATGTAATCGACGTCCGCAACATCGGGTTGATCGCTGGCATCGAGCTTCAGCCGCGGCCCGGGGCTCCGACGAAGCGCGCGACGGAACTCTTCCATGCCTGCTTCGATCACGGGCTGCTGGTCCGTGCGACTGGTGACATCATCGCGCTCAGCCCTCCTCTGATATTGGAGAAAGCGCATATCGACGAGATGTTCGGCAAGCTTGGGGAGCTGCTCGCGAGCATCGGATAAACCAAACCCGGCAACATCGTTACCGGGTTCAGTCCTTTCCGAGGGGGAGGAAATATGCGCGCATGGCGCGCCGGGGGTCAGACAATTGCAGTGCCGGTGGTCGCCATCACCGCGAACAGCAAGGTGAGGCTCGTGGCGAAGACAGCGGCGACTGCCGATCTGAGGTGATAGTCATATGTCATCATCTTATCCTTTTTTCGTTCCGGAAAACGGGGGGAGAGGGTGTTTTTCCGATAAGCCACAGATACCCCTAACCGATGCAGGGGTGTGAGCATTTGTTTTGCGGAATGGTTATGCAAAAATGATGAGGTCATGATACAAGGGGTGAAATGCTCGACTGGAACGATCTCCGCTTTTTCCTCGCGGTTGCCCGCAGCGGCAGCACACTTGCGGCCTCGCGGACTCTGAAAGTCGCGCAAGCCACAGTGTCGCGACGTATTACCGCGCTGGAGGAGGCACTGGGCGCAACACTGTTCATTCGCAGTCCGAGCGGCTACACGCTTTCCTCCCGAGGGCAGACCATGCTGGTCGGCGCAGAGCAGGTCGAACGGGGTATCAATGCGCTGATCAATTCGGTTGAGGCTGAAGGACGCCGGCTAAGCGGCGCCGTGCGTCTCACCACCGTGGAATCGGCCGCAAATGTATGGCTCATGCCTGCGCTGGCAGCCTTCCGGGCGCAGCACCCGGCGGTTGTGGCGGAGGGGATAGTCGATGATCGCGCACTCGACATTGCGAGGGGAGAAGCCGATATCGCCATCCGCTTCGGCAATCCGCCCCAAGACGAGAGCCTGGTGATCCGTCGGATCGTCGAACTGCATGAGAGCGTTTATGCAAGGGAGGATTTGGCAGAGCAGCTCGGGCTGCCGAACAGTTATGAGGGGCTGAAACGCTATCCGATGATCGGCTTCAGCGGTACCGGCATCGGCCATATCGCCCAATGGACCAATAATCTGGGCCCCGACATCGACATTGTGCATTCGGCGAACACATTATCCGCAGTCATCGCGGCGGTACGGGCGGGCATGGGCGCCGCCGTGATGCCATGCCTGATAGGTGACACCACGCCCGGCCTTGTCCGCCTTTTTCCACCGATCCCCGAGCTGTCCACGCCGGGCTGGATTGTGACCACAGCGAGCGCGCGGCAGCAACCGCATGTCAGGGCGCTGCTGGACTTTATAGCCGAATTTATCCGGAATTCCGTCGCCAAGGCCGAGCAACGGTATCGCGTGG
Source organism: Sphingomonadaceae bacterium (assembly GCA_016742125.1). Classification (GTDB taxonomy): domain Bacteria; phylum Pseudomonadota; class Alphaproteobacteria; order Sphingomonadales; family Sphingomonadaceae; genus Sphingorhabdus_B. Next base: position 5,206 of record JACVCM010000103.1, on the reverse strand, counting down.
CGGATGCTGCGTAAACGGTTCAGGAAACCGGCGCTGCCAAAAAATCTTCTGCCTGAGTCACGATATACTCCACCGGCTTGAATGACCCGTTATTCGATTGAAGTGCCGAACAGGCGGTCAACCCGATAATCAGATCCATCTCTGCCCGGAATATAATTCTCTCACCCGCCCTGCTCAGCGGCGGCTGCACCGAAATTTCTCCGCTTTTGCCGTCTATAGCGACATGCATGAAACAATTGAACGCCACCGGAATGTCATCCGGCTCGATACCGAAGGGCTTCAACGCCTCGGCAAGATTGCCGAAGCATCCCTGGTGCGGTTGTTCATCGCCGTAGATAATACGGAATGTGTCCTTGGAGCATGGCGTAAGGAGGAAATCGTGACGGCCGACATCGTCCTCGACAATAGTGAGCATGATATTGCTCCGATTGGAATATAGCGGATCGCCCTTTGTCAAAAACAGGCGTGAGGCATAGTCCAGCGTCCGACCCGACGAAATAACCTCGCGATGGTCGGTCTGCGAATAAGCAACAAGATCCGCTACCTGCTCGCCACATGGGTCGATGACGGTGAGGAGGTCGCCCTTGTTCAAGGTGAAGGCAACGCCGGAGCGTGGCGCGATTTGAAACGGGGTCATGCCGCTTCGCTCTTTCGCGAAAAAGGGCAGACCCACTCGTCTTCGACATTTCGTCCGCTATATTGCCGAGCTGCCGAACCTTCGCCATGCTGGGCCAGCATAGGGTTCATCGAACCGGCCAGCTGTTCGTCTCGTTTCATGATCGTGTTACGCAATGGGTCATATCGCCCCTCGGCCCGCAACCGTTCGAACTGGTCATGCAAGTTAAAAACCATGACGGGATGGTCAAAACGACGTGCGGGTCTGCTCGCATTTGGGTGCAGTCCGACAATGAAGAAAGCCTCGCCTGCAAAGCTGACGGCGAAATGCGGATCTTCCGGGTCGGTGCTGACGCGGGGGTCCACTGGTTGGCCTAGCCATTCATCCTTGTCGCTCAGGGATTGCAGCCTGTCCCAAATAGCCCGCTCGAAACGCCGTTCGGTCAACCGGTCCGATCTACGGAATATCACGACGAGCGTCTGGAATAGGTCGGGTTTTTCACGATAATGTTTCGCCAGCGCACTGACATGCGGCAGGATACGCAAATCGTCCCACGCCGAGCAAATATCGTCGGCCAGGACGAAGTGCATCTGTCCCTTATTGAGGGCGGATTTCGCGCCGACGCAGGGGAAAGCCGCGTTACGGACAAACTCTTCGAAATTGTGGATTATATCGCGGTCGTTCGCGACATTCATCATAAGCATTGTCTGACTTCTCCCTAAGCGCCGTCGCGCCGGGTTGGATTTTTCGTAATATGCGCAGAAATCAAAAGATGATTGCGACCACGACAAGCAGCAAAATCAATCCACCGACACTGATACCGACTGTTCGTCCCACTAGCTTTCTCCTTTTTGGAGACATGCTAACGTGCCGGTCGCCGCTAGGTTCCGGACTATTCCAAAAGCCTGGGCGGCACGGTTCGGTTCACTACTTCGCGCAGGGCAAAGGCGGTTTCGATCCTCGCGACGCGGGGTAGACGCGCGATTTCCTGCCGGTGGATGACCTCATAATCCTCGATCGATGCCGCACGCACCACGAGCAGATAATCGTTGCGTCCGCTCATAAGATGGCATCGGATAATCGAAGGACTGTCCACCACAGCCGCTTCAAACGCACTCATCGCCTCCTCGCTCTGGCTGTCGAGCGTGACGGTGACCATAACGGTGGCTCCCATCCCCAACTTGCGCAGGTTCACATCTGCGCGATAGCCACGCAATATCCCGATATCTTCCAAGGCCTTTTGGCGTCGCGCCGCCGCACTCGGCGACAGGCCCGCTGCATCGCCAAGCTCCTGTTGGGTCGCCCGGCCATTACTTACCAAGGCGCGCAATATCTTACGATCAGCGCGATCCATTTGCATATATTCAGCACCATTATCGAAAATGACGCAGAATTTATGCACTGAATTTCCTCACATGTCGAATCTTTGCGAAGATTCAGAGTCGGGACAGTGCTATTTCGGTCTCAAAGGTACAAGCGGAGAAGAAATATGCGCGTTGGCGTTCCAAGCGAAATCAAGGTTCATGAATATCGTGTCGGCCTTACTCCCGGCGCGGTGCGCGAATATGTCGCACGCGGGCATCAGGTGGTGATCCAGTCAGGCGCGGGCGCGGGCATTATGGCGACCGACGAGGCCTACCGGGCCGCCGGTGCCGAGATCGCCGAAACGGCGGCTGAAATCTTTTCCAGCTGTGACATGATTGTGAAAGTGAAAGAACCGCAACCGGGCGAATGGGTGCAACTGCGCCCCGGCCAGTTGCTTTTCACCTATCTGCATCTGGCACCCGATCCGGAGCAGGCCAAGGGCCTGATAGCGAGCGGCTGCACTGCCATTGCCTATGAAACGGTGACCGATGACAAGGGCACCCTGCCCCTGCTTGCCCCCATGAGCGAAGTCGCAGGCCGCCTTGCAATCGAAGCCGCAGGCGAAGCCATGCGCCGGAGCGAAGGCGGTGCCGGCATCCTTCTCGGCGGCGTACCCGGTGTTCCAGCGGGCCGTGTCTGCGTGATCGGCGGTGGGGTGGTCGGTACACACGCCGCGCGCATGGCCGTCGGGTTGGGCGCAGAGGTCACGATCGTTGACCGCTCCATCCCCCGCCTGCGCGAGCTTGACGAACTGTTCCAGGGCCGCGTTCGCACCCGCTATTCGACGCTGGAAACCATCGATCATGAAATCAGCATCGCCGATGCCGTTATCGGCGCGGTATTGATCCCGGGTGCCAGCGCACCGAAACTGGTTACGCGTCCGATGCTCAAGCATATGAAACCCGGCTCTGTGCTGGTCGATGTTGCCATCGACCAGGGCGGATGCTTCGAAACGTCGAAACCGACCACACATGCCGAACCGACCTATGTCGTTGACGGCATCATCCATTATTGCGTCGCCAACATGCCCGGCGCTGTCCCCCAGACGAGTGCAGCAGCGCTTAACAATGCCACATTGCCTTATGGACTGGCACTGGCAGAAAAAGGCTTTGAATCGCTGCATTCGCTATCTGAAACCGGGCGTGGATTGCTCGCCGGTCTCAACGTCCACAAGGGCAAGGTAACCAGCAAGGCGGTTGCGGAAAGCCTCGACCTCGAATTTGTTGCTCCGGAAACAGCCCTCGCCGCGTGACTTAGCTGGCAACCAATGCTAACCGCCTTGTCATGGGCAAAGAGGGGCGGATAACGGCGCATCAAATCGCGGCGATGCTGGGGGTATCGCAACCCACAGTATCGCGCGCACTCCGGGGCGACAAAAAAGTCAATGAGGAGACGCGTGCGCGCATTGTAAAGCTTGCGAACGAGCTCAACTACTCAGTCGACCACAACGCACTGCGGCTTCGTACGCAGCAAACCTATTCGATTGCGCTCGTCATCCTGTGTCGAAAGGGCGAGAACAAGGCCAATATCAACCCTTTTTACCTGTCATTGCTGGGGTGCATCGCCGCGTCGGCTTCGGAACGCGGCTATAATCTGATCATATCCTTTCAGGATTCGCCCGGAAATTTTTTCGCCAATTATACCGGCAGCAGACAGGCCGATGGTCTAATCGTGATCGGAAGCGGACAAAATGTCGAAGGATGGAAATTCTTTGGCAATTACGCCAAGCACAAAACGCCGATGATCTGCTGGGGGGCCAGCATGCAGGATCTGATCTCTATCAAGAGCGATAACGTGCAGGGAACGCGTCTCGCCATAGAGCATTTGCTGGCCAAGGGATGCCGAAACATCGGCTATATCGGACCGATGAACAGCGAACAGCCGCAATTCCAGGATCGCATAAACACCTATATGTCGATGATCGCTGAAAAGGGTTTGCCGGTCATTTGTCCGCCGCTGCCCGAAAATGCCGTGCGCGAACAGCAAGGCTATGAAGCGGTAAGCGGGCTCATTCACGATGGTATGATGTTCGACGGACTTTTCTGTGCCAACGACTTCATCGCGCTCGGTGCAATGCGTGCGCTCGAAGAAAATGGCATTGCCGTGGGCAAAGACGTCCGCGTTGTCGGCTTCGACGGAATCGCAACCGGTGGCTACGCCCAGCCTCCGCTGACAACCATCGAGCAGGACTATATCCGGGCGGGCGAAATGCTGGTCGAAGCGCTCATCCGGATATTGCGCCGCGAGGAACCGGATACGACGCCGGTGCCAGTGCGCCTGCTGGAACGTGGAAGTGCGTGACTCTCCATAAACGCGCACATTCTGGTATTACCGGGTTCCGCCTCGACCAGGTCGCTATAGACTTGAAAATTGGACAATCCCGCTTCAAGAAAGTAATCAAACAGTAAACCGGGTCGAAAATGCCAACCTATGCGTGGAGCAGACTCGACGATGAATGCAGAACAGCCTTTTGTTGATTATTACCGGATTTTGCAGGTCGACCCAAATTGCGATTCCAAAAAACTGGACATGGCGTATCGCCGCCTGGCCAAGAAATACCACCCCGATCATGTGGAAACTGCCGACGTAGACAAGTTTAACGACGTCATCCAAGCCTATAAAATTCTGCGAAATCCCGAATATAGGAAAGACTATGACGCCATTCATGAACTTCACATACAAGCCGCGCATCCGGACTCGCCCGATCTTGATACTGTATCCGTCGAGGAAAGAACTGCGCTGACGGATGCGGAAACGCATGAAAAAATCTTGCTGACATTATACAAGAAAAGGCGGGAAAACGCCCATAGCCCAGGCGTCTTGGCCTTCTATATAAAAGAGAATTTGGGGTGCTCGGATGAAATTTTCGAATTTCATGCGTGGTATCTGAAAGCGAAAGGCTTCATTGAACGCACCGAGCAAAATGAACTGGCGATAACGGTCGAAGGTATCGACCATGTTATTTCCATGTCTCGAACCAGCATCGCTGCAAAGCTGCTGATCACACAATCAGACCCGCCGTGACGTTCCGGCACGACATGCAAATCTGCGCCAACAAGTGAACTAAAGGATAATTGGTGGACAGGGCTGGATTCGAACCAGCGTACGGAAAACCGGGCAGATTTACAGTCTGCTGCGACATTTATTTCGTCTCACTAAAAACTGGCCGAACCGCCGCATAAGGAACATCATTATTGCCTTCCGGTGCTGACATGAGCGACGTTG
>JACVCM010000102.1 GCA_016742125.1 Sphingomonadaceae bacterium | reverse complement strand
CCTTAAACCCGCAGCCATCGACCATATCGACAGTGGCCCACTGATGCTCGAGGCTGCAGCCAACGGACTGGGTGTCGCAATCATGCATGGCAGCCACTTTTCCGACGCCCGCGATCCACGGCTGACGCGACTGTTCGACATGGAGGTCGAGAGTCCCTACAGTTACTGGTTCGTCTGCCGTCCCCGCGCGCTGCGGCAGCGCGCGGTGAAGATTTTTCACGACTGGCTATTGAAATCCGGCGTATAAAAAAGGGGCCGGACAATCCGACCCCTTCTGAAACTGAAAGATTGCGAGAGGCTCAGCTTTTGCAGGTCTGTGCGCCCTTGCCAGCCAGCTTCACATTGATTTGCGCGCCGCTACCGGACAGTGAGCTTTCGCCATCGGCGGATTTCATCGGACCTGCCGGCGCGGCCTCGGCGGTCGGGGCAGTACCGGTTGCAGGTGCTTCGGCAACCGGCGCGGTTACACGTATGGCTGTCGCGGCCTTGTCGCCGACCCGGATGTCAGCGGCTTCATTCTTGCCCAGAAAGTCGACATACAGGATAGTGTTGTCGGCACAGCGATAGGTGCCACTGGCTGTAATCGCAGGAGGCAGCTCGACTGGCGCCGCCGTGGTAGTGGCGGTTTCAGCGGTGGCATCGCCACCTGCTGGGGTTTCGGACTTGTTGCATGCCGCTAACGCCAGCATTGACAAGGGAGCGATAAGGAGAAGGGTTTTTTTCATAGTCCCGCTTATGTGCCGCAGCACTGCTGCGTTGGGAAGTAAAATCATGCCGAAATGACCGAAAAAGTCGAGTTCGCGAAATACTTGACCGGAAAGACAGGCGACGTCATTGCAGGTCCATGACGCAAGACAAAGCCGAAATGAATTTTGAACAGGCGTTGCGCGCGCTTGAAGATATTGTTCACAAGCTGGAAAGCGGCGAAGCACCGCTCGATGAATCGATCGCACTCTATGAAGAGGGCAACCGACTGCGCGCATTGTGCCAGCAACGGCTAGATGCCGCCAAAGCGCGGATCGAAGCGATCACGCTCGGTCCCGATGGGGCACCGATCGGCACCACTATTTTCGACGCGGGTTGATCTGAAGATGGCGGTTGGCCTTTCACCAAGCCCTCTGAGCCAAGCGCTGACGCAAATTGCGACGGATATCGACGACGAGTTCGACCAATTGCTCTCTCTTCCCGGCGATGCTCGCGATCCGCTTTATGCCGCCATGCGGCACGCGGCGATTGGCGGCGGAAAGCGTTTGCGTCCCCTGCTTGTGACGGCGACGGCTTCACTGTTTCACGTAGATCGCGAGGTCGCATTGCGCGTCGGTACTGCGGTCGAAGCTATCCATGTCTATTCGCTGATCCATGACGACCTGCCGTGCATGGATGACGACGATATGCGGCGCGGCAAACCGACGGTGCACCGTGCCTTTGGCGAAGCAACAGCGGTGCTGGCGGGGGATTCGCTGCATGCGCTGGCATTCGAGATATTGGCCAATCCCGGCACCCATGCCGACCCGTTCGTGCGCAGCGAGCTGATCGCCACCCTCGCGCTCGCAAGCGGTCCTGAAGGGATGGCAGGCGGGCAGATGATGGACCTGGAGGCGGAGAAAACGACTTTCGACCTGCCGACGGTCACGCGGTTGCAGGCACTCAAGACCGGCGCGCTGATCGCCGCCAGCGTCGAGATGGGTGCGATACTCGGTCACATTCCGCCGGAGGGCCGCGCGCATCTGAAAGGCTATGCCCGCGACATCGGCCTGGCGTTCCAGATCGCCGACGATATCCTGGACGTGGAGGGAGATCCTGAGCTGGCTGGCAAAGCGCTGCACAAGGATGCCGATGCCGGCAAGGGCACATTTGTCTCGCTGATGGGCCTGGACCGCGCCAAGCAGCAGGCAGCGATGCTGGTGAGCCAAGCGAACGATCATCTTGGCAGCTACGGCAGCGAGGCCGATCTTTTGCGCGCTATCGCCAATTACATAACGGAGAGGGACCGCTAATGGGCCACCGCATCGGTGTTTATCCGGGAACATTCGATCCCATCACCTTGGGTCATATGGACATCATCCGCCGCGGTGCGATGCTCGTTGACGAGCTGGTGATCGGCGTCACCACCAACGCAGCGAAATCGCCGATGTTCAGCGATGACGAACGCATTTCGATGGTCGAACGGGAGGTTGCAAAGATCGGCAATGGAAATATCCGCGTGGTCGGTTTCAATTCGTTGCTCATGGATTTTGCGGAGTCCCTGGGCGCTACCACCGTCATTCGCGGCATCCGCGGAGTGACCGATTTCGAATATGAGTATCAATTGACCGGCATGAACCGGCAACTGAACAGTCGCATCGAAACCGTCTTCCTGATGGCAGACGTATCGCTGCAACCCATCGCCAGCCGTTTGGTCAAGGAAATAGCGCTCTATGGCGGCGAGATCGGTAAGTTTGTAACGCCCGCAATCCGCGATGAGGTGGTGGCACGCGTGGACAAGCTTGGGCGCAAAGGCAGCTAACTCGCTCGCCGCCGTTGCCGCTTTGGCTTTGGCGGCAGTTCCAGATATTCCTCCGGCACGTAGATCGCATAGGTCGCAAGCCTTATTTCGCGCACAAATTGCAGCAGGCATCCCGCGAGTAGAAGCAGCGCGAGCATGAACACTGCAACCACGACCCAGCTCATCGAAAAATCGGACAGTCCCATCAGGAACAGCAGTCCGATCATGATGCACACGGTGATAGCGGACAAGACCGATAGCAGGATGGACGAGCCGACGACCCGCATCCGCCGCTCTATAATGCGAAGCTCGGCTACCACGCGATCATGTGCAGTCCCTTGCGTTTCGGCATGCTGCCGCTGCAGGTCGCGCGAGCGATCGACTATGCGCGACAGTCGGCCTGTGAGGACATTGAGCAGACTGCCCACCGCCACCAGCAGGAAGGCTGGCGTCAGCGCGGTTTGCAGCACCGAGATGACGACATCGAGTTCGGGACCAGGCCGTGGGGTCATGCGTTCTGCTCCATGCGCGCGGCGATATCGCGCAGGTCGGTCTTGAGCAACTTGCCTATGTGGCTGCGTGGCATTTCGCCAATGGCATATAGAGCGGACAACCGCTGGGTTTTCCCAAGTCTGGCATTTGTGTCGGACAGGACCGCGTCGGTATCCACGGTTTCCTTTAGTGTCACAAACCCCACCGGGGTTTCGCCCCATCGTTCGCTTGGCATACCGATCACTGCCGCCTCGTCGACCGCCGGATGCTGCAGCAGCACCGCCTCCAGATCGATCGGATAGATGTTGAACCCGCCCGAGATTATCATGTCTTTTGCGCGGCCAACCAGTTCGACAAAGCCGTCTTCGTCAACACGCCCGATATCACCCATCCGCTGCCATCGGCTACCGTCCGTGTCATACCAGCTCGCTTCGGCAGTTTTTGCAGGCTGGTTCTGGTATCCTGACATCATCGTCGGCGAGCGACCCACCAGTTCGCCTATGTTTCCCTGCGGCAGACGGTTTCCCTGCTCGTCGATGGTGAATACCTCGCTGCCCGGTGCAGGTTGGCCGACGGTATGGAGTTTGTCAGGATATTTATGTGCATGCAGGAGGCAGACGACGCCACCCTCGGTCATCGAGTATATCTCGATCAAGGCGCCGGGCCAGCGGCGGACGACTTCGGCTTTGAGGTCAGCCGAAAAAGGCGCGCTGGTGCAATATTTGATCTGGAAGGATGACAGGTCGAAATCGTCGAAACGGTCATATTCCATCAGCCTTTTATACTGGACCGGAACGAGCATGGTGTGTGTGATCTGCTCATGCGCTGCGATTTGCAGATACTGGCCAACATCGAATTTCGGCATCATGTACAGCGAGCCGCCATAAGCCAGAGTGGGCATCACCAGCGCCAGTGTGGTGTTCGAATACAGCGGCGTTGCTATCAATGACTTCTGTTCTGGCTCGCCATAACCACCATTCGGTCCGACTGCCGCATGCCGCCAGCGCATGCCGCGCGAATGGACGATGCCCTTGGGCGTGCCGGTGGTGCCGCTCGAATAGATGATGTTGAACGGGTCGGCGGCGGTGCAGCCTTTGTCCTCCGGGAGCGCGCCTTCCTCCGCCATCCAGTCATATATGTCCTCGAGCATGACATGCTTGAGCGGTGGTAATTCCTCCCCTGACAAATCGGCCAGTTTCGCGGCATCGACGAACAAGTGCATCGCCCCTGAATCGCGTATCATTGCATTAAGTTGCCCGGGAGTAGCCGAAGTCGTCAGCGGCGCCGCACATCCGCCCGCTCGCACCGCCGCCAGATAGGCCAAGGCATAACGCACCGACGTCGTCCCAAGGATTGCAACCGCCTGCCCTTTTTGGAGACCATCGCGCTGCAACTGCAGCGCGATCCGCTCGACAAGCGCCGAAACCGCACCCCAGCTCAAGCTTTCGGTGCCATCATCGAGCGCAATGCGGTCGGGCCTGTCCCTGCCCCAATAGGCAATCAGGTCCGGGTAGGAGCCGAAGGGTTTTTCGAGTTCGGTTTGCGGATCGAAGGTCATGTTGAATTCTGGCCTTTGTGATATGTTTCATAAAAGGCGAAAAGGAAAAAAAGCAAAAAGACTTGTTAGTCAGTTTGCGCGATTGTTCATGACGCGGGTCGTGCCGTCGCGGAAGGTCTCCGCGCCGAAATTTATTAGCAGACCGAGTGGGAGTTGCATCAATCTCAAATAGCTCAGTACCTGCTTAATATGAACTGGCGACATCTTCTCTACGGATTTAATTTCGACTAAAAGCCTGTTTTCAATAAGGAGATCGGCGCGAAAGCCATCTGCGAACGATAAATCGTCGATTTTGATCGGAATGGATTTCTGCGTTTCGACCGACAGACCTAAGCGTGTCAGCCGGTTTGCAAAAACCTTTTCATAAACAGATTCAAGCAGCCCCGGCCCGACCTCCTTATGCAAATGAAAGCCGCAATCAACGACAATCCTTGCCAATTCCTCACCAGATTTTGTCATGCCACGTCACCCCTTTTTACCTTTTAGCCTTCTATGAAACCAAAATTCCCGATCTATCAACCTGAAAACACTGTGGAAAAATAAGCAGAATTTGCCGCTTTTCCTTGGGTTTTGCGGGGCATCGGCCTATATGCAAAGGATGATAGACGAAACACCGGAAACCCCGCAAAACATGCCCAACCAGAATGCTTATGGCGCCGACAGTATCAAGGTGCTGAAGGGCCTCGACGCCGTGCGCAAGCGGCCCGGCATGTATATCGGCGACACAGACGATGGCTCGGGTTTGCATCATATGGTGTTCGAGGTTTCGGACAATGCTATCGACGAAGCGCTCGCCGGGCATTGCGACCTGGTGCTGATCGAATTGAACCCCGATGGCTCGGTTTCGGTCGAGGATAACGGTCGCGGGATTCCGACCGACATGCACAAGGAAGAGGGTGTGTCGGCGGCCGAGGTCATCATGACCCAGCTGCATGCAGGCGGGAAGTTCGAGAATACGAGCGACGACAACGCCTATAAAGTATCCGGCGGCCTGCACGGCGTCGGCGTTTCGGTGGTCAATGCTTTGAGTGAGTTTCTCGAACTCACCATCTGGCGCGAGGGCAAGGAGCATTGGATGCGCTTCGAGCATGGCGATGCAGTCGCCCCGCTCAAGGTCGTGGGCGACGCGCCGGAAGGCAAGAAGGGTACGCGCGTGACCTTTATGGCTTCGACCGAGACATTCAAAAACGTCACCGAATTCGACTTCGACAAGCTGGAGCATCGTTACCGCGAACTGGCATTCCTCAATTCGGGCGTGCGCATATTGCTGCGCGACAAACGCCATTCGGACGTGAAAGAGCATGATCTGTTCTACGAAGGCGGGATTGCGGCTTTCGTGAAATATCTCGACCGTAACAAGACTGCGCTGCTCGCCGATCCCATCGCGATTTCGTCGCAGCGCGACGGTATCGGCATCGACGTCGCGCTCGAATGGAACGACTCATATTATGAGAACGTCCTTTGCTTTACCAACAATATTCCGCAACGTGACGGCGGCACCCACCTGGCAGCGTTCCGTTCCGCGCTGACACGCACACTCAACGGCTATGCCGAGAAATCGGGAATGCTGAAGAAGGAGAAAGTCGCGCTTACCGGCGACGACATGCGCGAAGGGCTGACGGCGATTGTTTCTGTCAAGCTGCCCGATCCGAAGTTCAGCTCACAGACCAAGGACAAGCTGGTGTCGAGCGAAGTGCGCCAGCCGCTCGAAAGCCTGATGGCCGACCGGATGAATGACTGGCTGGAGGAAAATCCCGGCCATGCGCGCACCGTTATCCAGAAGGTTATCGACGCCGCCGCCGCGCGTGAAGCGGCGCGCAAGGCGCGGGAGGCGTCGCGCAAGAGCGTGATGGGCATCGCCTCGCTACCGGGCAAACTTGCCGATTGTCAGGAAAAAGACCCCGCCAAGTCCGAGCTTTTCCTCGTCGAAGGCGACTCCGCAGGCGGCTCGGCAAAGCAAGGCCGCGACAGGCATTATCAAGCGATCCTGCCGTTAAAAGGCAAGATTCTCAATGTCGAACGCGCCCGTTTCGACCGGATGCTGTCGTCCAAGGAAGTCGGTACGCTCATCCAGGCGATGGGCACCGGAATCGGGCGCGAGGATTTCAATATCGAGAAGCTACGCTATCACAAGATCGTGATCATGACCGACGCCGATGTCGACGGGTCGCACATCCGCACGCTGTTGCTTACCTTCTTCTACCGGCAAATGCCCGAGATCATCGAAAACGGGCATCTCTTCATCGCACAGCCTCCGCTGTACAAGGTGGCCAAGGGCCGCAGCGAAATCTACGTCAAGGACGACAAGGCATTGGACGACCACCTGGTCGAACTGGGCCTTGGGGGGGTCGTGCTTGAGGGCGAAGGCGGGCAACGGGCAGGTGCAGACCTTGCCAGCCTTGTCGAACATGCGCGGCGCATGCGCAGCTTGATGGCTTTTGTCCCGCGCCGTTACGACCCGACGATTGTCGAGGCAATGGCGCTCACCGGCGCGCTCGATTCCGATGCACAAGACCGCGCAGCTGCTGTAGCCAAAGCAGCTGCATGGATGGATGCGCAGGATGTCGAGGGCAAATGGTCTGGTCGCGTGTCGGAAGATGGCGGCTATCATTTCGAACGGCTATGGCGCGGCGTCACCGACCACCATATCGTTGAAGCCACCTTCTTGGCTTCCGCCGAAGCGCGCAAGCTACACCGGTTGGCTAGCGAGGAAACGGCCAGCTACGCATCGCCAGCGCGCCTCGTCAAATCGACCGCGGCAGCAGCCGAGCCGGAACCCGATGTGCTGGAAGACGCCCAGGAAGCAACCGAGAACGATCAGGCCCCCCGCTCTACTACCCCAGCGGGTATCGGTAACAAGGGCGCGATCACCCGCCCGTCCGAACTGCTCGACGCCGTTCTGGCTGCGGGCCGCAAGGGCCTTTCGATCTCGCGCTACAAGGGCCTTGGCGAAATGAACGCCGAGCAATTGTGGGAAACGACCCTCGACCCCAATCACCGCTCGCTGCTCAAGGTCGAGATCGACCAGGCCGATCTGGCGGACGATATTTTCACCAAGCTGATGGGTGAGGTGGTGGAACCGCGCCGGGACTTCATCGTCGAAAATGCGCTCAATGTAGCGAATTTGGACGTTTAGCATCTCGATTTAGCCCGCAAGTGAAGCGCCGTGTCGCCAATCGTTTGCGACGTCGACGGCATAACGGCAGTACCCGGGCATGGAGGGGTCCATGTCACAGATGAGTCGTTTTGCGCTCCTGGCGTTGCTCGCCGTTCCGGTTCTGGCCCAAGCGGGCGACAGCCGCAGCCTCGTGGGCGAAGGAATGGGCAGCTATTATGGCAATGAATTTGCGGGCAGCCGGACCGCGAGCGGAGAACGCTTTGACCCCGGCGCAATGACCGCGGCGCATCGGACCCTTGCCTTTCACAGTCGGGTAGCGGTTACCAATCTTGCCAATGGCAAGGAAGTCGTTGTGCGCATCAACGACCGCGGACCGTGGGGCAAGGGACGGATCATCGATATTAGTCAGGCAGCGGCGCGGGAGATCGATATGCACCGCAGTGGTACCGCGAGGGTCAGGCTCGAATTGCTTGACTAGGCAATCTGGTCTATCATCGCTGTGGGGCGATGGAGATTGTCATGAAACATATCGCTTATCTGGCCGTGGCTGTTGCCTTGATAGCACCTAGCGCGGCGCAAAATCCGGCACGGGTCGAAATCGTGCTCGCCAATTTCAAGTTCACGCCCTCGGCGATTTCGCTGAAGGCAGGCCAACCGGTGACTCTGCATTTCGTCAACCAGGGATCGGGCGGGCACGATTTCACTGCGCCCGAGTTCTTCAAGGCTGCGACCATGGATACCGCAACACGGGCGAAGCTGGGCAAGAAAGGGCGGATCGACTTGAGCGCTGGCGACAGCGCGGACGTAACGCTGACGCCCAAGGTCGGGAATTACAAGGTTAAATGCGGGCATTTCCTGCATGCCGGGTTCGGCATGACCGGGACGATAATCGTTAGCTGATCGCCGCGCGCTGCCATTCGGGCAGGTTAAGATCTGTCATATCCTCAACGCGACGAAGTTCGACCGATATGTCGAGGTCCGGATAGGCGACCCGCTGCCTCTTGAGATCGGCATTCGCAAGCGGAACGACCACCAGCCGTCTGTTGACTTTTTGCCGCCAGTTCATCCGCGCAGTGTTCTCCTGCCCAACATAGCAACCTTTGGAGAAGGACACGCCATTCAATTCAGCCGCATTGGCCTCGAGCCAGAGCGTCTGGTCACTGCCGAGTTCAGCTACACCCTCCGTAATGCCGAGGGCAAGGCGGTGGGCGCGAAAGACGTCACTGGCGTCGGCGTCCTGAGCGTTGATCGGGCCAAGCCAGCGCTGGCCGAGTTCGGGATGACGCGGATCACCGCTGCCTTCCCGCGACCAGAACACGCCCATATCGGCGTCGATAAAAATCCCGACCTTGCGTCGCAGGCGGTACATCGACAAACGCCGCGTCAAAGCCTCGGCCTGTGCGCCTTCGCAATCGATCAGAAGGTCGGAGCCATCGTCCCACAAGATGAAGTCGAACAACGCCTTGCCCTGCGGCGTAAGCAAACCTGACCATAATGGTAATTCCGCGGTTGTATCCTGCGTCACCAATCCCTGCAGAAAGCCACGTACATCTTCGTCCGCTTCGGTCGGTGAAAGGCGAATGACGGCACGATCGAACAGACGGGTATCTGGCATAGGTGACAGATAGGGTTTGCTTCGCCTAAAGGGAAGCCCATGACCGACACCCTTACCATCCGCCGCCCCGATGACTGGCATGTTCACCTTCGCGATGGCGATATCATGCGCGGCGTGGTGCCCTATACCGCGCGGCAGTTTGGCCGGGCGATTGTGATGCCCAACCTATCGCCGCCAGTGACGAGTGTGGAAGCCGGCGCCGCCTATCGGGACCGCATCCTGGCGGCGGTGCCCGACAGCATCGATTTCGTCCCCCTGATGACGGCATATCTGACGGATGCGAGCAAGGGCGACGAACTGGCACGCGGGTTTAGGGAGGGCGTCTTTACCGCGGCAAAGCTTTACCCGGCACATGCCACGACGGGCAGTGCGCATGGCGTCACCGACGTCGCCAACATAATGCCTGCGCTGGAGCATATGGCAGCCATTGGAATGCCGCTCCTGATCCACGGTGAAGTCACCGACCATGATGTCGATATCTTCGACCGTGAGGCGGTGTTTATCGAACGCACATTATCAGGCCTTGTCCGTGAGCTGCCTGAACTCAAAATTGTTTTCGAGCATATCACGACTGCGGACGCTGTCGCTTTTGTCGATGGCAGCGGTCCAAATGTGGGAGCCACGATCACACCGCAACATCTCCACATTAACCGCAATGCCATGTTTGCCGGTGGCATTCGCCCCCACGCCTATTGCTTGCCCGTTGCGAAGCGCGAAAAGCACAGGCTTGCATTGCGCGATGCCGCAACATCGGGTTCGGCCAAATATTTCCTCGGCACCGACAGCGCCCCGCACGCCACGTCGGCCAAGGAAAGCGCCTGCGGCTGCGCTGGCATCTTCAATGCGCCTTATGCGTTGGAGAGCTATGTCACGGTGTTCGACGAAGAGGGTGCGCTGGACAAGTTCGAGGCCTTCGCGAGCGAAAACGGCCCGCGCTTCTATGGCTTGCCGTTGAACGAAGGCACGGTAACGCTTGAACGCGCAGTCGTCTCAGTTCCTAAAACCATTGATGCCAACGGCACCTCCATTGTGCCCTTCCACGCAGCCGACGAAATAAGCTGGCGCTTGGTGGGTTAGGCCGCGCGCATTCGCCGAATCGCGTCCCAGCTAAAGATGGCAAGGGCAACCCAGATCAGTGCAAAGCTGACTGCGCGCAATGTGGTCAGCGGCTCATTGTAAATCAGTACACCGCACAAAAACTGTAGCGTTGGCGCAAGATACTGGATGAATCCCATCGTGCTGTAATCCATCCGCCGCGCAGCAACGGCAAATAGCAGCAGCGGCACAGCCGTCATTCGCCCACCCGCACCCTGCGACCATGTCGTCCGGGACTCGCTTCCCAAACCCGGTGGCGGGCCCTTCAAGGCGCACCAGAAACCACCCG
>JACVCM010000101.1 GCA_016742125.1 Sphingomonadaceae bacterium | reverse complement strand
CGAGGTGTATTGTCTTGACTATACAGTCGATGAGACTTTGCCAAGTCCTAACCCCGCACAGTGATGAGCCCGAACAGCTTGCGCTTTCCATCGTCCTTGACACGGCCTGCGTTGCCCGACTTCATGACGTTCTTCTTGAACAGGTGAACCCCGATCCGAAGCAACAGGATGGCAAAGAATATCTGCCCGATGATGGCGACCGCGTGGTGCCAGAGGACGGGTTCGAGCGCGGCACGCCCGATCATTGCGAAGGGCGAGCTGAACGGGAAGACTGAAGCGAAAACCTCAATGGGTTGTCCCGTCTTGGTGAGCGCATAGGAGGCGAAGAAGAAATTGACCAGCTGCGCCATCGTCACCGGCATCGATATCGTCTGCACTTCGCGGACGGTTGCCGCCATTGCGCCGATGCCAAGGAACAGTGCGCCGAGCATCAGATAAGCCATGATGAAATAGGTAAAACACAAGGCTACGAACATCGGCCATCCGACAGCAGGCGTCGGGAAGGAAGGCCGGGCTTCGTTCAGAAACTGCGAAGCGATCAGGCCGAGGCTGGTCCACACGGCTATGCCGAGCAACGCCATTGCGAGCATGGCAAAGAGCTTGCCGAGGAATACCGATTCCATCGGAATCGATGCCGCCAGTATTTCGATAATCTTGTTCGATTTTTCCTCGACGAGATTGGATAGCACCATGCCTGCGAGTAGCATCGTGACAAAGAAAACCAGTATCTGTCCGCCCTGTGCCGTTACCGTCCGCAATTGCTTGTCGTTATTCGCCGTCTCCGCGACGATGTCGGGCGTTGCTTCGGGCAGTTTGACGAGGCCGGGATTTAGAGCATGCGCGGCTAGCAGCTCGATGTCCGCGCTTTCGCGCTCGACGGCTCTCTTGGTCCCCGTAATAACCGGCTTGGCCAACGGCCCGGTGACAACCACGCTGAGATTGTCTTCCTTCTTTTTTAGATAATCCTGCGGCTTTTTGGGAGCATTGTTGTCCGGGTCGCCGACAATCTTCATCTCGGTAAAATAATGCTCGCCCATGTTCACTGCCAGCGTATCCCGCGCGTCCAGCATCTTGCGCGAATCGGCCTGCGACATGGCAAGGCCGACTACAGGCTGTGCGGCCTCCCGGGCAATCTGCCCGCCAAGGCTGCCTGCTGCGGCCCCGACCAGTACCGGAAACAACGGGCCGAGCAGGAAAAAGATAAAGGCCTTGGAATAGATGATTGCGGTAAAATCGCGGCGGGCGATGACGAAGGCGGCACGGATAATTTCTTTCACAATATATCTCCCGCCACCGGTTCGTCCATTTCGGCCGCTACCGCTTCCCCGGCAATGGCCACAAAGGCGTCGTGCAAGCCGGGGCGCTCGATGGACAAAGACTTTATGCCAGCCTTGCCCTCGACCAATGCTGTCAGCAAAGGCTCGACTCCTGTTTCCGGCAAGGTGAAATGCCACCAATTGCCCTCCGCCTTGGTATCGATCGGCAGCGCCTTACGCCACGGTCCGTCGAGGGTCTCGGTCTCCAGATGCACTTGCGGGCGCAACCGGTCGCGGGCTTCGGAAACCAGCCCATCAAAGCTGATCTTGCCCTTGGCAATGATCGCAATACGTTCACACAGACGCTCGGCATGGGCGATAACATGCGTGGAGAAGATGACCGTGACACCCTTTGCCGCCTGCGCGCGAATCATTTTTTCGAGTTTGGCCTGGTTGAGTGCGTCGAGGCCGGAAAATGGCTCGTCGAGGACAATCAGCTTTGGATCATGGACGATGGTGCCCATCAACTGCACCGTCTGCGCCATGCCTTTGGAAAGCTGCCGTATCTGCCGGTCTGCAGCATAACCAAGCCCCGCCTCTTCCAGCAAAGCGCGTCCCTTTTCGGCGCCTTCCTTCAAAGAAAGGCCACGCAACGCGCCCATGAAGGCAATGGTGTCGACCGCGCGCATCGACTGGTACAATCCGCGCTCTTCGGGCAAGTAACCGACATTCCGCGACTGTGTGATCGGTCGGTCGGAGCCGAGCAGCATACGCACGCCTTCATCGGGGTCGATGATGCCGAGCAGCGTGCGCAACATCGTCGTCTTGCCCGCACCGTTGGGTCCCAGGATGCCGTAGATGCTGCCCTGGGGTACTTTCAGGTCCACGCCATCGACCGCACGAAAGCCGTCGAATTGCTTTACCAGACCCTTTGCCTCTATTGCGTACATGAAGAACTGCGCCCCGGAAACGATATGGTGCTGAATAGGGTTGGCGTGTGAAAAGACACAAGACAAATTTGGTTAACATGCTGAAAGAGCGCGCGGCCGCGGAAGGATTTGTCGCGTTCGGTGTTGCGCCGGGCAGGCTTGCGCCGATTGCGGGCGAGCGGTTGCAGCAGTGGCTCGCCAGCGGGTGCCATGGCGACATGCTCTGGATGGAGAGCCGCGCCGACCAGCGTGCCAGCCCCGACGCTTTATGGCCGGATGTTCGCTCGGTGATCATGCTCGGCATGAGCTACGCGCCGCCGAACGACCCGATGGCCTTGGCCGGTCACCCAGATCGCGCGCGCATCTCGGTCTATGCACAGGGCCGTGACTATCATGAGGTCGTGAAGGGCGCGTTGAAGCGGTTGGCAGGCTGGCTCGCGCATCAGGCGGGCGCAGATGTGAAGGTATTTGTCGACACCGCGCCGGTGATGGAAAAGGCGCTGGCCGAAGCCGCCGGGATTGGCTGGCAGGGCAAACACAGCAATGTGGTGAGCCGCGACCATGGCAGCTGGCTGTTTCTTGGCGCGATCTACACCACGGCGGAGCTGGAAGCCGATGCGCCGGGCAGGGACCGCTGCGGTTCGTGCCGCGCGTGCCAAGACATCTGCCCGACCGATGCCTTCCCTGCGCCATACAGGCTAGATGCGCGGCGGTGCATTTCCTATCTCACCATCGAGCATAAGGGGCCGATCGACCGTGAATTGCGACCGCTTATCGGCAATCACATCTATGGTTGCGACGATTGCCTCGCCATTTGCCCCTGGAACAAATTTGCGGAAAGCGCCGCTGCCAACAAGGCGTTCCTGCCACGCGCGGAACTTGTTGCGCCGCGACTTGCCGACCTGCTTGCACTCGACGACACGGCCTTCCGTGCGCTGTTTTCGGGGTCGCCGATCAAGCGAATTGGGCGTGATCGCTTCATTCGCAATGTAGCAATTGCGGCAGGCAATAGTGGTGACGACAGCTTGCGCGAAGCGTTGATGGCGCTTCTTGAAGATGCGAACGAGGTAGTCCGCGACGCCGCGGAATGGGCGATTGACGAATTGGATAAAGTTGGCGCTTAACGCCGCTGCAACGCGTCCACACAAGCCGCGCGATCCACAGCGGCCCCGTCGCTCCGCCGCGCATCGACATGGGTGACGATTTCCGTTCCCCCCTTGCCCTGGGGGTATAGGAAGGCATCGAGCACGCAGGCTTTGCCGGTAAATTGCAGTTTGCGGCCATAGACTTCTACCACATCGAGCCGGGGTTCCCCGAACAGGCGTTTGAGGGTGCCGACATCCTTGCCCATCACTGCCTCCAGCCCGCGCTGGTCGATTGCCGGTCGGGGCGGAAAAGCCGCCGCCGTGCGTTCGGGCGGCGCGGCAGGACGCGGGGCAGGGGCCGGACCCGAAACGCAGCCCGCGACCAGCAAGGTTGCCGCCATTGCCACATATCTCATAATCTGCTGACCCCCGAATGCACCATATGTACGGCTGTTGCGGTCGCCAGCACTGGCACGATCAGGTTGAAAAAGGGAACCATCATTCCGACGGTCCCGGTCAGGCCGAGCAACAGGCGCGGCAGTTTGCGCATTGTCCCATGTTCCTTGCCGTGGCGGGCAACCAGCATGTCCTCCAGATCGCGGCCCAGCAAAAGCGCGTTGACGAGCAGGAAGGCGATCGCGGTGCCGACTCCGGTGACGAGCAATAGCAAATATACCGGCAGCGCCAGCAGATTGTAGCCCACTACCCTGGCCACAGAGCGAAGCGCCATCGCTGTACCGCTAACCAGGCCCGGCCGCTTTCCGGTCATGGCATGTTTGGGATAATGCCGGTCCTCCACGGCGTCGATGATATCATCGGCAAAGACCCAGGTGATTGCGACCGCGACAATGCGAAACAGCAGGAATGTCGACAACAATGTCATCGCGGCCGCAAGGAACGCGCCGAAAACCGAGGCATTGTCAGCGCTGACCCCGATTTCTTCGAGGCCGATCCAGCCCAGGCCCCAGCTCATCGCCCACCACAGTGAAAAACCGAGGATGAGAAAGGAGAGCAAGGTCAGCAAAATCACGCGAACGAGCAGCCGCTGCACCCGCGCATCGGCGAGGCTTTGAAAGGCCATGGCAACCGCTTGGATCATGCGTCCAGAATAGGAAGTGTGTTACTCAAGTCAATCACCTATTTATCTTGCCCGACAGGCGATCGCCCACTAGGGCGCGCGAAACTTTTTGCAGGATTTTTATGACCGACACCCGTTTCGACGTACTCGCCATCGGCAACGCCATCGTGGATATCATCGCCGATACCGATGATGCCTTTATCGAGAGCGAAGGCCTTACCAAGGGCAGCATGCAGCTGATCGACGAGGCCCGGGCAAAGGCACTTTACGACAATATGGGTCCGGCGCGTGAAATCAGCGGGGGTTCGGCGGCCAACACCTTGGCGGGTCTGGCCAGGCTGGGGCACAAGACCGCGTTTATCGGACAGGTCGCCGACGATCAGCTGGGCACCGTCTTCGCGCATGATATTCGCGCGGGCGGTATCCATTTCGACATTCCGGCCCGCGAAGGGGCGCCGGCCACGGCGTGCTGCTATATCCTTGTTACCCCTGATGCACAGCGGACGATGAACACATTTCTCGGTGCCTCACAGTTCCTGCCCGCACGGTTGATGGACCGGGAGCTGATCGAAAGCGCAGCGATCCTGTATCTGGAGGGCTATCTCTGGGATCCCGAAGAGCCACGCGCGGCGATGCGCACCGCGATCGATATCGCGCGTGCCGCTGGCCGCAAGGTCGCTCTGACGCTGTCGGACGCGTTCGTCATCTCGCGCCACGGCGCTGACTTCCTTGCCGAAATGGAGGCAGGGCGCATCGACATATTGTTCGCCAACGAAGTTGAAATACGCGCGCTGAGCGGTCTTGAGGATTTTGACGCGGCGGTTGCAATGATTGCGGCCAGGGTTCCGCTGCTGGTTTGCACGCGCGGCGAGAATGGAGCGATTTCGGTCGAAGATGGCGTGCGCACCGAGGTAAGTGCAGAGCCGGTGACACAGCTTGTCGATACCACGGGCGCGGGCGACCTGTTCGCCGCGGGGGTATTTGCAGGGATTGCCCAAGGCCGCAGCATGGCGGAATGCCTGACAATGGGCGCTGTCTGCGCCGCCGAGGTCATCTCGCATTATGGTGCACGGCCCGAGGCGGACATTGCTGCGCTGGTCAACTCCCGTTTGGGTCAGGCGCCTTTTTGAACAGGATGCGGTCCTCGGGACCAAAACCCCAGCGCCAGATGATCCAGCCGTAAAGCCCTAGGATCGCGGGAATACCGATCACCAGCTCGACCCATTCGAGACGGGCCGGGACACTGACTATCGCCATGCCGAGAACGGCTGCCGCCAGCACCCCCAGCACCAAGGCGCGACGCCAGATACTGATCGAATGGCCCAGGAGACGGCCCAGGAATCGCGCCTTGATCAACGACCCGATCCCCAGCGACAGCATGAGCCCGCAGGCGACAGCCGCAGCCTGATATAATCCTTCATATGAGGACTTGATCGGTAATTGCGGGATCATCATGATCAACCCGACGCTGACAAGAGCCTGCACGGCCAGCATGCCGATCGAGATGAGCAAATTGCGGTGACGCGCCATGTAAACCAGTGCCGATTCGCTGACCACCGCTGTGGCCGCCGCGACCTCCGCCGCCAGCAGAAAGGCGAGAGCGCCGGTTCCGCCGACAAATTCCGGACCGACCAGCCCCATCACCGCCTCGCCCGGAATACCAAGCGCCAGCGCTATCCCGGCCTGCGCGGCGATAATCCAGAAGCCTACCTGCCCGACCTGCCGTGCGATCTCACCGTAGTTCCTGGACTGCAAGTTGCGAGTGATGACCGGCCCCAATATCGGATCGAAACTGCTCTTCAGCTTCTGCGGGAGGCTGGCGACCTGTTGCGCAACATAATAGATCCCCACGACTGCTGGCGAGGCGAACAAGCCCAATATCGCAAGGTCCAGGCGCCTGCTGCCCCATTCAGCTGCATCCGCCGCAGCCAGGGGCAAATTGCGTCTGGCGACGGCATAGGATCGTGTGGGGCTTGGTATCCACCCCCAAGGGAGGCCATAGCTGCGCCACAAAGGCCATAAGGCAAACAGCATCGCAGCAATCAGCGATACGACATAGGACAGGATGAGACCGTCCCGCGCAGAATAGAAATATAGTGCGCCGGCCGCAATGCTGATGGTCCACGGCTCGACAATTGCACGGGCGCGAACAGTCGATGCGATATCGAAGCGATAGGCCAGCGCCGCCAGCGCGATGTCGGTCGCGACAATGGTGAAGATGACCAAGGGCAGAAACCGGTCCAGTCCATTGATCGCACTGTTCGGGAACATGATTTGCGGGACAGCAATCAAAAACGCGGCACCCAGCGCGGCTGCGGCAATCGCCGCGAGCATGGCGTCTGCGATGATGTGGGAATGCGGCCGGTCGTCGCGGGACAGCAACTCGGCCAGACCGCGCCGCAACCCCAGCGAGGCGAGCTGAGCGACAAATTCTACGATCAGCAGTGCGTAGGCAAAGCGACCCAAGGCCTCAGGCCCGTACAGGCGCCCGGCAATAAAAAGAAAGGGGATGCGCGCTGCGAGGCGGAGCAAAAAGCCAAGAACATTCGTCCGGCCACCTTTTGCCAGCGCCTGAATATCGTCTTCGTCGGTTCTGGCAGCCGTCAATCTCTCACCCCTGTCTGCCGACGCTAGCGCAATCGCGGCAGCGTTACCAGCTTTCGGCCTTGAGCGGGCGGGAGAGCAATGCTGCTGTCACTTCGCCAACCGTCGCGCTGCCGTCGAGGAGCGCACAGACTGCCGCGACTATCGGCATGTCGACATCGAGCTGCTTCGCCGACTGCAGCAGCACCGGTGCGGTAAAAGCGCCTTCGGCCACGGTGCGCCGGTCGGCAAGCAGGTCTGAAGCAGGCGTACCCTGGCCCAATCCCCTTCCCAGTGAGAAATTGCGGGAATTTTCGGAGCTACATGTAAGCACGAGGTCGCCCAGACCCGACAGGCCGGCCAGCGTTTCCGGTCGGCCGCCACGGGCAAGGCCGTACCGCTGCATTTCTGCGAATCCGCGTGCAATAAGGGCGGCACGGGCGTTCAGTCCCAGACCCGCGCCGTCGACAACGCCGCAGCCGATAGCCAGAACATTTTTGACAGCGCCGCCAATCTCTGCCCCGACTACATCGTCCGACCAATATGGCCTGAAATGCGGGGCGGCTATCAGCCGCATCAATATCGACCCCAATGCCTGATTGGAGGTTGCCAATGTAATTGCGGTGGGCTTCCCGGCGGCAACTTCATGGGCAAAGGTAGGTCCGGACAGTACGGCCAGCGGATTATCCGGCCTGACCTGCGCAGCAATGTCGGACACCAGAAATTGCGTCTCGGCCTCAATGCCCTTGGCGCACAGCAGCAGTGGCGCGTCGGTCGGGGGAAGCGCGCTGAGCGTCGCGCGCACATGTTGCGCCGGGGTCACGACCAGCAAAGCGCCACATGCAGCCATTTCCGCCAGATCGCCTGTCGCCTTGATCGACGGGTTCAGTGCTATTCCTGCCAGGAAGGCCGTATTTTCATGTGCACTATTGATGCTGTCCACGACCTCGGGTTCGCGGGCCCAGACCAGAACCTCGTCGTGGTTTTGCGCCATGACAGCGGCCAGCGCGGTCCCCCAGGCGCCGCCGCCGATGATACCGACGGGATAACGGGCTGTACTCACGCCTTAACGCCCGCTCCGCGCGCGGGTGCGGCTTCGTGATCGAGCGGCCAGCGCGGGCGCGCGACAAAATCCAGACCATCGGTCAAACCGGCTGCGAACCGTTCGGCTCCGGCCCAGGCTATCATCGCACCATTGTCGGTGCACAGCCAGGGAGGAGGAGCGACGAAGCGCATGCCGCGCCGGTCGGCAAGATCGGACAACATTGCCCGGATCGCGCTATTGGCAGCAACACCGCCCGCAACAACAAGCGCTGCAGGCGGATCGATGCGGTCAAGTGAATATTCAAGCCTGTCCTGCAGACATTCGACCACGGCCTGCTGGAACGAAGCGGCAATATCTTCGGTCCTGTACCGCCCTGACTCATGGGCGCGAAGGACAGCGCTTTTCAGGCCCGCGAAGGAAAAATGCGGCTCGGCGGCGCCCTTGAGCGGGCGCGGTAGCGGCACGGCATTCAGGTCGCCCCTTGCTGCGGTCACTTCGACGGCTGGTCCGCCGGGAAACCCCAGCCCCAATATTTTGGCGGTCTTGTCGAAAGCTTCGCCAACTGCATCGTCGATGGTGGTCGCTAACCGGTCATAATCGCCGATGCCGTTTACCCGAAGCAGTTGGCAATGGCCGCCGGAAACTAGGAGGAGCAGATAGGGAAATTCCAGGTCTGCATCGATCAGGCGCGGTGACAGCGCGTGGCCTTCCAAATGGTTGACCGCCACCAACGGCTTGCCCGCCGCCATTGCCAGCGCCTTGGCAGTAACCAGTCCGACCATCACACCGCCGATCAGGCCGGGGCCGGCGGTGGCGGCAATCGCATCGACATCGTCCAGCGTCATTCCGGCATCGGCCAGTGCGGTTTCGACGAGAGGGGTCATCAATTCAGCATGTGCGCGCGCCGCGATTTCCGGTACGACGCCGCCAAAGGCGCGGTGGTGGTCTTCCTGTCCGGCCAGGGCATGGCTTAAAATCGTGCGATCGGATCGCACAATGGCGGCGGCGGTTTCGTCGCAGCTCGATTCAAGACCCAGGATGGTAGCCATTCCGCTTTCCCATAGGTGCCTGCCGCGTTATGGACAAGTCGCATGAGCCCTGCCGACTTCACTCCCGACAATCCCTTGCGTATCGGAACAAGGCGTTCGCCCTTGGCCCTTGCCCAGGCCGAAATGGCGGCCGCTGCCATCCGCGAGGCGCATGACCTTGCCGATACGGCCGTGATTCTCGTACCCATGCTGTCCAGTGGTGACAAGATACAGGATCGGCCGCTCGCCGAAATCGGCGGCAAGGCACTATGGACGAAAGAGCTCGAACGGGCGCTGGTTGAGGACGATATCGATATCGCGGTGCATTCGATGAAGGATGTAGAAACCATCCGTGCGCCGCAATTTACATTGTCTGCGATGCTTCCGCGAGCGGATGTGCGGGACCGGCTCGTGGGGGTAGCTGAGATTTCCTCGCTGCCGCAAAATGCGCATATTGGGACCTCCAGTCCCCGCCGGGCCGCCCAGTTGAGGGCGCTGCGGCCCGATTTGAGAACATCGCCCATACGCGGGAATGTAGCAACGCGGCTGGCGCAAATCGAGGCCGGGGATTTTGATGCGACCTTACTGGCGGCGGCGGGCCTCGACCGGCTTGGCATGTCCGATGTCGGAACAACTATCGATATTGCAGATATGCTGCCTGCGGCGGCGCAGGGGGCTATCGGCATCGATCACCTCACCGCGCGGCCGGAACTTGCGTCTTTTCTGCACGCCGTCAATGACGCGCCGACATTTACAGCGGTAATGGCCGAACGGGCCTTTCTGGAGGCGCTAGGCGGCAATTGCCATTCCCCGGCTGCTGCCCATGCAGTGGTAGAGGGGGATAGCATAGCCATGCGGGCCGAGATATTGAGCGAGGATGGAAGCGAGCGCCACTCGGCATCGCTGACCTTTTCTGCATCTGACCAGGATGGGCCAGCAGGGCTGGCAAGAACTCTGCTTGACGATGCAAGCGAAAGGCTGCGCACGCTGTTCGCGTCATGAAGCTGCTGATTCTCCGTCCGCAACCCGGTGCGGATGCAACTGCGGTGCGGGTGAGGGCGGCCGGGCATGAACCATTGTTGATGCCACTGTTTGTCGTGGAGCCTGTCGACTGGACCGCGTTATCGCCGGGCGATTATGACAAGTTGTTGCTGACAAGTGCCAATTCGGTCCGTCATGCCGGAACCGATTTGGCCAAGTATCGCGACCTGCCTGTTTTGGCGGTTGGGCAAAATACCGCTGACGCCGCGCGAGGCGCGGGGCTGAGCGTAGAACATATAGGAAATTCGGGTGTCGATGAACTTCTGGCGAAGGTGGACCACTGCCGACTGCTATGGCTGACGGGCGAGGATCGCGTCGAACCGCAATATGATCCCTCGATACGGCTGGACACGCACATAGTTTATCGCAGCACAGCACTTCCCGCGCCGGAAGCTTTCGAAGACTTTACGCGCAGCGCCGATCATGTACTGCTCCATTCACCGCGTGCGGCAAGGCATTTCGGTTTTTTGCTCGCTGAACGGAACCTCGCGAAAAGCGCAATTTCCATAGCCGCGCTGTCACCAAACATAGCGCAGGCCGCAGGTCATGGCTGGAAATCCGTCTTTGTCGCCTCCGGTCCAAGCGATAAGGCACTCTTGTCTTGCCTGTAATGCCGCTTTACAAACATGCCTCGCGACCCCTAGTTTTTGAAAAGAGGATGAAGGGGACTGAATGACCGAGTTTGCGACCAGTGCTGCGCC
>JACVCM010000100.1 GCA_016742125.1 Sphingomonadaceae bacterium | reverse complement strand
CCCCCGACGGCTACGCCAGAACCAGACCCTGCCGTGCCCCGCCCGCACCGGACCGCAGGGTTACACCGATGCCGTGGTCCTTAACAATCCCGCGCAACGCAACGCGCTATATTCGCAGCGGATGCTTGGCGCAATTGGCGGCTACCGCGCTGAAACCCACATGGAAGCTCTGATGGCCAGTGCCCCCGCCCAAAGCGGCCTAGATCAGGCGCAATATGCCGACATGAAAATGTGGCTGCCTGGCGATATCCTCACGAAAGTCGATCGCACCAGTATGGCCGTAGGCCTGGAGGCGCGCGAACCGTTGCTCGACCACCGTTTGCTCGAATTTGCTGCCAGCCTGCCCGAAAAAATGCGCATAATGGGTGGGCAGGGCAAATGGCTGATGAAGCGGACGATGGAGGGATATCTGCCCAAGGACATCCTCTATCGCCCGAAAATGGGTTTCGTCACGCCTATCGACCAGTGGTTTCGCGGATCCTTGGCGGACGAGGCGCGGGCGCTTTCGACCAGCCTGACCTTGTCGCAAATGGACCTGTTCGACAGCAAGGCAATTGCCAAGGCGGCGGAGGATCACATCGCCGGAAGAATCAATAACGGGCGGCTGCTGTGGCAGCTTGTCATGCTCGAAAAATCGTTGAACAAGCTTTTCGCCTAAGGGTAAATAGCGCGAACGAAATAGAGCCCCTCGGGCGGCGCGTTCTCTGCAAGAGAAGCGCGATCTTTGGCTTCAAGTGCGGACTTCAAGTCACCAGCACTCCACCGGCCCAGGCCGACCGCCACAAGGCAGCCGACCATCGAACGGACCTGGTGGTGGAGGAACGATAAAGCCGCCGTTTCGACGATCACATGCTGTCCTTCGCGGCGAACATTCAGACGGTCGAGCGTTTTGACCGGGCTGGCGGACTGGCAGGCGGTGGAACGGAAGGTAGTGAAATCATGGAGGCCCACAAGTTGTTGCGCAGCCTCATGCATCGCATCGGCATCGAGTTCCGGTCCGACGCGCCAGACGCGACCGCGCTCCAGCGTCAGCGAAGCACGCCGGTTGCAGATTCGATATTCATACTCCCGCCCGATACAACTGTAGCGGGCGTGCCAGTCATCGGATACTTCTTCACAATCCAGCACCGCAATGGGATGCGGGCGCAGATGAGCATTGATCGCTTCCATGATGCGAAAAGGCTTCAGGGGCTTTTCAATGTCGACATGCGCCCGCATGCCGAGTGCATGGACGCCGGCATCGGTGCGGCCTGCGCTATAGACGAGAGTATTCTCCCCCGTCACTTTGAAAATCGCCTCCTCAATGGCCCCCTGCACCGACGGGCCGTGGTCCTGCCACTGCCAGCCCATGTAAGGCCCACCGTCAAATTCGATAGTAAACGCGAAGCGGGTCATTTGGGCCCCGAGTTCAATATCGTGCCGGGCGGGATGGGTTTGCCGCGCAGCAAATCGGCTGTCGGCATCGCAGGTTTTCCTGAACGCTGGATGAGGATGGGGCGGATGGCGCCGGCGGCACAGGCTATGGTGAGGTTCCTGTCCAGTACCTCACCGTCGCTCCAGTGCAGGCTGGAACCTCTCTCGTCTTGCGGTTTATGCTGACAGGCTTGATCGCCTCCAGCCAGCGCTGGTGCGACGACGGCCTGGAGTATTCGATACCTCTCGCCCTCAAATTCAAACCAGGCGCCTGGCGCTGGACTAAAAGCCCGAACCTGCCTCTCGACCTGCTCTGCCGAGGTGGAGAAATCGATCCGGGTTTCGGCTTTGTCGATCTTGGCCGCATAAGTAACTTCTTCGTCGGACTGGGGGACCGCCGGATGGGCTGGGATGTCAGCCAATACTGCCACCATTAACTCCGCACCAAGTTCCGCCAGTTCGGCGGTGAGTTCGCCCATGGATTTGCGGTCGATTTCGATCTCCGTCGTCGCCCGCACCGGGCCTGTGTCGAGTCCCGCCTCCATCTGCATCACCATCACTCCGGTCTTGTCGTCACCTGCCAGGATCGCGCGTTGTACCGGAGCAGCCCCGCGCCAGCGGGGGAGGAGCGAGCCGTGGACATTGAGGCAGCCATTTTTGGGCGCGTTGAGGATTGCTTGCGGCAGGATCAGGCCGTAAGCCGCGACCACCGCGACATCGAGGTCGAGCGCGGCAAATTCGGCCTGAGCTTGCGGGTCGCGCAACGAAACCGGCGTCCGCACCGGCAAGCCCAGTTCATCCGCCCGAGCCTGCACCGCCGACGGTGTCAGCTTCTTGCCACGGTTGCCGGGACGCGGTGGTTGCGTAGAGACTGCCACGACATCATGCCCCGCCGCGACCAGAGCGTCGAGCGTTGGAACGGCAAATTCGGGTGTGCCCATGAAGGCGAGGCGCATCGTGACTTTTCCTTTATTGGAAAGCCCCCTAAGGCTGCTGCCATGGCATCGCAAGAAATAGACGCATTGGCCTCAGCGCTGTCGAAGCTGCCCGGCCTTGGCCCGCGGTCGGCGCGGCGGGTCGTGCTGCATCTGATGAAGAAGCGCGAAACTGTGTTGCAGCCGTTGTTGCGGGCGTTGCAGCAAGTCGAACAGCGGCTGGTGGTGTGCGAGACATGCGGCAATATCGATACTGGCAATCCTTGTGGTATCTGCGTCGATTCACGCCGGGATGGCCGTGCGATTTGTGTGGTAGAGGATGTCGCCGACCTTTGGGCGCTCGACCGGTCGCGGCTCTTTCCGGGCAAATATCATGTGCTGGGGGGGCGATTGTCGGCGCTGGACGGTGTGCGGCCCGAGGATCTCAACATCGATGGTCTGATTACGCGCGTGGCGGCCGGCGGCATTGACGAGGTCGTGCTGGCGATGAACGCGACGCTGGAGGGCCAGACTACCGCGCATTATCTTGCCGAGCGACTGGAGGATTTCCCTATCCGCCTGACCCAACTGGCGCACGGCGTGCCGGTTGGTGGCGAACTCGACTATCTCGACGACGGCACCTTGGCGCAGGCGTTGCGCGCGCGCCGTCCTGTCGGTTGATTTCCGCGCTGCTCATCCCTATCTGCGACCCATGGCCATTTTACCCATTCTCGAAGTACCCGATCCGCGGTTGAAGACGATTTCGACGCCTGTCGAGACATTCGACGACGACCTGAAAAAATTGGTCGATGACATGTTCGACACAATGTACGCGGCGCCGGGTATCGGCTTGGCAGCCATTCAGGTCGGCGTTCCGAAGCGGCTTTTGGTCATCGACCTTCAGGATGAGGGACCGGATGGCGAGACTGTCCGCAATCCACGCATTTTCGTCAATCCTGAGATTCTCGATCCTTCGGAAGACCATAGTATCTATAATGAAGGTTGTCTGTCGGTTCCCGACCAATATGCCGAGGTCGAGCGCCCAGCACGCATTCGTGCACGTTGGCAGGATCTGGACGGCAAGGTTTACGAAGAATCGATGGAAGGGATGATGGCGACCTGCCTGCAGCACGAGATGGACCATCTGGAGGGCATTCTCTTCATCGACCATCTGTCACGGTTGAAGCGGCAGATGGTGCTGAAAAAAATCGAAAAGGCCCGCAAAATCGGCGGCGCGCATGTGCACAGCGAGCATTGTCGCCATTAGATAAGGTTTATGAGAATCCGTCGTCGCTCCGGCCAAGGTTGGAGACCATTACGCGCTTTTGGAGCAACTGCTTCCCCTTCGTCCAGCCGGCACGAGACAGGCACCAGCCTACGCTGGTGCGACGCTGAGCGTAGGCCGTCTCACTTCCCGAAGGTAGTCGGCGCAGCGTTTACAGTCACAAATTTCCCGGCCTGAATTTCCTGTACCTCCAGCGTCCGGTCTGTCAGGCCGTTTGCTATGAAGCGGAACGCCCCATCGACACCTATAAATCCTTGCGGATCGGTCAGCTGCGCAACCGGGAACTTTGTGCCCGGACGCCAGTCACGCGCGATGCGGGCGATCAGCAGGACAGAATCATAACCCAGGCTCGACAATCGCAACGGCGCGCGTCCGAAGCGGGCGCGGTATTTTCCCGCATATTGATTGTATAGCGTGTCCGAGACGCTGGCGAACCAGGCACCGTACATTGTCGGGTTGCTTGCAAGTGATCCGTCGAGGTTCCAAAGATCGGTACCCAAAATCTTCGCATTGCGGAGCCCGTTACGACGCAGTGAAGGCACGGCCGTCACGGCCGCCCGGCCGCTGTCTGCGATCAATACCGCGTCGACCTGGCCTGCGGCCGAGAGCTTGCGCGCCGCGGCATCGAACGAGGCACTGGTTCCGTTGGTTTCATGGATGCCGACAAGCGTGCCGCCTGCACTGCGCACCGCACTGGTAAGGCTCGATTGGGCGCGCTGGCCATACACATTGTTCGATACGATCCCGCCGATGCGGCTATAGCCCTGCGATTTGGCGTAGCGCACGACGCGATCTATGGATTGGTTCGGCAAGTGACCCAGCAGGAATACATTCTGTCCGGCGACCCCGACATCGTTCGAAAAGCTGATAATCGGGACGCCGGCTGGACGCGCGATAGCCGCAGCTTCCAAGACATGATCTCCACGCAAAGGACCAAGAATGACCTTGTTGCCATCGGCAATTGCCTTGCGCACGGCGGCAGTCACGCCCTGTGCGGTATCATAGGTTATCAGCCGGATATTCGTCGCCTTGGTGTCGGACAATGCCAGTGCAGTCGCATTGGCAATCGACTGTCCCACATCGCCGTCGGGACCGGTCATCGGCAGCAGCAGGGCTACGCGATGCAGGCTGTCGAGCGGGTCGGGCGTGACCACTGGCGGCGGTCCTTCGCCTCCACGCGGAATCGGCGCACAAGCCGCCAGAAGGGCAAGCATCGCCACAGCCAACAGCCTCCTGAGCCAGACGACTATATCTTGCGGCTGCCGCTGTGTTGCTGCAATGAATGCGACCATGGTTCGTCCCTTAACGAAAAGCGTTTGTTTTTGATGGCGTTCGAGTCGGGCTTATATGTCGTCGCAACCCCCATCGGCAACCTTGCAGATATGTCACAGCGCGCGATCGACATCCTGAAAGCGGCGGATATCGTGGCGGTTGAGGACAGCCGGGTCACAGGTAAATTGTTGCATCATCTGGGCCTAAAGAAGAAGATGCGGCGCTATAACGACCATAGCAGCGAAGGTGATCGCTTGAGCCTGATCGCAGCGGCCCGCGATGGGGTGGTGGCGCTGGTATCGGACGCAGGGACACCGTTGATCTCCGACCCCGGTTACAAACTCGTCCGTTCTGCGCGCGATGCGGGCGTTGCGGTTCGTACGGCGCCAGGTCCGAGCGCGGCCGTTGCAGCACTGTCGATCTGCGGATTACCTACGGACCGCTTCCTGTTTGCAGGATTTTTGCCGAGCAAGGCGAAGGCGCGCGCGGATGCACTGGCAGAGCTGGCAAAAATCAAGGCAACGCTGGTTTTCTATGAAAGCGGACCGCGACTGGCGGCGACGCTGTCTGCGATATCGGAGGCATATGGCACTCGCGACGTGGCCATAGCGCGTGAGCTAACGAAAAAGTTTGAAGAGGTGGTGGCAGGCACTGCGGACGAGTTGGCCGATCGCTATGCCGCGCAGGAGCCTAGGGGCGAAATCGTCCTGATCGTCGGGCCGCCGGTTGAGGACGAGGTAGCCGAGGCCGGCGATATGGATGCAGCATTGCGGGAAGCGTTGCAGACCATGCCTGCCGCCAAGGCGGCGGGTGTCATTGCAAAACGGTTCGGCTTGGAACGCAGCGCCGTTTATACACGCGCGACCGAGCTGAAATCGGAATGAACCGTTTCGAGGCCGAAAAACGCGGGCGGCGGGGGGAGGCGATTGCCGCATGGTTTTTGCGGCTGCGCGGCTGGCATATTGTGGGGGAAAGGGTGAAAACCCCGCGAGGTGAGGTCGACCTTATTGCCCGTCGTGGCAAGACAGTTGCCTTTGTCGAGGTGAAGGCACGCACGAAACAGCTCGATCTGGCCACTGCCATCGATGCTCATCGTCTCCGGCGAGTGGCAGCCGCAGCTGAAATCCTGTTACCTAAATATGGCAAGGGCACCGAAAATATGCAGATCGACGTGATACTGGTTGCACCGTGGCGCTGGCCGCACCATTTGCGGAACGTGTGGCACGGATAGGAACGCAATATGGGCATAAAGGTCGCAGTACAGATGGACCCGATGGACGGCATCAATATCAATGGCGATTCGAGTTTTGCCTTGATGCTGTCGGCGCAGGCGCGTGGTCATGGAATCTGGCATTATGATGTAGGCACACTCAGCCTCGATGCCCGTGACCGGCTGACGGCATGGGCGCATCCCGTGCATGACTTGCAGCGTGTGGCCGGTAATCACTACCGCTATGGGGAGCCTGAGCGGATTGACCTCGGTTCCGATATTGACGTCGTCCTGATGCGCCAGGACCCGCCCTTCCATGTTGGCTATATCACTGCGACGCATTTGCTTGAGCGGATCGAACGCGAAACACTCGTCGTCAACAATCCCGTCAGCGTGCGTAACGCGCCCGAAAAAGTGATGGTGCTCGATTATCGCCAGTATATGCCGCCGACGCTTATCACACGGTCGGTGCAAGAGGTGCGCGATTTCCAGCGCGAAAATGGCGCGGTGGTTATCAAGCCGCTCCACGGCAATGGCGGCAAGGCCATTTTCAAGGTCGAAGCCGACGGCAGCAATCTCGGCGCGCTGTTCGAGGTATTCAACACCACCTGGCCAGAGCCGCATATGGTGCAACCATTCCTGCCGGATGTGGCCAAGGGCGATAAACGGATCGTGTTGGTCGATGGCGAGGTGGCAGGGGCAATAAATCGCCGTCCTGGCGAGGGCGAATTCCGATCCAACCTTGCTGTAGGGGGCAGTGCAGAGGCGACCGAGCTAAGCCCGCGGGAAATGGAAATCTGCGCTGTCATGGGACCGCGCTTGAAACAACTCGGCCTGATTTTTGTGGGCATCGATGTGATCGGTGGCGAATGGCTGACCGAAATCAACGTGACGTCGCCGACGGGGATTGTCGCCATCGACCGGTTTAACGGCACCGATACCCCCGGCAAGATCTGGGATGCCATCGAAGCGCGCCTGGCAAGCTAAGCTATGGATGACTGGATTATCCGGCTCGTCGACGGTGCGGGCTATTGGGGCGTTGGCCTGCTGATGTTGCTCGAAACGGTATTCCCGCCGGTTCCGTCCGAAGTCATCATGACGGTCGCAGGGGTTTCTGCGGCGCGCGGCAATATGAATTTGGGCGGCGTGATTGCCGCAGGTACGGCCGGCGCGATGCTGGGCAATTATCTATGGTTCTGGCTGGCAATCAAATTCGGTTCCGACCGCTTGCACCGCTTTGCCGATCGCTATGGCCGCTGGCTTACGTTAAGCTGGCAAGAAATCGAGCGTGGGCACGACCTGTTCAGGAAGCATGGCTCAATCATAGTCCTGTTCGCGCGGATGTTGCCGACATTCCGATCGCTAATTTCAATACCGGCGGGCATATTCCACATGTCACATCGCCGCTTTCTGGTCTTTTCCACCATCGGAACCGCTGGCTGGAGCGCCGCGCTGGCGGTCGCCGGCTATGTATTGGGTTCGCAGTTTCACGACATCGAGAAGATATTGGGGCCGCTCTCCACGGGCATCATCGCGCTAATCGTGCTGGGTTATGTGTGGCGACTGGTTAAGTGGAAGCCAGCCGATTAGGCACGCGGATGCGCGTTCATATATTCATCAAGCAACATTGCCGTATCGACCGCAGTGTAGACTTGTGTCGATGACAGGCTGGCATGACCTAGCAGTTCCTGCAAACTTCGAAGGTCCGCACCGCCTGCGAGCAGATGCGTGGCAAAGCTGTGACGCAGGGCGTGGGGTGTTGTGCGATCGGATAACCCTAAACGGCTGCGTGCCCCCTGGACCGCCCGACGGACGAGGGCAGGGGATAATGCACCACCGCGCGCCCCGCGAAAAAGCGGTTCATGTGCCGACATGGGATAGGGACAAAGCGAGATATAATCTTCAATTGCTGATTTAACCTCTTCAAGTAAAGGAACAACTCTGGTCTTGTTACGCTTTCCAGTGACACGGAAGGTTGTGCCTAGAGGCAGGATATCGCCGGTAAGTCCCGTCGCCTCACTGACGCGCAGACCACTGCCGTAAAGCAGCAATAATATGGCCCAGTTGCGCGCGCCGATCCAGCTGTCGCTTACCGTCCGGGCAGCATCATCAGCCAGTGCTATGACATCATCCGGACTTGCCGGTCTTGGCAGGCTGCGCTGCACCCGCGGACCTTTCAGCACCGGCAAGCTTGCGCCTTCGGCAAGCGCGAACCGCAAAAAATGACGGACGGCCGACAATTCGCGCGCGGTCGAGCGGTTTGTAAGACCATCGCTGCGCCGGTCCGCGAGGAAGGAACGCAGGTCGGCGGCACTGATGTGGGCCAGAGCCGCTCGGTCGGCCGAGCCGCCCCAATGCTGCGCCAGAAACTCGCTCAACCGTTTCGCCGTGGCCGTATATGCCCGCACGCTGTGCGCCGACATTCGCCGGTTATGGGTCAGGAAAGCGCAATATTCGGCAAGCAGCGAGGCCATGACGCCCAACCTATCAGGCGCAGGCCCCAGTCTCAACTTTTACTATCTCGGGCAGAATCGCGTCGAGCAGCGGCATGCCTTGCGGCGTTATCGTTACGCGGTCGCCTTCATTGTTGATAAGGCCGAGGTTTGCCATGCGCTCAACCGCGACCGGATCCAGCAACGCATCCGCGGCAATCCCAGTTTTACAGGACAGGCGTAGCAGGCTTATACCCTCGGCCAGCCGCAGTCCCATGAGCAATGCTTCAGTCGCGCGGGCGTTTGAATGAAGAAGTTCTTCGCTCGCCAAGCCATTCGCATTTCTGTCGATGGATGACAGAAAATTTTCAGGTTTCTTGTGGCGTTGTGTCGCAGAGTTCAGACGTCTTCCGTGAGCGCCAGGGCCAATCCCGATATAGTCGTCATAACGCCAATAGCTTAGATTATGGCGGCTTTCCGACCCCCTCCTCGCGTGATTACTGATTTCGTAGGCCGGGAGGCCAGCCGAACTGGTCAGCTCCTGTGTCAACTCGTACAAGGTCGCCGCATGATCATTATCGGCCGGCACAAACTGACCGGTCCGGACCATCGTTTCAAACCGGGTGCCGGGTTCGATAGTCAGCTGGTAAAGCGACAGGTGATCAGTTCCGAACGATATTGCACGGCTCAGTTCTGCACTCCATTGCTCCGCTGTTTGTTCGGGTCGCGCATAGATGAGGTCGATATTGACCCTCGCGAAATGCCGCTGTGCGATCCCCAATGCGTTAAGGCTTTCCACCACTGAATGTCCGCGGCCCAGAAAGGCGAGTGCTTTATCGTCGAGCGATTGCAGGCCAAGCGACACACGGTTGATGCCTGCCTCTGCCAGATCGGCAAATCCTGCCGCTTCGACCGAGGACGGATTGGCCTCCAGCGCGATTTCGATATTGTCAGCGAAGCCCCAATGCTGGCCGGCGGCGTCGATAAGCGCCCCCACGGTCAAGGGCGGCATCAGCGATGGTGTGCCTCCCCCGAAAAAGATCGACGTCAGCGGGCGGCCGTGCGTTAGGACCGCTTCATGCGCCATGTCTGCCAGCAAAGCTGCAAGCCATGTTTCCGGGTCGACCCTCTCCCGGACATGGCTGTTAAAGTCGCAATAGGGGCATTTGGATATGCAAAAAGGCCAGTGGATGTAGAGGGCGAGAGGTTCGCTCAAAACAATGCCTCGACCAGCCTTTTGAAAGCATCTGCCCGGTGGCTCATCGCGTGCTTTTCCGCGGGGTCCAGTTCCGCAAAGGTCTCCGTCCGGCCAGCAGGAACAAATACCGGATCATAGCCAAAGCCGAGCGTGCCACGCGGCGGCCAGGTCAGGCTGCCTTCGGCCTTGCCCTCGAACACCTCGGCGTGGCCGTCGGGCCACGCCAGCGCGAGCGTGCAGACGAAGCGCGCGCTGCGGTCGACGGTGGGGCCTTGTTCGGCGAGCAGACCTTCGACCTTGCCCATCGCCATATACCAGTCGCGGCCCTCCTCGCCCTCGAACCATTGCCGCTCGGCCCAGTCGGCGGTGTAAACGCCGGGACGGCCGCCAAGCGCCGCCACCTCGAGGCCGCTATCGTCGGCGAGCGCGGGCAGGCCCGCGGCCGGGGCGCTCGCATGCGCCTTCAGCAGCGCATTTTCGACGAAGCTCGTCCCCGTCTCCTCGGGCTCGGGCAGGCCAAGGTCGCCCGCCGACACAGGCTCGATCCCGAAGGGCTCGAGCAGCGCGCGGATTTCGCGTACCTTGCCCGCATTGTGGCTTGCGATGACAAGCCTGCCGGGGGCGAGCTTGCGCGTCACCTCAGCGGCCCGCCGCCTTTGCCTGCGCCGCGAAAATGTCGGTGCAGCCGATGCGCGCGAGGCGCAGCAGGCGCAGCAGGCCCTCCTCGTCATAGGTCGCACCCTCGGCGCTCGCCTGTACCTCGACGATCTGGCCCTTGCCGGTCAGCACGAAATTGCCGTCGGCCTCGGCGACCGAATCCTCGTCATAGTCGAGGTCGAGCACCGGTGTGCCCTTGTAGATACCGCACGAGATCGCCGCGACGCTGTCCTCGATCGGATCGGCCGTGAGCGCGCCCGAGGCGATCAGCTTGTCGACCGCGAGGCGCAGCGCAACCCATGCGCCCGAAATCGAGGCGGTTCGCGTGCCGCCGTCGGCCTGGATCACGTCGCAGTCGATGACGATCTGGCGCTCGCCGAGCTTGGCCATGTCGACGACGGCGCGCAAGCTGCGGCCGATAAGCCGCTGGATTTCCTGCGTCCGCCCCGACTGCTTGCCCTTCGCCGCCTCGCGGCTGCTGCGCGTATGCGTCGCGCGGGGCAGCATGCCATATTCGGC
>JACVCM010000099.1 GCA_016742125.1 Sphingomonadaceae bacterium | reverse complement strand
CGGCTAGTGACAAGGATATCTGGCTCACCATTTTGGGCGATGGCGCATTGACTAACGGCGGCATGGTTTCCTTCAAGCGCGATCTCGCGGAGGCACAAATGGAAGCTGTTCGGGCCTATGTGGTGAGCGAGGCGAACAAGTAAGGGTATCGACGAACGGAGACCGCAATGGACGCAACGCGATCGGGAATTGGCCGTCACATAAGGACGTGCGGCTATTGTGAGGCCAACTGCGGTGTGGTCGTCACGGCAGATCACGACCAACGCCGGATCATCCGCGTTGAAGGCGATCCTGATGACCCGTTCAGCAAGGGTTTTGTTTGTCCCAAATCCTATGCATGGACGGAAGCTTATTCCGATCCGGATCGGCTCTGGCGGCCGCTTCGCAAACGGGGTCGGGACTTCGAAGAGATTAGCTGGGATGAGGCTCTCGACTATACAGTCGAGGGTTTTCGCAAGGTCCAACGCCTGCATGGTGACCAAGCCACGGCCATCTATGTGGGGAATCCGACTGCTCATGATGTTGGCTTCACCCTCTACGGCTTGTTCGGTCCGACTCTGGCGATGGAATTGCAGGCAGCGGGGAAGATATATACGGCTGGCGGCGTTGATCAGCTTTCGAAAGTGCTTTCGACGGGATTGCTGTTCGGCGATCAAGCTGTCATTCCTGTTCCCGACATAGACCGGACAAAATTATTCATCATCATCGGCGCCAATCCGATGGTTTCGAATGGCAGTCTGATGACGGCGCCAGGCACGCCGCGCCGTCTCAAGGCCATGCGGGAGCGTGGCGCGCGGATTGTTGTCATCGATCCCAGGCGGACCGAAACGGCGGACATTGCAGACCAGCACATCGCCATCAAGCCGGGGACAGACGCCTATCTCCTGTTTTCGCTGGTGTACGTCCTTTTCAAGGAAGGCTTGACGCGGCACACTGTTCTAGAAAAATGGCTCCGTCCCGCCGATCTGGAAACGCTACAAAGGCTTGCTGTCCAGTTTCCGCCTGAAAGGGTCGCGCAGATCACAGGGGTTGGTGCCGATATCATCACGGCACTTGCCCGTCAGTCGGTATCGATAGAACCTGCCGTTTTTTATGGGCGTTTGGGCACGTCGGCCCAACCATTCGGTACGCTCACGAGCTGGTTAGTGGACGTGCTCAACATCTTGACCGGAAATCTCGATCGTGAAGGCGGGGCCATGTTTCCGCTCAGCCCTGTGCCGGCGCTGCTGTTCAACGACCGCTACGGTCCCGATGGTGCGCCGCCCTATGCGCGCTTCCGGACTCGGGTCAGAGGCTTGCCCGAAGTCGCCTATACACTTCCCAACGGCACCCTTGCCGAAGAAATTGAAACCCCGGGGGTGGGCCAGATCAGGGCTTTATTCTCGATGGCGGGTAATCCGGTATTATCCGGGCCAAATGGCGGGCGCTTGGGGGCGGCACTGGATTCCCTTGATTTTTATGCGGCACTCGACATTCAGGTCAATGAAACCACACGTCACGCAGATGTCATTCTGCCCAGTGTCGATCATGCCGAATGCTCCGATTTCCCTCTTTTCTTTTCGTCTTATATGGTCCGCAGCTTTGCCAAGTGGACTGCGCCCATTTTCGACCGTCGCGCGCATGGCCGCGACAGCTGGGAAATTGTGCTCGAACTCATCGCCCGCTTCCAGGGCATTGGTCTTGCGCAAGCCGAAGAAAACATGGTGCGGGGGTATCTGCAAAAATATCTTGCTGCGGGAGCAAACACTGCTGGCCGCGACGTAGACTTCGAGGATGCGCTTGCCAAATTGGGAAGCGAACCGGGACCAGACCGCATATACGATATCTTGTTGCGCACGGGACCATTCGGTGACGCCTTCGGGGAAGTGGATAATGGCCTGACACTGGCAAAGCTAAAGCAACACAAACACGGACTCGATCTTGGCCCTATGCAGAGTAGGATCGCCGAAATTCTCGCAACGCCAGATCGCAAGATCCATCTCGCGCATCCGGTCTTCACGGACGATGTAAAACGGCTTGAGCGCGCCGCGAGCAAGTTGGCCGATCCGGAAAATTTTCTCCTGTTTGGGCGGAGGCATCTCCGGTCGAACAACAGCTGGATGCACAATTATCATCTGCTCGCCAAGGGACCAAACCGCTGCACGGCGATGCTCAATCCCAAGGATGCGGAAAAATTGGGCATTGCTGAGGGAAAGGCCCTGCGGGTCAAGGCGAATGGGCGATCCATCGATTTACCGGCCGAGTTAAGCGACCGGATACTGCCTGGAACTGTCAGCATTCCCCATGGCTGGGGGCATGACCTGCCCGGCACACGGATGCAGATCGCGGCAAGAAATCCCGGTGCCAACGTCAACTCCCTGATTGGGGAGGATGATTTTGATGTTCCATCCGGCATCGTTTCTCTGAACGGAATTTTGGTGCAATTGGAGGCCGTCGCTTCGACTGACGACGAACGCCAAGAGGCCCTTCGCTGAGGAAACGTCATCCCGCCGATAGGCGCACTCATTGAGAATCAAGATCGAACTCCCACGCACTCCCTTGCTTGCGTCACACTTCGGCCGACTTCAGCCCAGCTTTCCGCCCTCAGACTCGCGCCCTGAACTCCCGCGGCGAAATACCAAAGCGCGTTTTGAAGGATCGCGTGAAATGAGCGGCATCCTTATATCCCCATGCGTACGCCACCTGTGAAACGGGTACCGAAGCCATGTCGGGATCAGAAAGTGCCTCAGCACACCGCTCGAGGCGGCGCGACCAAATCAGCGTGGCTGGAGTTGTGCCCACGCCTTTCATAAGCATGTGAATATAGCGCGACGATAGTCGCATAGCTTGAGCGATCTGTTCGACGTTCAACTCAGGATCGCTGAGATTATGCTCAATGTAGGCGAGAACGCGACGACGAAGAACGCGAGCAGACACGGCGTCATCGAGCCGGGCCTCGTTCTCACCGTCGCGCAACGCCGCTGAGAGCAAATCGGTTAATGTGTTGCTGACGGTTGGGCCAGCGGAACCGAGCTGGCCCATAAGTTCGAAGCTGCTCGTGATGAAGTTGCTGCATAAGCTACCCAGTGGTGTATGCGCGCGGACCGGGCGCGCGGTTAGACGTTCAACATTTGTGAGCTTGTCGGTGATGAGATGTTGAGGAATACGCACGATACGTTGACGCATCGGGCCAGCAAACCTCAATTCGTACGCCCGGGTTGAGTCATAGAGCGCAAGATCCCCCGGTTCCAAGACGGCTTCGCGGCTATCCTGCACAATCACGCCGGGACCGCTAACCTGCTGACTCAGGATGAAATAAGGCTCACTCGATTTTCCGACATGCTGCCGCGTATGCCGCACGAGATGGGGGGTTACGGTCATGTCAACGAAGCGCAAATCCCCCAACCCTTCACTGGCGAAGCTCCACCCAAAACGCGATTCCGACGGCGTGCTGCAAGATAGCGGGACGAAGAGGTCGCATACGACATCTTGCCAATAGGCCAATGCGTCCCCGTCGACTTCAGACGATTTTAATTGAGTGACTGCCAATAAGACCTCCACCGCTGACTATCGTTGCATTTCGGTTTCAGTCAAGCTTCCTTTCGGTCTGCTTCAACGCCTTCACGCCCACTCCACGCTAACCAAGTCTTCTAAACTAAGGAAATGGTGGAGACGATCTTCAATGGTGGCAACTAAGCCTTTTGTGGCAGCGGCAGTACAGGCGGCACCCGCCTATCTCGATCTGGCAGGAACGGTCGACAAAACGATCGCTATTATCCGTCAGGCGCGGTCGGAGGGAGTTCAACTCCTTGCTTTCCCGGAGACTTGGATACCTGGCTACTGCTTCTGGCCTTGGCTCGGTAGTCCGGCCTGGGGGATGAAGTTCGTCCACCGGTATCACGAGAATTCCATAGCGACCGATGGGGCAGAGATGGACGCCATTCGGGCCGAAGTTGCCGCAGCTGGCATGCATGTGGTAGTTGGCACCAGCGAGCGTGATCACGGGACGCTTTATATCGGCCAGTCGATCATCGCGCCCGATGGCAGTGTGATTGCAAACCGTCGTAAGCTGAAGCCGACGCATGTCGAGCGAACAGTTTTCGGCGAAGGCGACGGCAGCGACTTGAAGGTTCACGAGACGCAGATCGGTCAGCTCGGCGCGCTTTGCTGTTGGGAACATCTCC
Source organism: Sphingomonadaceae bacterium (assembly GCA_016742125.1). GTDB lineage: Bacteria > Pseudomonadota > Alphaproteobacteria > Sphingomonadales > Sphingomonadaceae > Sphingorhabdus_B. The sequence continues at coordinate 6,788 of JACVCM010000099.1, read as the reverse complement.
AGCCGCTCGTCAGATATGCGATGTATGCGCAGCATGAGCAAGTGCATGTCGCATCGTGGCCAAGTTTCGCGCTCTATCAGGGGGCCGCCTACGCGCTGGGCCCAGAGCTCAACAACGCGGTCAATCAGGTTTACGCCGCCGAGGGCCAGTGCTTCGTCGTAGCCGCGACAGCAGTCACCACCCCTGCAGTGCAGGATATAGTCTGCGAAACCGATGAACATCGCCAAATGATGCCAGTCGGCGGAGGACGGTCCATGATCTTCGGGCCGGACGGAGCTCCCCTCGCCGAATATCTCGCACCGGACCAGGAAGGATTGGTCAAGGCCGAGATCGACCTAAGCATGATCGCGCTTGCCAAAGCAGCGGCCGACCCAGCGGGACATTATGCAAGGTCGGACGTTACGCGATTGCTTTTCAATTCGGAGCGTCGGCGCCCGGTAGAGCATGTTCAACCAATCTTTACCGAACTCGGCGAAGCGGAAATCAACAAGGGACAGGCGTGATCTTGACGCTTTGTCTCAATAGTCCATCCACCAGGGGGAAGACATAATGACCAACAAGAAAGGGATCACGCTGGCGGCATCAGTTGCCGCGCTCGCAATCGCAGCGTCTGCAAATCCGGCATTTGGGCAAACTACGCCTGATACGAACACAACACAAATATCTGAGGAAATTGGCCTCGAAGAAATCGTTGTAACTGCTCAGAAGCGGACGGAACGCCTGCAAGACACGCCTATCTCGATCACTGCGGTGACGGGCGAAACCCTCGCAGACCGCGGGACAGGGACGATCGCCAGTCTGGGCACCATCACACCCAACCTCGTTTATAATACGACCGCGCCGGTTAGCGGGGCCTCGTCGGGGGCAGTCGTGTTCATTCGCGGTGTAGGACAGACCGACTTCCAGCTCACGACCGACCCCGGCGTCGGCACTTATCTGGACGGCGTCTACGTTGCGCGCTCCGTCGGCGGCGTGCTCGACGTCGTGGATGTCGAACGCGTAGAGGTCCTGCGCGGCCCGCAGGGAACCCTTTTCGGACGCAATACTATTGGGGGCGCGATCAGCATCATCAGCCGCAAACCTGGTACGGACCGTGCGTTGAGCAGTGCGCTGACTTTAGGTAGTCGCAATCGCGTCGAGGTGCGTGTCTCCGCCGATTTGCCGCTTGCCGACGGGGTCGGTTTCAACGTCGTCGGTTCCGTAAAGCGTCAGGACGGCTATGTCCGAGGTTTGCTGGATGGTCGCGACCTTGGGGACGTGAATCGTCAGTCGGTGCGTACAACGCTCGTTTATGATCGGGAAGGGCCGTTTCGCGCGACGCTCACCGCCGATTACACGCACGTCGACGAACAGAATGCTGCGAGCAAGCTGGTTGGTATTTCAAGCGTGCCTCCGGGATCCCCCACCCGGACGGACCTGGTCTATAATCGTCGGACTGGGGCGGTGGACACCGTCAACGTTGCCGTACCGCCGGGCAATCCGTCGCTCGCATGGTTGTATAATAATGCCGACGTGCCGGTGCTCAGTGTGACACCGTTTGATGCGAGGTGGATCACGCCTGATCTCAATACGACATACGCAAATGGTCCCAATGGTACGCGACTCAACGTTTGGGGCGCTGCGGGTACGCTTGAGTATGATTTCGGTGGCGCAACGATCAAATCGATTTCCGCGTATCGCAAAACCTCAGGCTCATTCAATCGCGACGCGGATGGCTCTCCCACCGCCGTCACGCATACGGAAAACTTCGACTATCGTCAGGAGCAGTTCAGTCAGGAATTGCAACTGACGGGGCAGGCATTTGACCGCCGCCTCGCCTATGCGGCCGGCCTCTATTATTTCGACGAAAAGGGTAATGACCTTCTCAACGTCACGCTTCCGGTCGCCTTCGGGCAGGTTCGTAATTTTACCTTTGTAAAAAACAAGAGCTACGCTGCCTACGCACAGGCAACTTTCAAGATCACCCCGACGCTCGGGATCACTGGCGGCGTCCGTTATACCAAGGATAAGAAAGGTTATTTCGTACCCCTTGGCGGCGGCGCAATCACCAACGGCTTCGCTGCGATATTTGGCCCTGCGGGGACGGTTACGCCCTTCTTCGCTCCGGGCAATTATAGTCGTGACTTTGAGAACACCTCGTTCCGTGCAGGGGTAGACTGGAAGCCGATCAACGACCTACTGCTCTACGCAACCTACTCGGAAGGCTTCAAAAGCGGTGGTTTCAACACACGTTACCTCGCACCGGTTCCGTCGGCGATTTCCTACAACCCCGAATTGCTTAAGTCTTATGAGATTGGCGCAAAAGTCGAACTGTTTGACCGCCGCCTGCGTGTTAATACAGCTGCCTTTCACTCCAATTACGACGATATCCAGTTGACAGTTTACGATCAAGGCGCACCGATCACGCGCAACGGTGGCTCGGCGCGGATTAACGGTGCTGAAGTGGAAATCTCGGCGGTACCAATCGAGGGGTTAACGCTCAGTGGCGGCATCGGATATCTCGATGCCAAATACACCTCGGTACCGGCGCTGGTTGCAACCATCCCAGCGGACCAGCAAATCCGTCTCTCAACCCGACTTGCCAAGACGCCTGAGTGGACGACAAGCGCCCGGGCCGAATACCGGCTGCCATTGACAGGCGATGTGGAAGCCGTTCTGAGCGGCGACTGGTTCTACACCAGCTCGATCGAGAACGACGCGATCAATTCGAAATTCTTGAGCCAGCCCGGCTACAGCTTGTTCAACGCATCGCTGGGCTTCGAATTCGACGGTGGCCGATTCTCCATCACTGGATTCGTGAACAACATCGCGAACAAGCGCGTTATCGAGAGCGGTGACTCCAACTATTCGATCGGCTTTCACGAGGCCAACTTCAATCGCCCGCGTGAAGGTGGTGTGACTCTGAAAGCACGTTTCTGACAGGATTCTGTCATCAAATTTCCGGCTCGCAGTTATTTTTGAGTCTATAGTGAAAATAGACATTTGTTGAGGATCTAAGATGCCCAGAAATATGCCACCGAATTGGACACCACCGGTAGATGCGTGGAGCACATCGATGCCAAAAAATGGCAAAGCTGTGGTGGGATATTTTGGCAGTCAAGCACTTCAAAGAGACGGCAATGCACCATTCATCAACTGGGCGAGGTCGGTTCTGAATGGCGAGAACGGACCTTCGACGGTGGAGCGCGCTGTGTTCAGGGACAGTTCGACATATTGGAACGATGTCTTCATTGGGTATTGGGCACAAGCGGAGGCCTACGCTCAGTGGTGTTCACGTGATGATGTGGCAGACTGGTGGTCCAATCCAAGCCATTTGACGGGCGACGCTGGGATCTGGCGCGAAGTATTTACGGTTGCCGAAGGGCGTCAGGAAACACTTTTCTCGTCGCCAAATCCAACCGGCCTGGGGGCGGCGACAGGCACGCTGCATGGTCCAGTGCAAGAACATAATTATTGGGGAGCATCGCGCGATCGAATGCCGGATTCTGATGTTGATATGTTTGCTCCGGCAAACCCTGAAGGCATGCCGGACCCCATCATTCGCGAGACACGCGGAAAACGCATCCGGCCTTCATTGCCGGACAATGTATGTCTCATACGGTCGGGGCAGAACTGGAGCGATTGCTCGGCAGATGAGCTGCGATCCTATCTTGATCGAGTTAAACCCGTGCTCGTTGCCGGACTTGCTTATCTACGCGATTATCCTGTCGAAGCATCGTGCTTTTCATGCCGTTCTATGGACGAACTTGAATTGGATGGAACCGAACTAGACAAAGGCTTTGCGATGGCACTGTTTAAATCTCTAGAGCATCAAGAGAGTTGGACGTCCAGCCATCCCACGCACTTATCCATTTACAACGCGTTCATCGAAATGGTGCAGACGCGCGGCGGTGCCACCGATCTGAAGCTGTGGCACGAAGTCATGGTTTTGAGTGGCAAAGGCTGCGACCTTGAGTACGTAAACTGTCATCCGAGAACAGGCGTTCTTCCATTTTTCTCGTGACTGCGCCGCTCCCAGCGTCAAATGATCGTTCTCAAAGTGATCAGTCAAACCTTTGCGGGCACGAAGTTCTATTTGCGGAGAAATGGCTTTTCGACTGTAACATGCGTGACGAGTTGATCAGTGTCAGGCACCTGGCAAAAGAGCCTCCGCTCCCTCAACTGAGCACAAATGCCAAAAGGCCGCCCGCTGAGGAAATGTCGTAGCGTTTATAGGCGCGCTGGCGGTAGGTCAGCACCGAGTTGCGGCTGATGCCGAGATCGGTCGCGATTTGCTGCGCGCTCATCCCGGCGAGCGTCCTGGCGCAAACCGCCTGTTCCCGTTGGGTCAGGGCCTTGGCCTGCCGGGCCAAGCGCTGTTCCAGATCCGCCAAGGAAAAACGGTTATTCGTCTGCCTCTTGCGATGCCTGACCATCGCGCTCAGCGAAATGCCCGCAAGTTGCGAGAGCAAGGCAAGCGTTGCCTTATCGCTTGTCCGCCGGGCATAGAAATTCATGACATACCAGGCATCGGGCGCATTCCAGCCATAGAAATATTTGGCGACAATCGCCGGGCCATCGAAACAGATCGCGCGGTAATCCTTGGGTTCGATCTGTGCCGCCGAAACCAGCGAGGCCACGCCCTTGCCGACCGGAGTGGCTGCCCGATCATAGGCCGCCGGATCGAACCGGTAAAAGCGTTCGGCATAGATTTGGGCGCGCTGATCCGCAGCACCAATCGCGCTCGAAGAGGCGATGACGACGGGATGCGATTCATGCTCCGCATAATAGGCGAAGACTTCGTCGATCATCGCCAGTCCCTGAGCCGCCTCCAGAACCTGTTTGCCAAAGTCGCGGTTTTCCACCGCATCGATCAGCGCCGCGCCGGTTTCAGGATTGAGCAAAGGAAATCCCATCGGCTTACTTAGCCGGAAATCGGTCGGATTGTCGATAGAAGTGATGACATGGCTGGCAGCGGCGGCGGTTATTCAATGCTTATTAGGAGAGAATCGTCCCATGACCAAACCCTTTGCTTCCTCGGCCGATCTGGCGCCCAAGAAAGAGACACTCGAAGTGGTCGCCGATGGCGTTTACGCGCTGACCGCCGAAGGCGATCCCAATGTCGGCGCGATCGAAGGCGAGGATTTTCTCGTCTGTATCGAAGCACGGGCAACGCCGGCTGCCGCAAGAGACTGGCTGGCGCAATTGCGTGAACATACGAGCAAACCGATCCGTTATCTCGTTCTGACCCATTATCACGCCGTGCGCGTGCTTGGTGCCAGTGCGTTCGGTGCCGAAGAAATCATCGCCTCCGAGACCACCAAGCAGCTGATCGAGGAACGCGGTAAGGAAGACTGGGACAGCGAATATGGCCGGATGCCCCGGCTGTTCAAACAGCCCGAAGAGATACCGGGCCTGACCTGGCCAACCCGAACCTTCGCGGGCGAGACGACGATCCCCTTGGGCGGCGATCGCGGGGAATTGCTGCTGAAATTCTGCGGGCGCGGGCATACGGCGGGCGACATCGCGGTTTGGCATGACCAATCGAAAACCCTGTTCGCGGGCGATCTGGTCGAAGCGCAGGCGGCGCTTTACACCGGCGATGCTTTTCACATGGATTGGGCGGCGGATACGCTCGACCAGGTCAAGGCCTTTCGCGCGCAAAATCTGATCGGTGGTCGCGGCGCGGTCGCGCGGTCGGTCGAGGCGTGCGACGCCGCGATCGAGCAGACCAGGGGTTTCCTCAATGGCATGATCGCGCAAGTCGGCGGGGTGCATCGGCGTGGCGGGACATTGAAGGAGGCGTTTCTGGCCACGCACGCGGCGCTGGCGCCCCAATTCGGCCATTGGCCGATTTTCGAACATTGCCTGCCGTTTAACGTCCAGCGATTGTGGGACGAATTTGACGGGATCGACTGGCCGCGCATCTGGACGATGGAGCGCGATCGCGAGGTTTGGGCACAGCTTCAGGACTGATCGACATGGTGAATATCGCAGGGATTCCAGTCTGGCGGGAAATGGGCGCTACGCCGAAACCCCGTGTATCGACCGAGAAAGCGAAGATCGTAATTGTGGGCGGTGGCCCCGTCGGGCTGACCTTGGCGCTCGATCTTGCGCGGCGTGGCCGTGAAATCGTGCTGCTCAATCGCCTCGATTTCATCGCGGCCGGATCGAAAGCGATCTGTTTCGCCAAGCGCACGCTCGACATATGGGATCGGCTGGGCGTGCGCGACGCCATGGTGGCAAAGGGCGTCATCTGGGAAACCGGCAAGGTGTTCTGGGGTGACAGTCCGGAACCTGTCTATCAATTCGATCTTCTGCCGGTAAAGGATCAGCGCAACCCGGCCTTTATCAACCTTCAGCAATATCATGCCGAGGCCATATTGATCGAGGCGCTCAGTCAATATCCCAATGTCCAGATTCGTTGGGGGCACGATGTGACTGGCGTTCAGACTCATGAGGCATGCACGATCCTCGATGTCCGCTGCGGCGATGGCGAATACCGCATCGAGGCCGATTGGTTGGTCGCGTGCGACGGGCATCGCTCAACGATACGGAACGAAATGGGCCTCGAATTCGAGGGTCGCGTATTCGAAGACAATTTTTTGATCGCCGACATCAAGATGAAAGGTGAACGGCCTTCGGAAAGGTGGTTCTGGTTTGATCCGCCGTTCAATCGTGGCCAGTCCGCGCTGCTCCACAAGCAGCCCGACGATGTTTGGCGGCTCGATTGTCAGCTTGGTTGGGACATTGATCGTGCAGCTGCGAGTCGACCGGAGAATGTTGAGCCTTGGGTGCGAGGCGTGTTG
>JACVCM010000012.1 GCA_016742125.1 Sphingomonadaceae bacterium | reverse complement strand
TGCTCATTGAATGGCGCGGGATAGCCGGTTGCGTTTGACTGAGGGATGGCTTCGATATCGATTATCGGCATGGTTGCCTCCTATCCACATTGTGCGCGGTGCAGCAGTTTCTGGTCCGCAAGCACCAGTGCCATCATCGCCTCGACCACCGGCGCGCCCCTGATTCCGACGCACGGATCATGGCGCCCCTTGGTAACGATATCCGTCGCCTCGCCATCGCGGGTAATGGTTTCGACGGGGGTCAGTATCGATGACGTTGGTTTGAACGCGACGCGTACCACCACCGGCTGCCCGGTCGAGATGCCGCCGGATACCCCGCCTGCATTATTTGCGAGGAAAGCCGGGTGATTGGACCCCTCGACCGATGGCCGCATCCGGTCGGCATTTTCTTCGCCGCGAAGCCGCGCTGCACCAAAGCCCGCGCCGATTTCAACACCCTTGACCGCGTTGATGCTCATCATCGCAGATGCCAGTTCGCTGTCGAGTTTGGCATAAAGCGGCGCGCCCCAGCCGGCCGGAACGCCGGTGGCAACGCATTCGACCACTGCGCCCAGCGATGACCCCGCCTTGCGCGCCTCATCGACCAGCTTTTCCCAGCGTCCTGCCGCCGCCTCATCAGGACAGAAAAAAGGATTCTTCGCTATTTGTGCGGCTTCGAAATTGTCGCGATCAATCGCGTCACCGCCGATTTCGACAACATAAGCGAGGATTTCGACATCTGGAATGACCGCACGCGCCACCGCGCCCGCTGCAACCCGCGCCGCAGTTTCGCGCGCCGAACTGCGCCCGCCGCCGCGATAGTCGCGAAAGCCATATTTGGCGTCATAGCTGTAATCGGCATGGCCGGGACGATAGGCCTTGGCGACCTCCGTATAATCCTTCGATCGCTGGTCGACATTCTCGATCATCAGAGAAATCGGCGTACCCGTGGTGCGTCCTTCAAAAACGCCGGACAGGATTTTCACAGCATCGGGTTCCTGCCGCTGGGTCGTAAAGCGCGACGTCCCGGGGCGGCGCTTGTCCAGGAAGGGCTGGATATCCGCCTCGCTCAACGCTATTCCGGGAGGACATCCGTCCACCACTGCACCCAATGCAGGCCCGTGGCTCTCGCCCCAGGTGGTAAAACGAAAAACGCGGCCGAAGCTATTGTAACTCATCGTTGCCCTTTGATTCCCGTGCTTTGACCGAGCGATATCGGGCTTGCTCTTTGCCGATCCACGTCCGGATTGCACGATAAATGATTAGCGTCACCGCTATGGCCAATACCCGTGCTGCATGGGGGTGTCCAAACTGGCTGCCAATGCGACCAGCCCATACAAACGCCCCGATAATTGCAGCAAATCCCGCCATCGACACAAAGGCATCGAGGATCGGCGGCAGGCCTTCCCAATAATGTCTGGCGTGCCAGTACCCGTGCAAACCGACCAGCAAGGCGCAGCCAACGAGCAGGAAAACCAGTTCGTTGCTATGCCCCTCCAGCATCATGACAGCGCGATATCAGGAGCATCCTCCTGCTTCATGCCGACCGTGTGATAGCCGGCATCGACATGGTGCGTTTCGCCGGTGACGCCTGCGGACAGGTCGGAGAGGAAATAAAGCGCCGATGCGCCGACATCATCAATGGTGACATTGCGTCGGAGCGGCGAATTATATTCATTCCATTTCAGGATGTAGCGGAAATCGCCGATACCGCTTGCCGCCAGTGTCTTGATGGGTCCGGCTGAGATCGCGTTCACCCGGATGCCATCGGGCCCCACATCATTCGCAAGATATTTGACCGAGGTTTCCAATGCGGACTTGGCCACGCCCATGACATTGTAATGGGGCACGACTTTCTCGGCACCATAATAGCTCAAGGTCAACAGCGATCCGCCGCCTTCGCCGGTTTCCGGATCGAGCGGCTTCATCATGGCAGCGGCCCGTTTGGCGACAGCGGTGAAGCTGTAGACGCTGACATTCATCGTCATCAGAAAATCGTCGAGCGTTACGTCGAAATATTTGCCGCGCAGTGCTTCCTTGTTGGTGAAGCCGATGGCGTGCACCACAAAATCGATCGTGGGCCATTTGTCCGCGAGCGTCGAAAATGCGCGGTCGAGATTGGCCATGTCGGATACGTCGCAGTCGATCAGAAAATCGCACCCGAGCTGCTCGGCAAGCGGGCGGACCCGCTTTTCCATGACTTCGCCCTGATAGCTGAACGCCAGTTCCGCGCCTTCCGCCTTCAGCCGCTGCGCAATGCCCCATGCCAGCGACTTGTCATTGGCAAGCCCCATAATCAGACCGCGTTTGCCAGCCATCAATCCGCTCATAATGTCCTCATTTATCGAAAAGTTCGGGTCCGCGTTCCCTTAGGCCATTTTCATGGGCGTTGGCCAGCGCCGCGTTTAATTGGGCACCGGTCACCAAGCCAAGGCCCACGAGATAGAAAAAGATCAGTGCGACCATGACGCCCGCAAGACTTCCATAAGCGAGGTCGTAATTGCTGAAGCTTGCAAGAAACCAGGGAAGAAGTGCTGTGATACCGAGCCACCACAGACTGACCAGAGCCGCACCGGGCCATTTCGGAAAAATTTTGCTGCGATATTTGGTCGGCGTCAGGCCGGCAAAAATAACATAAATCGCTATGAAAAGCGTCACAAATGGAATGATTCGCCCCCATGCGAAATAGCCAGCAATTGTCTGCGCGGCCGGAAGGAAGCGATAGACCAGCTGTTCAGTCGCGGTCACCAGAACTTGGGCAGAAAAGGCGATCATCGCCAATATCACGGCACAGATAATCGCGCCCAATGAGCCAAGGCGGTAATGCCAGAATGCCCGGCTTGGCGTCGTACCATAAGAGCGATGAAGAACATCGCGAAAGGTCTCGATCAGGCTGGCCGCAGTCCAAAGACTGACAATTGCGCTCAGCCAAAGCACAGGGCCGGATCGTGCCGTCATCGCGGCACGCACCGGTTCCTGCAAGGCCTTGGCAACACCCGGCGGAACGGTGGCGAAAAACGCCTCGATAAGCGCCAGGCCCGACGCCGTCTGACCAAAAAAGCCTGCGATTGCGGCCGCTACGACACAAAAGGCAAATAGCGACACCAGCGACAGATAGGCAAAATTTCCGGCGTGAATGAACCCGTCACTATACACACCGACCCCGACCCGCTTGGCGACTTCGATCATCTGACCGGTCACGCCCAATTTTGCGAACCATTTGGCCTCGCTTTCATTGGCATTTACAGTCGCCGGCAGATGTGCGCGCGCCTCTGGCGATAGAGGAGAATGTTCAGACACCCAACCCTGCACGGACCATATCGTCATTTCCAAGCGCTTCGGCCAATTTCTTGAGTTCCTCCTGATCTTTGGGCAGGTGAATCATCAAACTCACATATTGGTCGCCGCGTTCCCCGTTTTTTCGGGTAAATCCGCGACCCTTGATGCGAAGTGTTGCGCCTGAATCGGTTTTAGGCGGCACCGTAAGCATGACTGGTCCATCGACCGTTGGCACCTTCACTTTGCCGCCAAGAACCGCCTCTTTCAGCGAAATCGGCAGGTCGATGCGGATATTGTCCCCGTCGCGAACCAGGTGCGGATGTTTTCCGATTTTCAGTGTTACCATAGCGTCGCCATTGCCGCCCGGGCCGGGTTGACCCTTTCCGGGAATACGGATCTGCTGGCCTGCCACCACGCCAGCCGGAAGCTTGAACTCCACGGTTTTGCCATCGCGCAAGGTTATCCGCTGCGGCGTCAGTGTCGCCGCATCGGTAAATGACACCAGATGTTCATAGGCAATATTTGCGCCCTTTGGCGGGGGTGCCTGCTGTGGTCGCGGTCCTGCCCCCGGCCGCGCCGCACCACCACCGCCGAACAGCCCGTCGAAGATATCGCCTAGATCAATGCCCCCGCTGCCGAAATCGAAACTCGCGCCGCCCGGACCAGCCTGAAACCCGCCGCCGCCGCCGCCGAATGGATTGCCGGCAAACCGCGGCTGTCCATTTTCGTCGATCTCTCCGCGATCATACTGCCCACGCTTCTGCGGATCCGACAGCAGATCGTAGGCCCGCGTGACATCGCTGAAACGCTCGGACGCTTTAGGGTTATCCTTGTTCTTGTCAGGATGCAGTTCCTTGGCGAGCTTGCGATAGGCACTTTTGATCGCCTTGTCGTCAGCCCCCTTCGAAACGCCCAAAATGGAATAAGGATCTGCCATTCTTGTCCCTGTGTTACGTGCCTAAGGCTCTAAATCGGAATTGCGCCCCGTCAAGTCAACTCGGAGCTGTGGAATTTTCCGGCTTTGTCCCGATAAAGTGGCGTAAAATCAGATACAGACCCAACCCGAACGGCCCTGCCATCAGGATGAAGAACAGTACCGGCACCTGAATGAACCGATTGATCCCGCGCCGATCGGCATTGCGCCCCGCCCAGATGCCAACAAACAGGTCGAAGGCAAGATAATGAATCCAGCCGATTGTCGCACCGCCAGGCGCATCGAATAGCGCCATCACGCCGGCCGGTGTTGTGAAATCGGGACTCGGTCGTCCTGTCGGACCGCCGTCGGCTATCAAACCCGCCATCAACGGCACGATGAGTCCTGCATATGTTAGTGCCAGCAAACCGCATCCGGCATAGAAAAGGTAGGGGATGACCAGCTCTCGCCGTGGAGCGAAGGCCAAAATGGCCCAGCACAGCATTGCCCACAGATTGGCGTATCCAAAAATCGCATCCCACGGCATAATTGTCCCCTCCCCTCTTTTATCCCTGCGCAGTCTAGCCTATCGCAGCCATATGGAAAGACCCGATCCTTTTGAACTTTTTGACGAATGGTTTGCCGAAGCGCGCGCGAGCGAAATCAATGACCCAAACGCAATGGCGCTTGCCACCACAGGCGCCGACGAACAACCTTCGGTGCGGATGGTATTGCTAAAGGGGCATGGTAGGCATCTGGGCTCGCACGGCGGGTTCATCTTCTATACCAATTTCGAAAGCCGCAAGGCGATGCAGCTGTCCGACAACGCCAATGTCGCGTTGCTATTCCACTGGAAATCTCTGCGCCGCCAGATCCGCATCGAGGGCGTGGCCAATCCTGTCGATGACGCCACCGCCGACGCCTATTTCGCCACGCGCTCCCGCAATTCGCAGCTGGGGGCATGGGCGTCGGAACAGTCGCGCCCGCTCGATAACCGGGCAACATTTGAGGCCCGCTTTACCGAGGTAGAGGCAAGGTTTGCCGGTCAGGATGTCCCCCGGCCACCGCATTGGTCGGGCTGGATGGTCAGTCCCAATCGCATCGAATTCTGGCAGGACAGGGAATTCCGGCTGCACGAACGCTGGCTATACGAACGCGACGGTAATGCTTGGACAAGCGGGATGCTCTACCCGTGAGGCATCGTTCATGAGTCTGGCCCATAACCATCATCACGAAGCGCACGGCAACCTGACCGCGAGGGCGGCACTGGCGAGCGTCAGCATGGCGTTGTTCTTGCTGGCGCTCAAAATCTATGCTGCGGCGGAGACTGGTTCGGTCGCGCTTCTGGGTTCGCTTGCGGACACGGGTTTTGACGTCCTCGCTTCACTACTGACCCTGTTCAGTGTCCGCTATGCCGCGATGCCGGCCGATGACGACCACCGGTTCGGCCACGGCAAGGCGGAGGCGCTATCGGCATTGATGCAGGTCGTGCTCATCACGGTCTCGGCCATTCTCATCGGCTGGCGCGCGATTGTCCGGCTCGGCAGCGGCGAAACCACGGCGCATCCCGAATATGGCATCGGCGTCTCGCTGATCGCTATCGTCGCAACGCTCGCGCTGCTCGCCTATCAGCGCCACGTGGTCAAAAAGACCGGGTCGGTTGCCATCCATGCCGACCATGTCCATTATCAGAGCGACCTTCTGCTCAACATCGCGGTCATTGTCGCAATCGTGCTCGATACAATGTTGAGGGTCAGGGGGGCCGATCCGCTTTTCGGGATTGGCATCGCTTTATGGCTGCTATGGGGTGCTTCGAAGTCAGCCCGAATGGCGCTCGACCAGTTGCTCGACCGCGAATGGCCCGAAGAAAAAAAAGACCGCTTTCTTGCCGTGGCCATGCGTCATCCACAATTGAAGGGCATTCATGACATGCGCACCCGATCGAGCGGCGTGCACGATTTCTGCCAGTTCCATGTCTGGGTCGATCCTGGCATGACGGTGCTGGAGGCGCACAAAATCATGGACGAGATCGAGGAAGAGCTTATGCGCGAATTTCCTGGGGTCGAAGTCCTCATTCATCCCGACCCGGAAGGGCATAAGGATGAAAAAGGCTATATCCCTTCACCCTCGATAGAACATATCGATATGCACGAGCACCATCTCCATGACTGACCTGCCCTATTTCCACGTCGATGCCTTCGCGAACCGCCCATTTACCGGCAATCAGGCGGCCGTCATGCCACTCGATGTCTGGCTGGATGATGCGGTTTTGCAGGCGATCGGCGAGGAAAACAACTTTGCCGAAACCGCGTTCTACATCCCCGACGCCACCGGCGAAGCCGATTATGAGCTACGCTGGTTCACGCCCTCTGTTGAAATCCGGCTTTGCGGTCATGCCACGCTTGCCAGCGGGCATATCATCCTGGGCCAGAATCCGGACATGGACCGGGTCACTTTCAGGACACGGAAAGCAGGCATATTGGAAGTGTGTCGGGACGGAAATGGCTACGCGGTTGCGCTTCCGGCCATCCCGACCGACCCTGCGGATATTCCGGGCATGATGGAAGCTATGGGCGGCAATCCCTTGTCCATGCGGCGCAACCCGGATCACTATAATCTGTTCCGCTATGAAACCGCCGCGGAAGTACTGGCGCTGGAACCTGACATGAGGGCCCTGACGGCTTTTGGCGATGACAGCTTCACCGCAACAGCGCCGGGCGAGGATACCGACATCGTCAGCCGGGTTTTCGTTCCGGGCGCGGGCGTCGACGAAGATAGCGTGACCGGAAGCGCGCATGCCGTCCTGACCCCCTATTGGGCTGCCGAGCTCGGGCGTGACAGTTTTACGGCTTATCAGGCATCGGCGCGTGGCGGCTATCTTGGCTGCCGGCTGGACGATGACCGGGCATGGCTGTCGGGTGAATGTTTTACGGTCGTAAAGGGCAGGTTCAGCCTCGGCTGACCAATCAACACCGTGTCACTTTGGAAGGACCAATCAATGCAGAAATCACTCACCATCCTTGCAGGCCTGATGCTTGCTTCATCGGCGACTGCGCAGAACGCACCGCCCCCCGCACCTCCCAGCGGCGGAATGCCGACAGCTGAGCAGATTTTTGCCTTCATGGACGCCAACAAGGACGGCTTTATCGCCAGAGATGAAGCCAAGGGCCCCATGGCGCAGCATTTCGACCATGTCGATGGCGACAAAGACGGCAAGATTTCAACCGACGAATTGAAGACTGCTATGGCCGCGATGCGCCCTCCCGAACCGCCAGAGGGCGACGCGCAGTAAATTGCTTGCAATGTAGGATTTGATTTGAGAGCGTCACTGTCCGGCTTTTTGCCGGTGACGCTCTTTCTCATTGTCGCATTTACAATAGTGTCGGTGCGATCGCGATCGAATGACAGGCGATCGGTGTTCGAATTGGCGTAACTTGTGTCACCCTCGCGGCCACCGCAGAGCATGATCTGGCTGCGAATTTGCCCGAATTTTGTCGATCAGGGTGACAAGTTAGTGTCAACTTTGGCGCTGGCCTAAAGAAAAAGGGGCGCAGCCTTCACTATGCCCCCTTTCCGATTTGATTGGGAATTTGCTGAGGTTTCTGCGGGTTTCAGCCAACAGTCGCCTTGTTGATCACGCCCGGATTTGCAGGGGGTTCGCCCTTGGGCAGGGCATCGACATGCTCCATGCCGCTGATAACCTGTCCCCAGACCGTATATTGCCGGTCGAGGAATGTCGCATCGTCGAAACAGATAAAGAACTGGCTGTTGGCCGTGTTCGGGTCATTGGTCCGCGCCATCGAGCACACGCCGCGCACATGCGGCTCAGCATTGAATTCCTGTGCCAGGTTGGGCTTGGACGAACCGCCCATTCCGGTGCCGTTGGGGCATCCGCCCTGCGCCATGAAGCCGGGAATGACGCGGTGGAATTTCACGCCATCGTAGAACCCCTCGCCCGCCAGTTCCTTGATGCGCGCAACATGGTTGGGCGCGAGATCGGGGCGCAGCTTGATGACGACATCGCCGCTATCGAGGCTCAGGGTGAGGGTTTCGTCGGACATTGTATTTTCCTTTATATGAACGCGGATTGCCCCACGCCCTAGGACAAGCAACTGCTCGGGCCAAGCCAAAATCATTGCTTTTTAAGGCGCCCGCTATAGGAGAAGCGCGTCCAGACCATATCTGCCCGACGGGAGGCCGCACATGACCAGCGAAAATGCCGATCCCGTCGCTATCGACAGTGAAATCGTCGAAACGCTCGATGAAGACAATATCCTGACCCGCGACTTTGTCGCACGGGTGCTGGACGCTGTCGAAGACGGCGACGTTGCCGAGGTCCAGCGCCTCGTCGAACCGCTCCACGAAGCCGACATTGCCGACCTGCTCGAACAGACGCCGTCCGACCGGCGCGGCCCGCTCGCCGTCGCCATGGGCGAGTATATGAGCGCAGAAGTACTCGCTGAAATCAACGACTGGGTTCGCGAGGACATAATCGACGCGCTTCCTGCAGCACAGGTCGCAGACCTTGCGGGACAACTCGATACCTACTACGCGGTCGCGCTCCTCCAGGATCTGGCGGAAGACGCCCAGCAACCCGTCCTCGCCGAGCTCGATCCCGAGGACCGCGCGGTCATCGAGGACGCACTCTCCTATCCGGAAGAGTCAGCCGGTCGCATCATGCAGCGCGAACTGGTTGCTGTGCCGGAACATATGACGGTGGGCCAGTTGATCGATTATCTGCGGGACAATCACGATCTCACGACCGAATTCTGGGAAGTGTTCGTGGTCGATCCGCAGCACAAGCCCGTTGGCACCTGCAAGCTGAGCTGGATCATGCGCAGCCAGCGCAAAGTACCCGTCAGCGAAATCATGAAACGCGAACAGACGCTGATTCCGGTCGATATGGATCAGGAAGAGGTCGCCCTGCGCTTCCAGAAATATGCTCTCATCTCCGCTGCCGTTGTCGATGATGCAGGACGGCTGGTTGGCGTCATCACCGCTGACGATATCGTGCACATCATTCAGGAAGAGGCGGATGAGGATTTCCTGCAACTGTCGGGTGCCGGCGAAGGCGATATCAACGAGCCCATTGCCGACAGCTACAGGTCCCGCGTCCGCTGGCTGATTGCCAATCTTGGAACGGCGATGGTGGCGAGTTTCATCATCGCACAATTCGGGGCGGCGATCGAAACGATGGTGGCGCTCGCTGTGCTAATGCCAATCGTGGCGTCGATCGGGGGCAATGCCGGAACGCAGACGCTTGCCGTAACCGTCAGGGCGCTGGCCACGAACCAGTTGACGCAGTCGAATACAGTGCGTTCGATCTGGCGCGAAATCCGCGTCGCCCTGCTCATCGGGGGGACGATCGCGGTAATTGCAGGCTTGGGGGCAGGCGCAATTTTCGGCAACTGGACGCTCGCGGCAGTGATAGGCGCAGCCATATTGTGCAACATCACGCTAGCCGGACTGTCCGGCGTGGCGATCCCGGTTTTGCTCGACCGATTGGACCAGGACCCCGCAGTTTCCAGTTCGATTTTCGTGACGATGATTACCGATTCGATGGGCTTCCTTATATTTCTGGGACTGGCAGTTTTCAGCGGCCTTGCGGGATAGATTCCGATCTCCCAAATAGTTTCCATGCCCCTCAACATGACAAAAATCGCCTTTGGCGCAGACAGCCCCAAACATTTGCGCGAACGGCTCGTAGCCTATGCCGAAGCCGGAGAGGTGCGGCTGACCACACGCTATCTGCCGAAGCGGGTTGCCGAGATGGAGGGCGGATCTTTATACTGGATCCACGCCCACACGATCATCGGTCGCAGTCCGATACTGGGCTTCATGGAAAACGGTGCGGGACGCTATTGGATCCGGCTTCAGCCACGTCTGATCGCCGTCCGCTCGACACCGAAGCGCGCGCACCAGGGCTGGCGCTATCTCGAAGCCGGAGATGCCCCGCCCGACATGGACATGATCGACGCCGATGGCCGTGATGACATGCCGACCAGGATGCTGGGCGACCTGATGAAAATGGGGTTGGTCTGATATCGCTCCTGTTGTAAAACACTCTTGACAGCAATCGCTTCAGCTTGTAAAGAGCTCTTTACATGCACGAGTAACAGGCTTCAGGTTAGGTATCTGGTTGGAAAACAGGCTTAAAGAACTTCGGTTGGCGCATCATCTCAGTCAGGGGGAACTCGCCCTTCGGTTGGGAGTATCACGCCAGACCATAAATGCCGTTGAAACCGACAAATATGACCCCAGTCTTCCGCTCGCCATGAGAATGTCGAAACTGTTCGGCGTTCCAGTGGACGCGATTTTTATCGACCATTGGACGCCGACTGAAGGGGAAATGCGGTGATAGCCAGTGAAAAGGAGCTTTTCGAGGACACTCCACAGCGCGATGTCCGGAAAGTCATATTGCAAATGCTGGGCGGCGCTGTGTTTGGCTTCCTGTTCATGATCGGCCTCGACTATTTGATCGATATGGATGTCCTATTTGACCGGTTGTCAGGTCCGGAAATTCTCGCCTTCACGTTTGCGGTCATTTTTACGCTCATCGGCCTTATCGTGATTGCAATGTCGTTTAGTCGCCGGTTGTTCATGACCAATCATCGTAACGAAGGGGCGAGCGAGGCGGAGTTTACCGGGGTGAAGCCGATGCTCCGCTGGTCTTCCATTTGCCTCTTCCTTTATGCCGCCGCCCTTCTCGGGCTGGCACTCACCGGACAATTTGACGCAGGGCAAAAGATACTCGTTTTCTGGGGTGTAGTGCTCGCCATGGTCGGCCAATCGGCTATCTCGATGTATTTGTGGCGAAGTTACGATGAACTCTATCGCGGCGTTACGCGCGAAAGTTGCGCCACCGCTTTCGTCATAACGGAGATACTGCTATTTGTCTGGGGCGCAGCGGCTTTGTGTGGCCTGCAAATTGCCTTCGAACCGCTGGCTGTCATCGTTGCGGTGATGGGGATTTACTGGACAGTATCGATCTGGTTCGTCGCCAAACGCGGACTGGTTTAAGTGGCGGCGTGCGCCTCGGCAACAGCTTCGGCGCGCTTGACCAATATCTTGCCGATCCAGTCCGCAAAAGTCTGCGCATCCTGGGCCCCCGGTATCATGAAACGCTGGTCGATGATGATTGCGGGCACGCCCGTAATGTTGTTCTCGCGCCAATGGGCGAGTTCGCTGCGCACCTCTTCGGACAGAGTTTCATCGGCCAGCCAGCCGACAACAGCCTCTTGCTCGAGTCCGGTGGATTCGGCAACGTCGAGGAGCACTTCGTCATTGCTCACGTCACGGTTGTTCTGAAAGTAGGCAGCGAACAGGGCAAGCTTCAAGGCCGTCTGTTCGCGCCAGCCCTTCTCCTCTGCTACGCGGCGCAACATCTTGTGCGCCTTGAAAGTATTGTAGATGCGGCGGTTGTCATGGCGCCCGAATTCAAAGCCCAGCCCGGCGCCAAGCTCGCCGATCCTCTGGCGGTTGGCCTTGCTCTGCTCCGGCGTAGCCCCATATTTTTGGGCAAGATGTTCAGTAACGTCCTGGCCCTCAGACGACATACCGGGATTGAGCTCGAACGGATGCCACCAAATTGAAGCCTCAACCGGCTGGTCCAGCATTGTCAGAGCCTTTTCCACCTGTTTGTAGCCAATGATGCACCATGGGCAGACGACATCCGACACTATGTCGATACGGAGCGGTATAGTTTCGACCATCAGTCGGTCACCCAATGTTGGAGCAGACTGTGTGCGATAGCAAAGGGCGGCGGAGCATTGAAGCGACGATTGTCCGCGCCCGCCAGTGCATCGCGTGCCTCATCTTTTGTAACCCACATTGCGTCTTCGATTTCGGTGGTGTCGAGCGTAATATCATCGCCAAAAGCTTCGGCAACACAGGCAATCATCAGTTGCGAACCACCAAAAGGCCAGGGTTGGCTGATAACATAGCGCACTGCGCCGCAGGCCACCCCTGCCTCTTCGTAGATCTCGCGACGTACTGCTTCCTCAATGCTCTCGCCGGGCTCGAGGAAACCCGCCAGCGCCGAATAATTGCCCGGCGGAAAGCGCGACTGCCGACCGACCAGCGCCTTGTCCTCATATTCGGCGAGCATGATGACGACGGGATCGGTTCGCGGAAAATGCTCCTTGCCGCAATTACGGCATTTCCGGCCCCAGCCTGCGCGGAACATATCGGTCGTCGATCCGCATTTGCCGCAAAAGCGATGGGCGTTATGCCAGTCGATCAGACTCCGTGCAGTGCCATAGATCGCAGCGTCCTCGGCGGGGAGCATCGACAATGCGCGCCAAAGGACGGGAGAGCGGAACATTTCGCCCTCTGCCTCCACCAAGGCGACAAAGTGCGGTTTGCCATCGGACAAGCCAAGCAGGATGAGCTCTTCGGAACCCTCCAGCTCCGCGATCGAATGCCAGTGCAGGCCGCCCTCAGCGCTCATCCGGGGATCGAGGCCGTCCAGCGCCAATATCCGCGCACGCCAGTCTGCAATCAACGCGCCATAAGCCTCGACATCGTTACGAACGCGGTCGGCCCGATCCAGCGGCGACCCTGTGAAGCCCGGCGCCATCATCGTTTCAGGCCGAAATTCCCAGGTCCTTCATCACCCATTTGGCAAAGTCCTCATGGAAGGGATAGACGTTGCTCGGCACATATTGCGCCATGCAGACCGCGCGAAGCTTGCGCTTGATATCGACAAAGGCGACCGTTCCCGCCGCTCCACCCCAACCGAAGGTGCCTTCGAACGCGCCAAGACCGACGCGTCCGCCTGCACCATTGCCCGCGCCTGCGATGAAGGTGCCTTCGGTCTTCACGCCAGCGGGAAGTAGATTGGAGGTTGCCAGCGCCACCGTCGCGGGAGTCATTATGCGCGTCCCGTCCAGCTCACCGCCATTCTGGAGCATGTGGAGGAAGCGGTCATAATCACGCGCCGAACACACCAGTCCGGCACCGCCAAAGGCAAAGGCAGGTTTGTCGAGATAGATGCTGGTAGGAGCCGGATCGACGGGAAACAATATCCCGTTCATCGGCGCATAATTGGTAACGAAACGCTTGGTTTCGGCCGCAGGCACCTGAAAGTAGCTGCTCGTCATTTTCAGCGGCTCGAACAGCCTTGTTCTCAGAAATGCCTCGAAATCCATACCACTGGCAACCTCGATTACCCGCCCCAGCAAATCGAGCGCAATCGAATAGCTCCATTTGGTGCCCGGCTCCGCGATCAACGGCAGTCTGGCGACGCGTTCGGCGAAAGTCTTGAGGTCGGGTGTGGGCGCAGGGACCGGCTGGCCCGGTATCGGGAAACGGCTGAACACCGCCGGATTGATGCCCTGCTCATTATATAGTTGCAGTAGGGGCCCCTTGGTGATGATGCCATAGCCCAGCCCCGCCGTGTGAGTCAGAAGGTGGCGAACGGTGATCTGGTTCTTTGCCGGAACTGCATTCAGGCTGTTGTCCGGATCGGTGAGTACAGTCATTTTGGCGAATTCAGGGATAAAATCGGCAATAGGCTGATCGAGCTTCAGCTTGCCCTCACCCACCAATATCATCGCTGCGATACCGGTAATCGGCTTGGTCATCGAATAAACGCGCCACAGCGAGTCGATATCGACAGGCGTCTTGTTCCCCTGCGCAATAGTGCCAACGGCAATGACGTCCGGTGATGCCGTGCCATTACCGATCGTCGCCAACAGGCCCGGTAGTTTGCCTGAAGAAACATAGCTGTCGAATTGTGCCTTGACCGTCGGAAATTTCTCGGCAGCAGACCGCGCCCAGGCTTGGGCTGGGATGAAGGCAGTGGCCGCACCGGCGGCCGCTAGTCTGCCGCTCCACGTCAAAAATCCCCGCCGCGCGAGCATCGCGCTGTCCAGTGCCTGCATTTCCATCATCTCTCTCCTGAAGCCAGAACCGCTTTTGCAACTTTCGTAAATAAGGTCGGCAGACCCGCCTTGTCGAGCGATTTCACCGGCCACCACATGCCGCCCCCGGGGGGATTTGCATCGCTTCCCAATGCCGTAACGGCAATCCGGAGCGAAAGCGTAAAATGGGTGAATTCGTGCTGAACGATATTGTCCAGATGCTGCCACGACGCGGTGAAGGGGGCTTTACCGTCGCCATTGGTGCGGGAGTTCCAGCCATCGTCCGGAAGCGACCGCATACCGCCTAGCATCCCCTTGTCCTGACGCGTGACGAGATAGACTTCGCCCTCACGTTCCACCCAATATGCGGTACCACGCCTTGTAGGCTTTGCCTTCTTGGCGGCTTTGACCGGATAGGCTTCGGGATTGCCCAGACCAAATGCATCGCAATGGCTCTGT
The DNA here is from genome assembly GCA_016742125.1 of Sphingomonadaceae bacterium. Classification (GTDB taxonomy): domain Bacteria; phylum Pseudomonadota; class Alphaproteobacteria; order Sphingomonadales; family Sphingomonadaceae; genus Sphingorhabdus_B. The sequence continues at coordinate 37,097 of JACVCM010000012.1, read as the reverse complement.
AGCGGACAGAGCATGCAGGATGGCGCCTTCACCGAACAAATCCCCGCCCCCAAATCCATCATGGCTTGCGCGAAATCACCCGCCCGAATACCAGGCGTAATGGCATCGGCGGCTTCCCGAATAATCGGTTTGGCGGCCGGCAGCGGGATCGAAATCGCGAACAACCGGGACACCACACGTTCGACATTGGCATCGACCACGACAGCGCGCTGGTCGAAGGCTATCGCTGCAATAGCGGCAGCCGTGTATGGACCTATACCCGGGAGAGTAAGCAATCCGGCCTCGGTCGCCGGCAGTTGCCCGCCATGCCCAACCGCCACTGCACGTGCACATTTGATGAGGTTGCGGGCGCGGGCATAATAGCCAAGTCCGGCCCACGCGGCCATGACATCGGCCTCATCTGCCGCCGCCAGTGCAGAAAAGTCGGGCCAGCGTTCGGTAAATTTCCGGGAATAGGGGCCGACAGCGGCAACCGTCGTTTGCTGGAGCATGATTTCGGACAGCCAGACATGATAGGGGGCTGGCAACCCCTCCCCCGGCCTATTCCGCCACGGCAAGTCGCGCGCATGGACATCGTAATGCGCGAGTAGCAAGGCCGCGATATCCCCAGTTTTCTGGTCGGCAGGTTGGACGTGGGGCATGGATGATGGCATGTATGAGCGCATGGATAAAGGCAAGACACCTGCCAAGGCAGAGGCCGACAAAAAAATCGCGCCCAAGCCTTTCCAACGTCCGCGCGGCGGGGAGGCGCGGGCCGTGTCCGACCTGATGCCGGAAATCGGTCGCGCGGCCTTTCGCCGCTTCGGTTTTGTACAAAGCTCGGTCGTGAGCCGCTGGGACGAGATTGTCGGTGCACGTTATGCCGCCGTTTCCGCGCCCGAATCGATCCGCTTTCCGGTGGCCAAGAAGTCCGCCGGAACCCTGGAACTTACCGGCGAGGGCGGACATGCGACAATGATCCAGCATGTGCTGCCCGAAATCGTCGAGCGGGTGAACCGCTTCTTCGGCTATGGCGCGGTGGCGCGGGTGAAGGTCCGTCAGGGCGCAGTTGTTAAACCGCAAGCCCGGCAACCGCATGCCCCGCCCGTGCTGAAACCCGTACCGATGGAACTGGGAGACTCCTTGCGCGAAATCGGCGATCCGGAGCTTTTTGCCGTGCTTGAAAGTCTCGCAAAAAGCCTTGCCAAAGACGGCGAGTGATTCCAGATGCTGAAGTACAATATGACGGAAAATATCACGAGAATGTCGCATTTCAGAAAATATGTCGCATTGGCACTTGTCGGTGCGGCAACGCTATCGGCCAGCTCGGCTGCAGCGCCTGCAAAGAGCAACTGGCTGTCCACCTTTAGCGTGACCGATAAAGGCGCACATGTGGTCGGCAACCCCGCTGCAAAGACCCGGGTCGTCGAATATCTGAGCTACACATGTGGTCATTGTGCCAATTTCGAATTGAACGACGCCCCCGCCTTCAAGGCGCAATATGTCGCGACCGGCAAGGCAAGCCTTGAAATCCGCAACCTGCTGCTCAACCCTATCGACCTGACCGCAGCCATGCTGGCACGCTGCGGCGGCAAGGGTCTATTCTTTGGCAATCAAAAACATCTGTTTGCCACGCAATCGGTCTGGCTGGGCAGGACGAAGAATATCAGCGCGGCAACACAGGCAATGCTGAAGGCCGAAGATTATGCCGGCTTCATGACGGGCGTCTATACCGAAATCGGTCTCGACACCATCATGCAACAGCGCGGCATCACACCAACGCAGGGCAAGGCGTGCATCGCAGATAAGGCAGCTTTGAAGGCCGTGATCGATATGACAGACGCGGGCAGTGCAGCGGGGGTCACGGGAACACCGTCATTCATGATAGATGGCGTGCTGCAGGATCACGTCCACAGCTTTGCCGATCTAAAGGCCAAATTGAACTAACCGATATCAAGCCAAAAAGGATAGCAGATGCGTATCAAATCGATCTTTATAGCAGCAACGGCCGCGCTTGCCCTTGCCGCTTGCGGCAGCGGCGACAGTGTCGCTGCGCCTAAGGGAGAACCCATCGCCAAGGTGGCGGCACCTGCCGGAAAATCCTGGACCGAGGTGGTCAGCAAGACCGATGCCGGCGGTTACAAGATGGGCAATCCCGATGCCAAGTTGCAACTGGTTGAATTCGGTGCGATCACCTGTCCCGGCTGCGCGCAATTCTCTGTGCAGTCGACCGAGGGATTGCACGAGCTGGTAAATACTGGTGTCGTCTCGATGGAATTCCGGCCATTTCTGGTCCACGGCATACAGGATGTTCCTGGCTTCCTGCTCGCGCAGTGCAGCGGTCCCGAGACATTTTTCCCGCTGACCGACCAGATGTACGCCGAGCAGGAAAGCTGGCTGAGCAAGATCAGCACCGTGACCGAAGCGGACCAGCAAGCAATGCAGAAGATGTCGCCACAGGAAATGGCCGTGCTGCTGGCGACCCGCATGGGCCTCATCGATTTCGTCAAATCGCGCGGGATCAGCGAGGATCAGGCCCGGGCCTGCCTGACCGACAAGGCTGCGATCGATGCCCTGATCGCAGGAACCGAGAAAGCGCAGAAAGAAGACAATGTTACCGGCACGCCAAGTTTCCTTCTGAACGGGGCAAAACTAGATGCTTCATCTTGGAATCAGGTGAAGACCAAGCTGGTCGAGGCTGGCGCCCGGTAAACATGGCTTGGGGGGACCTCGACATCGCTGACGGCGCAAGCGGGCCATCCCCATGCGCATAAAGAAGCTGAAACTGGTCGGCTTCAAAAGCTTTGTCGAGCCGGCCGAACTGAAGATTGAGACAGGACTGACAGGCATTGTCGGGCCAAATGGCTGCGGAAAGTCCAACCTTCTCGAAGCGATCCGCTGGGTGATGGGCGAGAGCAGCCCCAAATCGATGCGCGGCACGGGGATGGAGGATGTCATATTCGCGGGAACCGCATCCCGCCCTGCCCGCGATTTTGCAGAAGTGACTATTTCTGCCGAACGCGAGATTGCCGAAGCTGCCAATGACGAGGACAGTGAACTGGAAGTCACACGCCGGATCGAGCGTGGGGCCGGGTCGGCTTATCGGTCCAATGGCCGAGATGTCCGGGCGAAGGACGTCGCCCTGATTTTTGCCGATGCCGCGACGGGCGCGCACTCTCCCGCGCTGGTGAGTCAGGGGCGTATCGGTGCGATTATCTCGGCCAAGCCCAACGAGCGTCGGCAAATGCTCGAGGAAGCCGCGGGGATTTCCGGGTTGCACGTGCGTCGCAAGGATGCCGAGCAGAAATTGCGCGCCGCTGAAACCAACCTGGCGCGATTGGCAACCATATTGGCCGACATGGATGGCCGCGCTGGATCTCTGCGGCGGCAGGCGAAACAGGCCGAACGCTATCGTAAACTCAGCAAGGACATTTTGCAGGGCGAAGCGCGGCTGATTTATGTGCGGTGGCAGGAAGCAAAGGCAGCAGCAGATGCGGCGCGTACCGAGGCCAATGCGGCTTCAGAGGCGGTCGATAAAGCGACCGTTGTGCAGCGCGAGTTGACCGACAGGCAGCAAACCGCCGTGCGCGAACTGGCCGAGGCGCGCTCGGTCGCGATGGCCGCAAGGGACGCGGCAAGCGAGCTTTCGAACAAGCTGATCCAGTTGACCAGCGAACGCGACCGCATCATCCAGCGGCAGACCGATCTCGCCGCGCAGGCGGCGCGGATGGCCGATGATGGGGCGCGCGAGGACCGGCTGACCCACGATGCCGCCGACGCGCTGCAGCGTTTGCAAACCGAAAGTGTCGCACTGGCCGAACAGTTGAAGGCGTTCGAGGATGAACGCCCCGCGATCACCCGCCGCGCCGAAAATGCCGAACGGCAGGTTCGCGAAAGCGAGGTCGCGCTTGCCAAAGCGGCGGCAGAGCAAGCGCGTGCTGATGCCGAACTGCGTGTTGCGGACGCGGCACTGTCAAACGCACAAGCCCGGGTCGAGCGCGCCGTACGGGATATGGCGAGACTCGACCAGGAACGTACCTCGCTTGGTGATGAAGACGAACTGCAAGATGCCAAGACATCGGCGCTGCGTGCGGTGGCGGATTTGCAGGACAGGATCGCAGCCGGGACCGGATCGATACAGGCTGCTGATGCGCGACGTGCTGCGCTGATCGACGCACGCGAGAAAGCGCAAAGCGAATTCGCCAGCGCGAAGGCCGAACTGGCCGCGCTGCAGTCCGAGCAAGGCGCGCTCGAACGTGCGCTTGCCAGCGGCGGAGGCGATCAGGCGATCGACCGGATTAAGGTCGTACCCGGCTATGAGCGCGCACTGGCCGCCGCGCTCGGCGACGATGCCAATGCAGCAATCGGCGGTAGCCAAGGGCGGCGTTGGGCGGGCAGTGCGGCTGCAATTCCGGCAATCGAGGGCACGCGGCTTATTGACCATGTCGACGCTCCGGCCGAACTCCACGCCCGCCTCTCCTTGATCCGCGTTGTCGATAGTGATCGAGGCGAAGCGCTGGCTCCGGGCCAACGGTTGGTTACTCGCGACGGCAAGTTGCGGCGCTGGGACGGTTTTGCGGCGGACGACGATGGCGCAACCACAGCCGAGCGACTGATCCGCGCCAATCGTCTCAGCGAACTAGCCAAACTGATACCACCAGCCGAGGCCGCGCTGTTGGAGCAGGCGGAGGCAATCGAGCAGATTGCAGTCCAGATTTCGTCGGCGCAGGAGGAACATCGCGCCGAGGCGGCAGCACAGCAAGGCCGCGAAAACGACTTGCGGCAAGCGCTGCGGGCAGCCGATCAAGCTGAAGATGCGCTGGGACGCCTGCTCAGCGCCCGCGCGGCGCTTGAAGAACGTACGGCATCCGCCAGACTGGAACTGGACGCTGCAAAGGGCGATCTGGAACTCGCCCAGGCCGCACGCGATAGCCTGCCTGACGGTTCGCATCATGCCCAACTGGTGCAGAAGCTGACCATCGAGGGGGAAGCAATCCGACAGATGCTGGCGAGAAGCCAGGCCGACCTGTCATCGCTGGACCAGCGCATCGCGCAGACACGCGAACGGCGGGCTGTAGCGATGGCAGAAATCCGGAGCTGGCAGGATCGCGCCGGAGAAGCCGAACGGCGTATTTCCGACATGAAGAAACGTTCCGCCGAAATCGCGACCGAGCAAGAGGCGATGGCGGGGCGGCCTGACATACTGGCAACCGAAATTTCGGCGCTGCAAAATGACAAGGACGAGTTGGCGGAGAAGCTCGCGCAATTGCAGGTTGCCGAAACCGGCAGCGAGGCGGCACTGAAATCGCTCGAGGCGGAAATGGCGACTGCAGCCGAGGCGCTTTCCTCTGCCCGCGAAGCGCGCGCAGGAGCCGAAGCGCGCGCGGAAAATCAGGATCAGCGCCGGGTCGAAATGGGTCGCATTTCGGGCGAGCGTTTCGAATGTCCACCCTCTGTGCTACCCGAAAAGCTCGAATTCGATGAAGGTGCGCTGGATGATGCAGCAGCCGAATCCGCGCGGCTCGACCGGCTGCAGAATGAGCGCGAACGGATCGGTCCGGTCAACCTGATCGCCGCCGATGAATTGGCGGAACTCGAAGAGCAACAATCGGCAGGCATGGCCGAAAGCGAAGAATTGACCCAGGCCATCAACCGCCTGCGGGGGTCGATCGGCAGCCTCAACCGCGAAGGCCGCGCACGCCTGTTGACCGCCTTCGAAGCGGTTGACGGGCATTTCCGCCGTCTCTTCTCGACTTTGTTCAATGGTGGCCAGGCGCATCTTGCGCTCATCGACAGCGACGATCCGCTGGAGGCCGGCCTCGAAATCTTCGCACAGCCTCCGGGAAAGAAACTGCAGTCGCTGACCTTGCTGTCGGGCGGTGAACAGGCGCTGACTGCGGTTGCCCTGATCTTCGGCCTGTTCCTCACCAATCCCGCCCCAATATGCGTGCTCGACGAGGTCGACGCGCCGCTGGACGATGCCAATATCGAGCGGTTCTGCGACCTGCTCGATGCGATGACCCGGGAGACCGACACGCGCTACCTGATCGTCACGCACAATGCGGTCACGATGAGCCGCATGCACCGCTTGTTCGGCGTGACGATGGTCGAGCAGGGCGTGAGCCGCCTTGTATCGGTTGACCTCGGGGGGGCGGAGGAATTACTGGCCGCCGAATGACTCTTTCCGGCCCTATCACCAACAGCTTCATTTCGCAGCGCCTTCGGCTCAACTATGTCGATTGGGGCAATCCAGATGCGCCCCCGCTACTCCTCGTTCATGGCGGGCGCGACCATGCGCGCAGCTGGGACTGGGTGGCGGAGGAGTTGCGGCACGACTGGCATGTTATTGCGCCCGATCTGCGCGGGCATGGTGACAGCAGCTGGTCGCCCGATGGCAATTATGAAATGTCGGCCTTTGTATATGACATCGCGCAATTGGTGCATCAGCTGAATCTCGCTCCGGTCAGCATCATCGCCCATTCGATGGGTGGAAACATCGCGACACGCTATGCCGGGCTTTACCCAGAGAATGTCCGCAAGCTGGTCAATATCGAAGGGCTGGGCCTGTCACCAAAAATGCAGGCCGAACGGGATGCGCTAGGTATCCGGAAGCGATTTCGCCAGTGGATCGAGGACAAGCGCAACGCGGCCGGCCGCACCCCGAAACGCTATCCGAATATAGAGGCTGCCTACGAACGGATGAAGGCGGAGAACAGCTATCTCACCGACGAGCAGGCGCGCCATTTGACCATCCATGGCATCAGCCGCAACGAGGACGGAACGTGGAGCTGGAAGTTCGACAATTACCTCAACATCTGGGCGATTTTCGACATGCCGCGCGAGGATCTGGAGGCAATCTGGCATGCCATCGCCTGCCCCATGCTGTTATTGTATGGCGAGAATAGCTGGGCCTCCAACCCAGAGAAGGACGGGCGGATCGAACATTTTCCGACGGCCAAGGTCATCGAATATGAAAATGCCGGTCATTGGCTCCACCATGACCAGTTCGATCGTTTCATGGCCGATGTGAAGGCTTTCCTGTAGTTATCCCGGGTCACAAAACGACCGGTAATCCAGGAAATTTCACATTGGTCTTGAAGGTCTGGATCCAACAAGAGAAAGCCGGAAGGTTACACTAACGTTACACCTAAATCGGGTTGCGGACGTCAGTTATCAAATCGCATTGACTGGTTGCGTACCCATACAGCCTCTGGGCGGTCGATAATGTCGGCAAAAAAGCTGACAGGGCAAATCCTACATTGCAAGCGATTTTTAGCCGATCATCCCCCGCAAAGTCTCTACCATGTCGGCTTCCTCTGCAGGCTTGTCGCGTCTTAGCCTCGATATCCGGGGGAAGCGCATCGCGATGCCTGACTTGTGGCGCTTGCTTTCATGCACCGCGTCGAAAGCGACCTCCAGCACCAGCGATTTTTCGACCTCACGGACCGGCCCGAAGCGGGCAACGGTGTTGTTGCGCACGAAGCGGTCGAGCCATTTCAGCTCCTCGTCGCTGAAGCCCGAATAGGCTTTGCCCACCGGCAAAAGCGTGCCGTCATCGGCCCAGCAACCAAAGGTGTAGTCCGAATAATAAGAGGAGCGTTTGCCGCTGCCACGCTGCGCATACATCATCACGCAGTCCGCGACCAACGGCTCCCGCTTCCATTTGTACCAAAGGCCCACACGCCGACCAGCAACATAAGGAGAATCCTTGCGCTTGAGCATTACCCCCTCAATGGCTGCTTCCCGCGAACCTGCGCGGATTTCACCGAGATGTTCGAAATCGCGCGCGTCGATGATCGTCGAAAGGTCGAAGCGCGCAGGATCAAGCCTTGCCGCGAAATGCTCGAGCCGGTCGCGCCGTGCACTCCAGGGGAGGCCGCGCAGATCTTCGGCATGGTCGAAAAGGATATCGTAAAGCCGCACAAACACCGGATATTCGGCCTGCATCGCTGCTGTCACGGTTTTGCGTCCCAATCGCTGTTGCAGCGCGTTGAAGCTGGCCGCCTCACCGCCCTGCACCTCGCCGCGGACCAGCAATTCGCCGTCGAGCACACCAATGCCGCTAAAGGCTTCCGCAATTTCAGGAAAGGCTCCCGTCACCTCATCGCCACCGCGACTGAACAGACGGACTTCGCGATCAGTCGCGGCGATCTGGATGCGGATGCCGTCCCATTTCCACTCGGCGGCGAAATCTGCGAGGTCTACACTCCCATCGTCGAGGGGATGGGCCAGCATGAAGGGTCGGAAGAAGGCGCTCTCGGCCGGGTCGGGGCGTTCCGACCTGCCTTCGCCCCAGGCGAAAAGCTCGGCATAAGGTGGACGGAGCGCATGCCAGACCTCTTCGACATCGTCGACCTGCTTGTCAAAGGCTTGCGCAAAGGCAGTCTTCGCCAGCCGCGCCGATATGCCCACGCGAAGGCCGCCCGAGGCAAGCTTCAAAAGCGCGAAGCGGCCTTTGGCGTCGAGCCGGTCCATCAATTCCGCCAGCAGCGAGGGCGCACGCGCGCGGCTGGCATTGTTCAGAAGCTCGATAACCTCGCCCAGCTTCGGAGAACCGCCGCTGTCGACATGCGGCAGCTGATCCCACATCAGTGCTACCGTCTCCGCGGTGTCGCCGACATAATCCCGGCTCATCCGGAACAGCGCCGGATCGAAACGTTCGTCGGCCATGTTGCGGATGGCGTTGTTCTTGACCGTGGCAATGCTGAGCGTCCCCGCCAGCGCAGCCAGCGCCCAACCGCGGTCGGGGTCGGGTGTTTCGCGCAGATAACCGGCGATCAACGCAATCTTGCGGTCGCGTGAGCGGGTATAAACCAGATTGTCGAGCAGCTCTGCAAAGCGCTCCATCAGCCCTCGTCCTCGTCCTCTCGGCCCACGAGGTCGAGCGCGCGTGCCTTCATCTGGTGCAGTTCGCACCAGCGTTGCAATGCGTCGGTTCGTCCATGGGTAATCCATGTTTCTGTGGGGCGAAGCTCCGACAGGGTCGAAGTCAACTCAGTCCAGTCGGCATGGTCCGAAATCACCAGCGGCAGTTCGACATTTTTCTGTCGCGCACGCTGGCGAACACGCATCCAGCCGGACGCCATCGCGGTCACCGGATCGGGCAGTCGGCGCGTCCAGCGGTCATTGAGCGCACTCGGCGGGGCGACGACAATGCCGCCGCGCATCGCCGCCTTGGGCAGACCGGTGGCAACGATCAATTCCCCCAAGTCAATGCCATGCCCGGCATATAATTCGCACATCCGTTGCATCGCGCCGTGGAGAAAAATCGGCTCGTCGTAACCGGCCCGGCGAAGCTCGGCAATCACGCGCTGCGCCTTGCCCAGCGCATAGGCACCGACCAACACGCAGCCGTCCGGGTTGGCCCCGCGCCCATCCAGCAGCTTTGCCATTTCCTCCTCAATGGGCGGGTGGGTAAATACCGGTAGGCCAAAGGTCGCTTCGGTGATGAATATATCGCACGGCACCGGCTCGAACGGCGCGCAGGTCGGGTCGGCGCGGCGCTTGTAGTCGCCAGTCACCACGACGCGCTCGCCCGCATGTTCAAGCAATATCTGCGCCGAGCCAAGCACATGTCCCGCAGGGTGGAAGCTGATCCGCACGCCGCGTTCGTCCATTCCGTCACCATAGGCAACCGGCGTTCCCATATCAGTGCCGTAACGCAGCGCCATGATGGCGAGCGTCTCCGGCGTTGCCCAGACCGACCCATGTCCGCCACGCGCATGGTCGGCATGGCCGTGCGTCACCAGCGCCCGCGCGACGGGGATGGACGGGTCGATCCACATATCGGCAGGCCTGACGTAAATGCCGTGCGGGTGGGGTTCGATCCAGCGGTGGGCGGCGGTGCGGGGGATGGGTTTCGCTCCTGTTGCTACAGAATATATCGGGATGGGCTAGTCTGGTGTAAACCGCAGAAAAACCTGAAAGTTCACATTGATATCATGCGTTGCGCGAAGCGCATTTTTTAATCGTACGAAGGCAGGAAAAAGCGACAAAGAACCTAATGTTTTCATGCGCCTTATGCCCTCGTGCGAAACCATTTTCCGTCCCCCATTCCCCAGAATATGCGTCCGTTATAGACAGCGTCAGGTACTGAACATATATGGAACAAATGTCGCAAATGCAAATTACCGAAAAGCTTGCCATTCTCGCCGATGCGGCGAAATATGATGCGTCCTGCGCATCGTCCGGCACCGCCAAACGGTCCAGTAACAAAGCAGGCGGGATTGGCTCGACCGAAGGCATGGGCATCTGTCATGCCTATGCGCCCGATGGACGTTGCATTTCGCTACTGAAAATTTTGCTGACCAACAGCTGCATTTTCGACTGCCATTATTGCATCAACCGCAAAAGCTCGAACGTCCGCCGCGCGTCGTTTACCGCGAAGGAAGTCGTCGACCTGACGCTCAATTTCTACAAACGGAACTATATCGAAGGGCTGTTTCTGTCGTCGGGCATCATCAAAAGCTCGAACTACACGATGGAACAGATTGTCGAAGTCGCCCGAAGCTTGCGTGAAGACCATGATTTTCGCGGCTATATTCACCTGAAAACCATCCCCGATGCCGACCCCGAATTGCTGGAAGTGGCGGGGAAGCATGCCGACCGTCTGTCGATCAATGTCGAATTGCCGACGCGCGACGGGCTCAACCGGCTGGCGCCTGAAAAGTCGGAGGAACGGATCGAAGGGGCGATGGGCGGCCTCAAGATCTCGATCCTGGACAATAAGGATGCGCGCAGAAAGTATAAAAGCGCCCCGACCTTTGCGCCTGCCGGACAATCCACACAAATGATCGTGGGGGCCGACGGCGCGAACGACAGCGCAATCGTGATGCGCGCAAATGGGCTTTACGATCGGTTCAAATTGCGCCGCGTCTATTATTCTGCATTCAGCCCTATCCCCGATGCAAGCGCCGTCCTGCCGCTATCGCGCCCGCCCCTGATGCGCGAGCATCGGCTATACCAGTCGGACTGGCTGATGCGCTTTTATGGCTTTGCGCCTCAGGAGGTGGTCGATGCGGCGGATGGCGACGGGATGCTTCCGCTAGATATCGACCCCAAGCTCGCCTGGGCCTTGAAGCATCGCGGCCAGTTTCCGGTCGATGTAAATCGCGCGCCCAAGGCGATGCTGCTGCGCGTGCCAGGCCTTGGCACCAAGGCGGTAGATGCCATTGTTCGCACGCGCAGATGGCGGTCGCTGCGGCTCGACGATATCGGACGGTTGACGGTGTCGGTGAAGAAGCTGCGCCCCTTCCTGATTGCAGAGGACTGGCATCCGGGCGGATTGCTGGACCGCGACAATCTGCGCCCACTGGTTGCACCCAGCGTGGAGCAGCTGGAGCTGTTTGCATGATCACCGCACGACTGGCGGCAGAGGATGATTTCGACGGCTGGCGCGACCATTGTCGCGGGCTGCTGCGTTTGGGCGCGCGGGCAGAGGATATCGTCTGGCAAGTGGGCGAGCATGTCGACGACCTCTTTGCCAACGCGTCCGTGCCGCCCCCTGGGGCAACCGCCATCGGCGTGCCACCGGATTTTGCAACATTGGCGCGGTCGGTCATTTGCCATTCCGACCCGCAGCGTTTCTCCCTGCTCTATGCGCTGCTCGCCGACCTGAAAGCCGGACGGCGGCGGATGGAGGATGCGGCCGATCCGTTGCTTCGCCATCTGCACTGCATGGCAAAGCATGTCCGGCGTGACATTCACAAGATGCGCGCCTTCGTCCGCTTTCGTCGCGTCGAGGAAGAGGATGGCGAGCATTATATCGCCTGGTTCGAGCCCGAGCATCATATCGTCAGGCATAATTCGGCCTTTTTCGTGCGCCGCTTTGCCGGCATGCGCTGGTCGATCCTGACCCCGCAAATCTCGGTGCATTGGGACAGGGACCGGCTTCACGAAGGCCCCCCTGCTCGAAAGGAGGATGCACCCACCGAAGATGCAGTCGAGGAGCAGTGGAGGACCTATTATGGTTCGATTTTCAACCCGGCGCGGCTGAAGGTGAAGGCGATGCTCAAGGAAATGCCGAGGAAATATTGGCACAATATGCCCGAAACCGCGTTGGTGCCTGAATTGATCCAGTCGGCCCGCAACCGGGAAATTGCCATGATCGAGACCGAACTTTTTCCATCTGCTCCCGATACGCTTACGTCGCTGCGCGCCGATGCCGTGCGCTGCCGCCGATGCCCGTTATACGGCCCCGCGACACAGATTGTTTTCGGCGAAGGGCCGGAAAATGCGAGGCTGATGTTCGTCGGCGAGCAACCCGGCGATCAGGAGGATCTGGCCGGAAAACCCTTTGTCGGGCCAGCGGGACAATTGTTCGATGCCGCGCTGGCCAAGGCCGAAATCGACCGGTCGCAAGCTTATGTCACCAACGCGGTCAAGCATTTCAAGTTCAAACCTATGGGCAAACGCCGTATCCACGAGCGGCCCAATGTCGGCGAGATCAACCATTGCCGTTGGTGGCTGAAGCGGGAGATCGAACTGGTCAAGCCCGAGCTCATTGTCGCGCTGGGCGCGACCGCCATTCGCAGCCTGACCGGAAAAAATCTGCCTGTCACCGCCAATCGCGGGCAGATGTTCGAAAGTCTGGAAGGTGTGCCGGTGTTTTTGACGGTGCATCCCAGTTTCCTGCTCCGCCTGCCCGATGAAGCGACGGTGAAGGCGGAGAAGCGGAGGTTTCTGGCCGATCTGCAGGCGGTGAAGGCGCGGATGAAGAGATGGGTTTCCGTCTGATTTGCAATTATCCCCCCCATCGACTTGCGATGGGGAGGTGGCGCGCCGAAGGCGTGACGGAGGGGCATTCGACGGCAAAGGCCCCTCCACCATTTGCTTCGCAAACGGTCCCCCTCCCCATCGCAAGTCGATGGGGAGGATTAACTCACCGCCAAATAAAACAGCAAACATGTCTCCGGCTGCGCGTGCGGAAGTTGCAGGCCTGCCTTGATCAGAGCGTCGCCACTGAATACTGCGCCCTTGCCGCCCAGATGGAGCTGTTCGATCAATGACGGCGCTTTCACCGCCGCCCAATGCTGCGGCCAGACAAGACGAAGGCGGTAATTGCGCGTCGGATCGAGGCCTGCAAAGTGCAGACGTCCGGGCAGGACATGGGCATCGCCGGTCATGTAAGCGATCGAAAATAGCGCCTCGCCCTTGTCACGAGCCACGACGCCGAATGCGAGATTTTCGCGGGCGGTATCGAGGCGGTAAAGATCGCCACTATGCAACAGCATGCGATGTGCCTTGTGAAGGGCAATCGCTTCGCGCAGTTGTTCCAGATCGGTTTCCCGTTCGGTCAGCAGATTGAGCTCCAGACCCATATGCCCGCTGAACGCTGTCGCTGCGCGCATGGCCATGGACAGCCGCCGCCCGGTAACATGGCAATGCGCCGGACCGACATGGCAGCCGAGAATCTCCGGTGGCAGAAAGAAACTTGCGCCGCGCTGGATGTGCTGCCGGTCGAGTGCGTCGTTGCTGTCCGATGTCCAGACGCGGTCGCTATGCGCCAGCACGCCCATGTCCGCACGCGCACCGCCAGATGAGCAGCTTTCGATCTCCACATGCGGGTGTGCGGCACGGATCCGGTCAAGCAGCGCATAGAGCGCGCGCACCTGCGCCGCTGCTCTTGCCATTCCGTCGGTGCCGCCCGGATGACTGAGGTCGCGGTTCATGTCCCATTTTATATAGCTTATGTCATGATCGGACAGGATCGCATCGATCCGTTCGAACAGATATTCGGCTACATCCGGGCGGCTGATATCGAGCACATATTGGGTACGGAACGGCACCTGCCCGACGCCCTCGATCTTGAGCGCCCAATCGGGATGCGCGCGATACAGATCGCTGTCGGGGTTGACCATTTCAGGTTCGAACCAGATGCCGAATTCCATGCCCAGACCGGTGACATGATCGACCAGCGGTTTCAGCCCTTGCGGGTAAACCGCATCGGAAACATACCAGTCGCCAAGTCCCGCCAGATCATTGCGCCGCGCCCCGAACCAGCCGTCGTCGAGCACAAAGCGCTCTACGCCCAATGCGGCGGCACGGGTCGCGATTTCCTTCAGTTTACCGGTATCATGGTCGAAATAGACCGCCTCCCATGTGTTGTAATGTACTGGCCTCGGTTTTGCGCGCATGGCGGGACGGAGCAGCTTTTCGCGCACATGCGCGTGAAACTTTCGGCTAAGTGCGCTGAACCCGTGGGTGCTGTAGGCTGCAACAATTTCGGGGGCTGCATAGCTCTCCCCGGGCGCGAGGCGGATTTCGCCGGGGAATAGCAGCGCACCCATGCTGGCAAGCACGCGGCCATCGGTGAGCGTGTCGACGCGCAGCCGGTGGTTGCCGCTCCAGGCCAAGTGCAGTCCGTAGACTTCACCCGATGACTCGCTGGCTTGAGCCCCAGATAGCAGCAATGCCGGATAGCTGAAGTGCGAGGTTCGCCCGCTGCGGTTCTCGCGGAGGTAGGTGCCCGATCCGCGCTTGACGCGCTCCCGCCCGAACTCATGCGTCCAGCGGCCGGTGAACCCGGTGATGTGGGTCATGTGCGCTGGGACCGGAAGGAACGCCGTCGGCATTTCGTTCAGGTCGAGCGCGCTGTCGCCATAGTTGGTCAGTGTCGATCCAATGCGAAGCACATCGGTTTCTCGATCGAGGTCGATTGCATATTCCAAACCGAGCTTTGTCCGCTCATCGCGGCAGATAATCCGGGCGCCATTCCCCTCTGCAGCGACCTTGGCGACCTCGAACAGGCTACCCCAGTCCCGCCCCTCGCGATGGGCGGCAAATCCATGCAGCATGGGATGCCCAAGGCCGGGTTCCATTGCGAGCGATAGCGGCAGCGAAATGTCGGCCACGCCATGCATACCCTGCCGGATGGCCAGTTTTTCAAGCGCGGCGCCCTCCACCCACTCAGCCAGCGCCGCACCCCAATAGAGCAGCGACGGCGGCTTGCCTTTCGTGCAGTCGAAGATGACGGAACAATCAAGACCATCAAGGCGGATATGGTGCACACGACTCTCCCGATTTTTATTGACGATTATTACAATAACTGATTTGCTGTTTGTCTTTTCGGCTGCCGCGACTAGTTTCGCAATGAAATGAAAAGCGCAAGCGTGAACTTGCGACATAAAATCATGTTCGGGGAGGCAATTGCATGTTCGAAGCCAATGGATCGGCGGTCCAGTTCCGTATCTTTGTCGGGCTGATGGCGCTTATCGGCCTGATCACCTGGCTGAAGGTACGCGGCGCGGCGGAGCGAAGCGGCGATCCCAATGCAACCGACAAGGAAATATTTCTCGCCGGCGGCGGCCTCAACTGGTTTTTCGTTGCAGGCGCGATCACGCTAACCAACCTGTCCACGGATCAGCTTGTGGGCATGAACGGCAACCAGATGCTGCTCCTCGCCTGGTGGGAACTGGCGGGATTCGTCGGTTTGCTAATCCTGGCTTTTGTGTTCGTGCCGATCTACTATCGCAACAAATGCACCACCGTCACGGAACTGTTGGAACAGCGCTATAGGGGCGGCAGTATCCGTACCGTCATTTCGGCGATATTCCTGATCGGAAATGTCTTCATCTACATGCCCGCCGTTATCTACAGCGGATCGCTATTCATGCAGTCGTTGTTCGGGACTGATATGACGGTGGGGGCCATTGCCACCATTTTTGCCATTGTTGGCCCGGCCTATGCGATATTGGGCGGCCTGCGCGGGGTGGCGGTACTCGACACCTATAGCGGCGTCGGGATATTGGGGCTGGCACTGGTCGTGGTCCTCCTGGCGCTGGCCGCAGTGAATTTCGACCTGTTCACCGGCGTTCCCGCAGAGCGCATTTCGATGATCGGCGCGCTCGACTCGCCCATCCCTTTCCACACCCTCTTCACCGGCATGATCTTCATCCAGATATTCTATTGGTCGACCAACCAGAATATCACGCAAAAGGCGCTCGCTGCGCCGACAGTCGAGGAGGCGCAAAAGGGCGTGATCGCGGCCGCTATCGTCCGTGTGCTGATTATCCCCGCTATCGTCGTCATACCCGGCGTTGTTGCCTACAAGCTGTTCGGCGATGTCGGCGACCGCGCCTATGGCATGATCGTCGCCGAGGTGCTGCCGAGCTGGACGAGCGGCATGTTCGCGGCCATGATCGCGGCGGCGGTGCTCACCACTTACTCGGCCGTGTTGAATGCTACAATCACGCTCTATACGGTGGATTTCCACCGCAAATTCGTCAATGACAAAGCGAGCGCGATTGTTCTCAATCGCACCGTCGGGATCGGGGCGAGCATCCTCGCCGTCGCACTGGTGCCGCTATATGCAGGTGCGAACAGCATCATCAACCTGTTGCAGGAACTGAACGGCCTGTCGTCCATGCCCATCCTGTCGGCCTTCATCGCGGGGCTGCTGTTTCGCAATGTCGATGCCCGCGCGGCGATTGCCGGTCTGGTCTATGGGGTCGGGATTTATGCGCTGCATAACTTTATATTGTACAGGCCGGACACGCTATACGCGGGTGAGACTTTCTACCAGCATATCGGGCTCGACTGGCTACATTATATCGACGTGATGGTGGTTGTGCTGGTAACATCGGTGATGGTTGCGCTCGCGGTGAACCGGATGATGTTCGGCAACCGCGCGATATTCATTTTTTCGAGGGAGGGCCGCGCGCTGCGCGCTGCACAGGCATGAGCGAATATATCCTCGTTATCGACGAAGGCACAACCTCTACGCGTGCAGTGCTGTTTACCGCAGACGGCAACGCGGTCGATAGCTGCCAGCGTCCACTGACACAGCACTACCCTGCCCCCGGCCTCGTCGAGCATGATGCGAACGAAATCTGGAACCTGACGCTCGAATGCGCGCGCGCGATGGTGGCCAAGGCTGGCGGCGCGGACAGGATTGCGGGCATCGGCATCACCAACCAGCGCGAAACGGTGGTGTTCTGGGACCGGCGCACGGGCGAACCGCTTGCACCTGCCATTGTCTGGCAGGACCGGCGCACGGCTGACGATTGTCTCGCGCTCAAAGAGCGAGGCGAGGAGCCGGTGGTGCAGGCGAAGACCGGGCTGCTGCTCGATCCCTATTTTTCGGGCTCGAAGATCGGCTGGGCCTTGCGCAACTGGCCGCAGCTTGCCGAGGCCGGAGATAACCTCCTTGTCGGCACCGTCGAAAGCTATCTCGTCTTTCGCCTGACCGGCGGACTGCATGTGAGCGATGCGACCAACGCCAGCCGCACGGCATTGATGGCAATCGGCAGTGGCGGCTGGGACGATGGCCTGACAGACCTTTTTGGCGTTCCACGCGGCATATTACCAGAGATCGTCGATTGTGCGGGGGAATTGGGGACAACCCTGCCCGACTTGTTCGGTGGCATGGTCAAAATTTCCGGCATGGCGGGGGACCAGCAGGCAGCGACAATCGGCCAGGGCTGCTTCGACATCGGTCAGACCAAGGCGACATTCGGCACCGGTGCGTTCGTATTGACGCAGACCGGAACAACGTTGCGGCAATCCAAAAACCGCCTCCTCTCGACGGTGCTCTACCAGTTGGACGGGGAACGGCATTATGCACTGGAAGGCTCCGTGTTCGTCGCCGGCAGCCTCGTGCAATGGCTGCGCGACGATCTTGGGCTTATCGCCACCGCGGCCGAAACCGAGCCGCTGGCGCGAAGCGTTCCGGACAATGGCGGCGTCTATCTTGTCCCCGCGCTGTCGGGTCTTGGCGCGCCGCACTGGCAGCCCAATGCGCGCGGGTCGATCAGCGGCCTCAGTTTTTCCGCGACCAAAGCGCATGTCGCTCGTGCGGCGCTGGAGGCCATGGCGCACCAGACGCACGATCTGAAAACAGCCTTCGCCGCCGATGGCGCGGACTGGGCAGAACTTCGCATCGATGGCGGCATGGTGGCCAATGACTGGATGGCGCAGGACCTTGCCGACATACTCGCCATCGATGTCGAGCGACCGGAATATATCGAAACCACTGCGCTGGGCGCAGCAATGCTGGCTGCGGTAGGCGCCGGGGTCTACCCGTCGCTCGACGCCTCGGCGGCCATGCGCGGCGGAATTAGCCGCTTCGTGCCGAAGCTGCAAAGCGATGCGCGGCAAATCCGCCTGGAAGGTTGGGCCAACGCGTTGGGACGCGTGCTGCGATAGGCGCATCGCGAACGGTCCAAAAGTTTACGCCATCTTAACCATCCTTTGCCAATGTGAGCGTGACAAAAAAGTCGCGACTGACATCGACAGGACCAAAAGATGGATAATTTGCGCGGATTTGAGCCATTTGGACAGGATAACGACCCTGTCGGCCCAAGCTATGCCGCTTTCGATGAAGAAGATGCCGCCATCGAGCCGCCGCCTGTCGTGTCGGGTGACGAGCGCCGTATGCAGGTACGCGCCTATAATTTCTGGACCGCGCAGCTCCATGACAAGAACTATCCGTCGATTGAGGAACTCGATCCCGCGTCGGTCGAAGATTTTCGCGATTTCAGCGTATTGCTCGACTTCACCTCGGGCATCGAAAACCCGTCGATAGAATATCTGGGCGACGCACTGCGCGCCGAATGCGGGCTTGGCGAGGATGTCACCTATCTCGACCAGGTTCCCAGCCGGTCGCTGCTCTCCCGCATTACCGATCATTATCTGCAGATCATTGCCAACCGCGCGCCCATCGGGTTCGAAGCCGAATTCGTCAACGAGCGCGGCGTCAACATCATGTATCGCGGTATATTGCTGCCTTATTCCTCGGACGACGACACTATCGATTTCATTTATGGCGTCATCAACTGGAAAGAAGCGGCCGCGGCGGAAATCGCCGCTCCGCTCCAGCTCGAGGTCGAACAGGCGCTCGCCGCCGCCCCGCCGCGTCAGGAACATGTGCCGGTTTGGGCAGACGGCCCGATTGCCGGGCATCTTGACGAAACCCCCGAACTCGATGAGCTTGTTCTGGGCGAAGACTTTGCTTTCGAAGAGGCCCAGCCCGACGAGAACAGCTCGCTTGCCGACTGGCTCGATGCAGCACGCCAGAGCGCCGATAGCGCGCGCGATGCCGATTTGCGGACGCGCGAGGCGCTTTATCAAGCGATCGGCCGCGCGCATGATTTCGCGCTTGTCGCGGCTAAATTCCCCGAGGATTATGCGGAACTGCTTAGCGACGCAGGCCTTACCGTGCAGGAGCGCGCGCCCTTCACGCCGATCGTGAAACTTGTCTTTGGTGCAGGCTATGACAAGACCCGCCTGACCGAATTTGCGACTGCGCTGCAATTTGCCGACCGCAATGCCGTGCCGATGGGCGGGCTTGCGGACATTCTGGGCAAATATGACGGCGGCCTGAAAGGCATCGTCGCCGCCGAACGCCGTGCGCGCAAGGTTGCCGCAGGACAGCATGTTGCGGCCACCCCGGTCGATCCCCGCCCGCGGCTTCGTTCCGCACGCGTGCGCGACTTGAGCGAATTTGCCGGTGCAGGGGAAGAGTTTGTGTTGCTGGTCGCACGCCGCGATGCCGATGGCAATGTCGCCATTGTCGGTGCGGTCGATGCAGATGCGGCAATGACCGAGAAGGCGTTGCGCAAGACTGCCGTCTGACCTAGTGCTGCGGTCGATGACCGCCAGCCTCGCCCTTGAATATGCACAGAAACTGATCGCCTGCGAAAGCATTACACCCGCGCGCGGCGCGGTTTTCGATGCACTTGAGGAGATGCTGATACCGATCGGGTTCGCCGTCGAGCGCTTTGTTGCGGGCGAAGGCGACGACAATCCGGCGCATGGCGCGCCAGTTGAAAATCTTTTTGCCATTCGCGAGGCATCCGGTCGTCATTTCGCCTTTGCCGGACATCTCGATGTCGTGCCGCCGGGCGAAGGATGGAAAAGCAATCCTTTCCAGCCGGACATTCGCGGCGATCTACTGCACGGCCGGGGCGCGGTCGACATGAAGGGCAGCATCGCGGCCTTTGTCGCGGCGCTGCATGCGATACCGGCGGATCAAGGCACGATCAGCCTGATCATTACCGGCGACGAAGAAGGCCCGGCCATCTACGGCACGCGCGCGCTGATCGACCGCATGCAGACACGCGGATCGATACCCGATGCCTGCCTGGTTGGCGAACCGACAAGCGTCAACCGGCTGGGCGACATGATGAAGATCGGGCGGCGTGGCTCGGTCAATATGTGGATTTCGGTTGCCGGCACGCAAGGCCATGTTGCTTATCCGCACCTGGCCGATAATCCGATTACGAAGTTGATAGCGATATTGTCCGAAATCGAATCGATTCACCTCGACGACGGCACCGACTGGTTCCAGCCGAGCAATATCGAGATTACCGACCTCACTGTCGGCAACAAGGCGACCAATGTCATTCCCGCCAAGGCAGAGGCTCGCCTCTCCATCCGCTTCAACGATTTGCAGAATGGCGAAGCGCTGGTGGGACGGATACGCGAGCTTGTCGAGCGCGGTGGCGGGACATTGACTGCAATGATTTCCGGCGAGGCGTTCCTGACGCCGCCGGGCGAACTGTCGGCGGCGATTTCGCAAGCCGTCGAGGCCGTGAACGGGATCCGACCGGAACCATCGACCACTGGCGGTACGTCCGACGCGCGCTTTCTGACAAAGATTTGCCCCGTGGTCGAATTCGGCCTGTGCAATGCAACCATGCACAAGCTGGATGAGGCGGTCGCCATTGCAGACCTCGAAGCGCTAACCGAGATTTACCGGCGCGTGACGTTCAAGATGCTTTCGGCCTAGCTTTTCAATATGATGTAAAGCGCCCCGGTCCCGCCATGCCGTGGATGGGCATTACGGACCGCTGAAATATGGCGCGCGTGGCGCGATGCTGCCAACCAGTCACGAACCAGGGCGGCAATGGCGCCCCGGCCCTCGCCGCTCGCGCGGTCGTGGGCGCGTGGTTTCCCGGTGACAAGCAGGACGACCTTCAGCTTCTGTGCAATAGCTTGTTCCAGCGCACCATCCAGCCGTGCATAGGCGCGCGACAGGCTGGCGTCGTGCAGATCGATGCTGATGTCGGGAACGATGCCGCCCCGGTGGATGCGCCGGTTCCAGTGGGAGTTGAGGTTATCCTCCCCTGCACGGGGAGCGGGACCTTCCGAAATGTGGTGCAGGGGGCTCGCCGTCTTGCGCGGCGATGGACGGACCGACCCCTCCGCCACTCGCTTCGCCAGCGTCACATCATCGTTCCGCGCAGGATGAACCCCATCCAGCGGCTTAACCGTCGCCATTACCTTGGCCCATAGCGCCTTTTCCTGCGAGTCGAGGCGACGGGCCATAGTTCAGGGGATCAGCCGCGCGACCGCAGCTTTCGGTAAAAAGACCAGGGCCGCGCCTCGCGCTGACATGCCGCCTGCGATCGCACGCGCACGATCGCCCGCGCCCCAGAATGTATCCACACGGTTCGCCCCCTTGATCGCCCCGCCCGTATCCTGCGCGATCCAGATGCCATTGGGCTCGGCGCGGTCCATCGATAGCCACAATGGCGCGCCCAGCGGAATGAATTTGGGATCGACGGCCGCACTTGCCTCGCCCACCACGGGATAGCACATTGCACCCAAAGGCCCTGCACCGGCCAGCTCGCGGAAGAACACGAAGCTCTTGTTTTCCTGCATGATCTTGCGCCCTTCTTCGGGGTTGGCCCGCAGATAGGCGACAATGCCCTGCATCGACCCGTCGGTGATGAGGCCGCGATCCTTCATCAACCTCCCGATACCGGTATAACCGCGGCCATTCTGGCTTTCATAGCCGATACGCATCACGCCCCCGTCGGGCAGCTTGAGGCGCCCCGATCCCTGTATTTGCAGGAAGAAGAAATCGACCACGTCGGCCGCATAGGCAATTTCGAGGCCTCGCCCCGCAAGCGATCCGCCTTCGATCGCCGCGCGGTCGTCATATTGCACTAGCTTGGTGCCGTTCACCTTGCCCCGGATACTCTTGCCTTTAAGCTCTTCGGAGAACAGCCCCAAATCCACATCGATGAGGTCGGTCGGGCGCCGGTAAACCGGCACCTCGCATCCCGGCTGTCGCGTACGGCATCCGGCAATTTCGGGTTCGAAATAACCCGTGGCGAACGCCCTGCCATCACCGACCTGGACCGCATCCATATGCATGGCAAAAAAGGAAATCGCATCGCCGGTCCAGGTCTTGACCGCATCGCATGCGGGTATCCATTCCGAACCTTGTGTGAGACCGCTATTGTCATCGCGGCGGACAAGGCCCGGACAACTGGTGCGGAAACTGTCCATTGCCAGTCTCGCCTGACGCGCGTCCACCTTCAGCGATCCGATCTCAGGACCGCGCACTAGCCCCAATGTTGCTGCGGTGGTGCCGTCACCAGTCTGGGCGGCAGGTGGCAAGGTGGCTTCCGGTGTCGAGGGTATAGGCTGCGCCGCCCTGTCAGGCGGCGCTGTTGTAGCTGCAGAAGGTGCTGTTTGCACGCCGTTGGGAATGATACCGCCCGAACAGGCGGACAGCAGCATTGCAGAGATGGCGAGTGAAAAGAGGGCGCGTTTCATCGCGCCGGTGAATCAGACCGAGTCGGTTTCGTCAAGCTTCCAGTTGCGGTCGCCCGACTTCACATCGCGCATGAAGGTCCAGATATCATGGGTCTCGACTGCGTCGGTCATCGAACCACCGATGACGTTGCCGTCTTTGTCCTTAACCATTGCCGCGATGTCGGCGTCGAACCGTACCGTAACACGCGCCAACGGGTGATCAAAACTCGCATCGACGATCCGGGCTTCCTCGATACGGACAAGCCGGTTTTCGAGCGTCTCGCCGCGCGCTTCGCGTCCGTCTATCGCCTCAGCAAAGCTGTCATAGACATCGTCATCGCACAAGAAACGCAATGCTTCCTTGTCGCCCTTCCAATAGGCCTCCAGCACCATCTTGTAAGCGGATTTCGAACCTTCCAGGAACAGGCCGATATCGAATGTACGATCGGCATTCGCAATCGAACGCAATCCGCTTTGCGCGGCCAGGTCGACATTTGAAACATCGCCTTGTGGTAATGCAGAACCTGACTCGCCCGCTGGCAATGGCTGGCGCATCATGGGCGGCGCAGTGTCGATGGGCTGGCGAGCTACAGGTTCCTGCTCATGGCCCGTGCGTTTGCCAAGCACCGAATAGAGCCGTAGCCCCAAGAAAGCGGCAACAAGAGCCAGCAATACGATGGTGAAAGTCACAACGTCTCCTAAGAGCCAAAAACTACGCCAAAATAATGAGCGAATGATTAGCGCCAGGCGAAATCTCTTCCGTCCAGCTCCGCCCTGAACGCCATATAAGCATTATCGGGCATGGTTTCAAAGGGCTTTACCCAAAGAAAAATGCAGATGGCCGCACGCAAGGTTGCGATTGCCCTTTCGGACGGCCCCTGCTACGCGCGACGCCGATAAGGGGCGCTGGGGTTAGCGACCACCAGGTAACAGGAAAGCAAGACAGCATATGGCCGAAGAAGAAGGCACGATCGTATCGGAAAACATCAGGGCAAATGGCGAAGATACCGCGCCCGCAGTTGGCATGTTGAACCAGTATATCAAGGACTTGTCGGTTGAAAACCCGCAGGCACCGCACAGCTTCCAATGGGATGCCCAGCCGCAGATCGACGTGCAGGTCAACATCCAGGTTAATGCCATCAACGAAGAAATCCATGAAGTCGCGATGAAACTGGCGGTGAAGGCAGAGAGCGACAATGGCGTGCATTTCTCGGTCGAGCTGGATTACGGCACCTTGTTCGGTCTGCGCAATGTAACCGACGAACAGGCGCATCCTTTCCTGTTCGGTGAGGCACCACGCCTTATGTTTCCCTTTGCCCGCCGGGTTGTGGCCGATGCTGTCCGCGACGCCGGCTATCCGCCGCTGGTATTGGAGCCAATCGATTTCAACGCGCTTTATGTGCAGCAGATTTCGCAGGCCCAGCAAATGGCAGAGACGCAGCCCGCTGGCGAAGCGTAAGTCGGGATTGCCAGGTAGATAAATGAACCTGGTCCGTAACAGTATCACCATCGGCGGGCTGACCTTGGTCAGCCGGGTTCTTGGACTTGTACGTGACATGCTGATGGCGCGCTTCGTGGGTGCCGGCATGGCATCCGACGCGTTTCTGATTGCCTGGCGATTGCCAAACCTGTTCCGCGCACTGTTTGCAGAGGGCGCTTTTGCGGCGGTATTCGTACCGCTGTTCAACAAGAAAATGACCCAAGCCGAGCGGGAAAGGGCCGCCCAGGGTCTGGTCGCCGCGCGTCAGTTCGCCAGTCAGGTCCTGTCGGTGCTGTTTCCGTTTCTGGTCGTCTTCACCGCTGTGATGATGCTAGCCGCCGGACCGGTCGTTTGGGCAATGACCGGCGGCTTTCCCGATGGCGGACCGGAGAAATTCGCACTCGCGCGGCATCTGACGATCATCACCTTTCCCTATCTCGGGCTGATTTCGCTGGTGTCGTTGCTGGGGGGCATACTGAATTCGCTCAACCGCTTTTGGGTGAACGCCGCAGCCCCTATTTTGCTCAATATCTGCATGATTGTTTCCCTGGTATTTTTCCGTGGCGACAGCGATATCGAAACGGCAACAACACAGGCGGTGGCAGTGACCGTATCGGGCGCCATGCAGTTGTTATGGCTGATGTGGGCCTGTCATCGCGCCGGCGCAAGCCTGAAACTGTCTTTCCCGCGCCTGACGCCGGACGTCAAAATCATGCTGGCCTTGATCGCACCTGCCGCGATCGGACAGGGCGCCATCCAGTTCAACTTGTTGATTTCGACGTCGCTTGCCGCGCGCTTCCTGCCCGAAGGATCGGTGTCATGGCTCTATTATGCTGACAGGTTGAACCAGTTGCCACTCGGCCTCATCGGCATTGCGATTGGCACCGCAATATTGCCTGCTTTATCGCGGCAGATTGCCAGCGCCGATCGCAAGGCCGCGTCAGATACGCAAAACCGGGCGGTCGAACTTGCACTGTTTTTCGCCATGCCGGCAACGGTCGCATTGATCGTCTCGGCTGTACCTATTGTGCATGGTGTCTTCGAACATGGCGCATTCACCCCCGATGATACCTTGGGAACAGCGGCCGTTCTGATGGCCTTCTCTGCCGGTGTGCCCGCCTATGTGCTGATCAAGGTGCTGACGCCGGGATTTTACGCGCGCAGCGATACCAAAACGCCTCTCCGGCTGGCCTTGTGGTCGATGCTGGTCAACCTGATCGGCAACCTGATCCTGATATGGCCGCTGGCGCATGTCGGTGTAGGTGTTGCGACGGCGATCTCGGCCTGGGTCAATGTTGCGCTGCTGTGGTTCGCGTTGCGTAAACGCGGGCATATCGAAATCGACAGCCGCTTGCAGCACAAATCGTGGCGTATCATTTTGTCGGCTGCCGTCATGGGCTTGGCGCTCTGGTTCGGCAACGAGCTGATAGAGGGGCAGCTTGGCACGGGCCTGTGGCGCCGCGTCGCAGTGCTGACAGCTCTGGTCGGCGCGGGCGGTGCGGTCTATGCGCTCGCCATCTTGCTGCTGGGTGCCTATCGCCTTAGCGAACTGAAAAACCTGTTGCGTCGCCGTGCACCTGCGCCGACGACCATATCGAGCGAGTAATTATATGCGCGTCGTCTCCGGCATCCAGCCTACCGGTAATCTTCATCTTGGCAATTATCTCGGTGCCATCCGCAACTGGGTAAAAATGCAGGACGAGATGGAGTGCCTTTACTTCCTTGCCGATCTGCACGCGATATCGATGCCGCACGATCCGGCAGAGCTGACCGCGAACACGCGGGAGATGGCGGCGGCGCTCATCGCCTGCGGGCTGGATATCAACAAGGCGATCCTCTTCAATCAGGCGCAGGTCCCTGCACATGCCGAACTGCAATGGCTGCTCAACGGCACCGCGCGGATGGGCTGGCTCAACCGCATGACGCAGTTCAAGGACAAATCGGGCAAGAACCGGGAAGGCGCGTCGATCGCGCTGTTCACTTATCCGGTGCTGCAGGCGGCGGACGTGCTGCTATATCAGGCAACGCATGTTCCGGTGGGTGAGGACCAGAAACAGCATCTCGAACTGGCGCGCGACATTGCGCAAAAGTTCAACAATGATTTCGGAGGTGGCACCGACATATTCACCCTGCCCGACCCCATCATCCCGAAGGAAACCGCGCGGATCATGAGCCTTCGCGACGGTGCGGCGAAAATGTCGAAATCGGACCCGAGCGATATGAGCCGCATCAACCTGACCGACGATGCCGACACTATCCTGTCGAAAATCAAGAAGGCCAAGACCGACCCCGAACCATTGCCCTCCGAACCGGCTGGTCTGGATGGACGCCCCGAGGCACAAAATCTTGTCGGTATCTATGCCGCCTTTGCCGAAGAAAGCATCGAAGCCACCCTCTCTCGCTTTGGCGGTCAGGGCTTTGGCGCGTTCAAACCGGCGCTGGCGGACATCGTCATCGAGAATTTCCGGCCGATCTCGGATCGCTTCAATGCGCTGAAGGACGACCATGAGCAAATCGACGCGGCCCTCGCAAAAGGCGCGTCGAAGGCCCGCGAACTGGGGATGCCGACGCTGCAGTCGGCCTATGCCGCGCTGGGACTTTTGCGCTGAATTGCATTTTGGTGTCGTTCAACCGAAGTTAAGCGAAACCATATTAGTTTTGGTACGTTACTGATATGGCGGCGATCACAGCCGTGCAGAGGAATTACAATGAAACGTAAAGCAATGCAGTTTCTTGCCCCGATTACGCTGCTGGCGCTGGGTGCCTGCGCGACGCCCTTCAAGGCCGATGTGTCACGCTTTCAGGAGTTGCCGGCACCGCAAGGCCAGACATTTACCATCCGCGCGGCCGATCCGGCAGATGCCGGCGGTATAGAGTTCGGCCAATATGCATCATTGGTCGCCAACGAGATGCAGGAAATAGGCTATGTCCCGGCAACGAGCGGCCAGGCGGACATGACCGTCACGCTCGATTATGGCGTGGACAATGGCCGGGAACGGACCATCGTGCGGCAGGATCCCTTCTACGATCCCTTCTGGGGATATGGCAGCTTCTACCGCCCCTATGTCGTTCGCACCCGCCGCGGCCATCGCTACGTCATGGGCTATTACGACCCGTTTCTCTACAGCGGTTTCAATCGGCCCTATGACGTCGACAGTTTCACCGTTTACACCGCCAATCTGGATCTAAAGATCGACCGCAATTCGGATAGGAAGCGTCTCTTTGAAGGCAAGGCAGAGGCCAAGTCGCGTTCGAACAAGCTGCCTTATCTGGTGCCGAACCTTGTGGAGGCGATGTTTACCGGCTTCCCCGGCAATAGCGGCGAAACAGTGCGGATCTCTGTCGCGCCTGAAGAGAAGCGTTAGTTTCCAGTCGTTGTCGGAGCTTTAAGTCAGAACGTTACACACCGCAGCCAAGCTCCGACTTGCCATAGGCCGCCCCTTCGCCGCGCGTCGCGCTGATGCCGGCGTAGAGCTCGGTAGACGCGAAATTGCCGTTCGCGTCGATCCGGAAGCCTTGATCGCGCAATACATCGATCACCTTGTCCGGCGGGTCGGCGAAATAGAGCGACTGCGACTCATAATGCTGGGCAATGGCAGTGAGCGTGAGACCTTTATAGGACCTTTGCAGTTTTACAAAGCTGCTCCGGCCCTCGGCGGATGAATAGGCTTTTTCGCGCGCCTCCTCATCCGCAAATTCCCGGTTCTCAAGTTCCTGCCATTGGGCCCGAAGCCGTGCTCCTATTTTTGCAAATTCCATACCGATCTCTCCGCCAAAGGCACAGGTTTGCGGATTGAAGGTGATGTCAATCGGTTTGCCACCCAGCCGTGACAAAATATCGGCGCCATTGGCGATGTAACCGACCCCACCCTTGCGCAGCTTCACTTCGATGAAATCATTCGCGGTTAGCCCGGAGAGCGTTAGCTTCGTGCCTTCGCTAACGCGATCGACGAGCGTGCTGGCGCTGTCGGCCTGCGCCCAGATGTCGATAGGACCGTCTGCAGTCCAGATCCGGTCGTTCAACGCCTTTGCAATTTCCGGCGGTTCTGACTCGCCCAGGTTGACGGTCGCTATAAAGCCCTTGCCGTCCGCCAGTTCCAACCATTCGCTGGTTCCGTCCTCGCCGAGTTTGACGACACCGGTTACCGCACTTCCGCGGGGCATTTTGCCCAGAATCGTGCTGCCTATTGTGGTCGCTCGATCGCGGACATTGGCTTCGGTCATCACAAAAAACTGCTTCGCTTCGGCTGTATCGCCTTCCTGTGCGCCAGTGCCATAGCTGCTTTCCTGCGTGCCATTGATGTCGTCGGCCAGGAATAGCCAGTAATAGAGTCCCCCGATAAATAGCAGACTGCTCAGGACCGCCAGTACGACCGGCCAGTTGCGCCCGGACTCAGCCTTCTCTGACGAGGTCGGTTCGTTTGAGATACCCGGCTCAGCGTCGACTGGCAGCGGAGGGGAAGCGGACACCGGCTGCGGCAGTTCGTTGGCTTCGCCGTCGTCGACCGACGGCGGCATCGCATGTCCACAGCTCGCGCAATAGCGCGCATCACGCGTGTTGGCCGTGCCGCAGGACGTGCAGAATTTCACCATGAATCAGCCTTCCCGAACCTTAGTAGTTACGTGGATAAGCTGTGGAAAGCTTATTGAAAAGCGGTGAATGAACGGTGGATCATGCTTCGAGTTGCCGGAGCAGCGCCCGGACGTCATTGTCCATGTCGCTGTCTTGCTTGCGCAAATCCTCTACCAGCCGGACCGCATGAATGACCGTTGAGTGGTCGCGTCCGCCAAATTTCCGGCCGATTTCCGGATAGCTGCGCGGAGTCATCACCTTGGCGAGATACATCGCCACCTGCCGCGGGCGCACGACAGCGCGCGCGCGGCGCTTTGAAGACATTTCGCTGCGATCGATGCGATAATATTCACATACCGCGCGCTGGATTTCGTCGATGGTGATGCGGCGGCGGCAGGCGCTGAGAATGTCTTTGAGCTGCTCTTCGGCCAAAGTCCGCGTTACCGGCTTGCCAGTCAACTGCGCATAGGCCAGCAGCTTGTTGAGCCCGCCTTCGAGTTCGCGGACATTGCGGCTGATCGTGCGTGCCAGAAACTCGACCACATCTTCGCCAACCTGGGCCTCGGGCATATTGGCAAGACGCTGTTGAAGGATGAGGCGGCGTAATTCGAGGTCGGCAGGCTGGATGTCCGCGACAAGCCCCATGGAGAGCCGCGACAATATCCGCTGATCGACGCCGTCCAGTGCCTGCGGTGCGCGGTCGGCGGCGACGACGAGACGCTTGCCGGCACCGATAATGGCGTCGATGGTGTGGAGGAATTCCTCCTGTGTCGACACTTTGCCGATGATGAACTGGATGTCGTCGATGAGAAGGACATCGACCGCGCGTAAGCGGGCCTTGAACTCCATGACTTCCTTGCGCCGCATCGCGGTCACAAATTCCATCATGAACTTTTCGGCAGACATGTAGATAATCTGCGCGTCGGGATTCACTTCGGCATAGGCATGACCGATGGCGTGCATCAGGTGGGTCTTGCCCTGCCCTGTGGCCGCCTGCAAATAGAGCGGATTGAACAGCGGCTTGTCCCTGGCTGCGACGCGCTCTGCCGCGCTCA
Source organism: Sphingomonadaceae bacterium (assembly GCA_016742125.1). GTDB lineage: Bacteria > Pseudomonadota > Alphaproteobacteria > Sphingomonadales > Sphingomonadaceae > Sphingorhabdus_B. The sequence continues at coordinate 7,525 of JACVCM010000012.1, read as the reverse complement.
GTGCCAGCACGTTGGTCTGGCCTTTTACGAAATTCGCAAATGTCATCCGCGGATCGAGCGCAGAACGCACCGGAAGGGCTTCCGCAATATGCTGCGCAGCGGGGCGCTCCGTAACGCCCGATGGGCGCAGCATCTCGACGCGGGCGGCGCCCGGGCGGGTACGGATCTTGAGCTGCTTCACCTGCTTGTTGGTGCTGTTCCACGCCAGACGCAGACGGTCGGCATAATGGTCGGATACCCAGCTTGCCGAAAAATCCGAAGGCAGGAGCAATTCGAGCGTGCCGGTGAGGTCGCAAAAATCGCCGAGCGAAATAGAGCGAATCCATTGGCCATAGATTTGCGCACCCAGATCGCGGCGAAGGCCCGACGAAATCGTTTGCCAATCCGAATCGAAACGTGCGGCTAACGCAGGGGACGCATCGCCGCCTGCTGATTGACCCGAATTGTTTTGCGATACGGAAATATTACCGGCCACCTTTTGCCTGCCCCTCTTGTCCACCCCTCTCCAGCACGCCTTGACCGCTTGCTATTCGCCCCCGAAATCCGGTCGCAAAGACCCCTGCCCTCATTCACTGTGAAATGAGGCGCAAATGCTGTCCGAATCTCAATGTGAGGCACTGCCCGACTGTCGTCACGCGATGCTGGAAATGGTTTCTTAGCCAGTAAGATTTGAGTCGATCAAGTGCCACGCCGCAAAAAAAGTGAAATAAATGGCATTGACTCGGCCAAAGGCCAGCAATTGCGTAAATTTATTTTTAAACCATTGTTTTGTGTGATTTTTTCAGCATCGGAGCGTGATCGGAAGGTCCGAATCGCCGGAAAAGCGTGTCATCGCATTGTCACAAAAACGCAAAAGAAAAACCCGCCGGGATTGCGGCGGGTCTGTCGTGTCAAAGCCGGACAATCCGGCCTATATCTTTTGGCTTAAGCGAGACCGCCCACGGCCTTGGTTAGTCGACCATATTTGCGCGAAGCGGTATTCTTGTGGAGCACACCCTTCGACACGCCACGTGCCAGCTCAGGCTGCGCCGCAGCCAGAGCGGCGGTTGCAGCGGCCTTGTCACCTGCTTCAATTGCTGCCTCAACCTTCTTGACGAAGGTACGGATGCGGCTGACGCGGGCGCCATTGACTTCAGTACGACGCGCATTGCGACGGATACGCTTTTTTGCTTGTGGCGTATTTGCCATTTCAGTCCTCGAATTTCGTTAGATACGGGGCGTTGCCAGATGGCCTGTTCCCGTGGAAAGCGCCGCCCTTAGCGGTGGGTCGGAGATTCGTCAACCTCCAAAAGCGCGCTATCGCTGGCACTTGGCACAGTAAAATGTCGAACGCCCCGAATCGACGCGACGCTTGACAGATGAGCCGCATAGGCAGGACTGCCCTTCACGTCCGTAAACGCGCCAGTCCTTGGCGAAATACCCTAACTCACCATCGGGCGCGGCAAAATCGCGCAAGGTCGATCCGCCGGCCTGGATGGCTGCCGCCAGTACATCCTTGATGGCTGCCACAAGCCTTTCGATACGCAGTCGGCTAATCTTTTGCGCCGGCGTAACCGGGTCAATTCCGGCCATGTGCAAAGCCTCGCAAACATAGATATTGCCCAGCCCTGCCACAACCGACTGGTTAAGCAGCATGGCCTTGATCGACGCGCTTCGGCCCTTGAGTGCCGCGTGCAGGACCCTGGCGTCGAAAGCAACGGAGAGCGGCTCGGGGCCCATGCTGACGAAATGGCGAAATGCCTCGAGCTCATCGCTGCGCACAATATCGAGCGAACCGAAACGGCGATGGTCGTTCAGGGCCACCACCCTGCCCGCGCCGGTTTCAAGGATGAAATGGTCGTGTTTTTCAATTTCCTCCGGATCGACACGCCAGCGGCCCGACATGCCGAGATGGAAGATCAGCGTATCGTCGCGGTCGGTGTGGATGAGGCCATATTTGGCGCGTCGCCCAAGCCCCTTTACCCGCGCCCCGGTCAGCCGTTGTCGCACGTCGACGGGAATCGGCCAACGCAAATCCGCGCGGCGTGGTTCAGCGCGTACGATCACTTCCCCTTCCAGCACGGCCCTCAGACCTGCAATAGTGGTTTCGACTTCGGGAAGCTCTGGCATTGCGAATCCGCTAGCGACGTGCGCTCCACTTGGCTAGAGCCTCTCGCCATGAGCGAAACCGTATCCTTTGGCTATGAACAGGTTAGCCCCGAAGAGAAGACGCAGCGCGTCGGCGGCGTGTTTTCCAGCGTCGCCCGCAAATATGACATCATGAACGATGCAATGTCGGGCGGAATGCACCGCTTGTGGAAAGACAAGTTCGTCCGCCGGGTAAAGCCCCGCGCTGGCGAGGACATTCTCGACATGGCGGGCGGCACCGGCGACATCGCCTTTCGCATGGAAAAATCGGGCGCGCAGGTGACGGTGTCCGACATCAATGAAGATATGCTTGCAGTCGGCATGGAACGGGCAATGGAGCGCGGCATCGACAGCCTGATCTGGTCGCCGCAAAATGCCGAAAAGCTGAGCTTTCCCGGCAGGCACTTCGATGCCTATACCATTGCCTTCGGCATTCGCAATGTGACGGATATTCCGGCCGCGCTAAAAGAAGCGCACCGCGTGTTGCGTTATGGCGGGCGGTTTTTCTGCCTCGAATTTTCGACCGTCGAATGGCCCGGGGTGGCACAAGTGTATGATGTTTATTCGGAAAAGCTGGTTCCCAAACTCGGCAAGGCGATTGCGGGTGACGAGGACAGCTACCGCTACCTAGTCGAGTCGATCCGGCGCTTTCCCGACATGGCAAAGTTCAAGGCGATGATCGGCGATGCCGGGTTTGTGCAGACAAAGGTCGAACCGATCATGGGCGGTCTCGTCGCCATCCATAGCGGGTGGAAAGTCTGACTTTCGCCGCATGACGCGTCCCGCAACCCACATTCTCCGCTTGCTCAAATGGGGCATCACGCTAGCGCGGCATCGCGCTTTGGTGGGAATTGAGCGTGATCGGAACACCCCTATACAGGTCAGACGTCTTGCAAAAATAGCAAGATGGATTTCGCTGACGGGTACAAGTGGTACGCCAGATTACGCAGGCGCGTTCCGGTCCATAGGTCCGGCGGCCATTAAACTTGGGCAGACGCTAGCCACACGGCCCGATATAATCGGGGTCGAAGCCGCGCATAATCTGCTGACGTTGCAGGACCAGTTGCCGCCTGCTCCTTTCGATGCGGTCTATGCCGAAATCGATACCAGCCTGAACAAACCCGCTGCTGAGCTTTTCGAATATGTCGAACCGGTCGCGGTCGGCGCGGCGTCCATCGCCCAGGTTCATCGCGCGCGCACTAGCGAAGGCAGGGATGTGGCGGTCAAGGTGCTTCGTCCCGGCATCCGCGAACAATTTGCGCGCGATATCGAAACCTACGAATGGGCAGCGGCGCATCTGGAGGCCTTGGGCGGTGAAGCGGCACGGCTGCGTCCGCAACTGGTTATTGCCAATCTCAAACGCTGGACGTTGCGCGAACTCGATCTGCGCCGCGAGGCCGCGAGTGCATCCGAGCTGAAGGATGCGATGGTCGCAGTCGATGGTTACACAATCCCGGCTGTCGACTGGGACCGCACATCGGGCCGTGTACTCACGCTCGAATGGGTCGATGGTATCAAGATTGCCGACATTGAAGGCCTGCGCGCTGCCGGGCATGACCTAAATAAATTGGCCGAAAAGCTGGTGCTCACATTCTTGCGGCAGGCGATATCTGAAGGCTTTTTCCACGCCGATATGCACCAGGGCAATCTGTTCGTGAAAGCCGACGGCACCATTGCCGCCATCGACTTTGGCATCATGGGCCGCATCAACCGGCAGGCCCGCTTCTGGCTCGCCGAAATTCTGTATGGCCTGACCACCGGCAATTACCGCCGCGTCGCCGAAATCCATTTCGAGGCGCAATATGTGCCAAGCTATCACAATGTCGACGAATTCGCGACGGCGCTGCGCGCGGTGGGTGAGCCCACACGCGGCAAACCCGTGAGCGAATTGTCCGTTGGGCAGATGCTCGACAGCTTGTTCGCGATCACCCGCGATTTCGACATGCAGACGCAGCCACACCTGCTGCTGCTGCAAAAGACGATGGTGATGGTCGAGGGCATCGCAACGTCGCTCAACCCCAACATCAACATGTGGGATGTCGCTGCCCCCTATGTGCGCGAATGGATAAGGGATGAATTGGGGCCTGAGGCCATGCTTGCCGACGAACTGCGCAAACAGGCCGATACCCTGAAACTGATCCCCGACATCATCCGCCGCCTCGACGAACAGCTTCCCAAAAGGGGCGGCGCACCGGAACCACCCCCTTTGCCACCCGTACAGCTGGTATGGGAGCGGCGTGCGGGCGGAACTGGATGGCGCTATGGTGCAGTTGCCATGTTAGCGGCATTGGCTGGCGCCGCGGCCATGTGGGCGGTAGGATAGGTCGATGACCGACCCCAAACGCATACTCCTCATCGTCACTGGCGGGATTGCTGCTTACAAGTCGCTGGAGCTGGCGCGATTGCTTAAAAAGCAGGGCGTCGCCGTTCGTGCTGTCATGACCGACAGCGCGACCGAATTCGTGACGCCGCTGTCCATGGGCGTCATTACCGAAGATCAGGTCTATGGCGACATGTTCGATCTGAAGGACGAGCGGGAGATTGGGCATATCCAGCTGTCACGTCAGGCCGATCTGATTGTTGTCTGCCCCGCCACCGCCAATATATTGGCGAAGATGGCGGCCGGCATTGCCGACGACCTCGCGACCACCATTTTGCTCGCCACCGACAAACCGGTACTCGCGGTGCCAGCCATGAATGTACGGATGTGGCAGCATGCAGCGACCCAGCGCAACCTGAAGCAGCTGCGCGCTGACGGCCTCATCATCATGGACCCCGATGAAGGCGATATGGCATGCGGTGAGTTCGGGCCCGGCCGCCTGCCCGAACCCGGCGCTATAGCCGAGCGGATTTCGGCCCTGTTGGGCCAGACCGCGCCACTGACTGCTCAGCCCGATTTTGCCGATGCCGGCCACCGCCCGTTGTTCGGCAAGCGCGTGCTCGTGACCGCTGGCCCGACGCACGAAGCCATCGATCCGGTGCGCTATATTGCCAACCGGTCGTCGGGACGTCAGGGCTTTGCCATAGCTGCCGCAGCGGCTGAAATGGGGGCCGAGGTGACGCTGATTGCGGGGCCGGTGCATCTCGTGACGCCGCCAGGTGTGATCCGCATCGATGTAGAAACCGCACTGGAAATGCAGGCAGAGGTCGAAAAGGCGCTGCCGACGGACGTGGCGATCATGGTCGCAGCGGTCGCAGACTGGCGCGCTGCCGATGCGCCGGACCAGAAAATCAAGAAGGATGGCAAAGGCGTGCCCCCGCTCGCATTAACCGAAAATCCTGACATTCTCGCAAGTCTCGCGCAGCATAAGCGACGGCCAAGGCTGCTTATAGGTTTTGCGGCGGAGACAGAGAAGATCGTGGATTATGCACGGGCGAAGCTCGCCAAGAAGGGCTGCGACTGGATCGTGGCAAACGATGTGTCGGGTGACGTCATGGGCGGCAGCAACAACGCTTTTCACATCGTCACCAAGAGTGGCGTGGAAAGCTGGCCCGACAGCCCCAAGGACGTGATTGCGCGCAAACTGATGGAGAAAGTGGCAGATGAATTCGCCGAAAGTTGAAGTCCGCGTAAAGCGCCTCAACCATGGCGCGGGGTTGCCACTGCCCGATTATACTACGTCGGGAGCCGCCGGCATGGATATATGCGCCGCCGAGAGCCTCCTGCTGCGAGCCGGAAAACGCCATGCGGTCGCCACCGGTTTCGCCTTTGCGATTCCCGATGGCTATGAAGTGCAGGTCCGGCCGCGCTCGGGCCTCGCGCTCAAACATGGTATTACATGCCTCAACACCCCCGGCACCATAGACAGCGATTATCGGGGCGAAGTGAAGGTCATCCTGGCCAATCTGGGCGAAGACGATTTCCAGATCACCAAAGGCGACCGTATCGCGCAACTGGTTGTCGCACCGGTTACGCATGCAACGATGATCGAAGTCGAAGAGATTGACGAAACCGCACGCGGCGCCGGAGGCTTCGGCTCTACCGGCGTTTAAAATGCGCCGCAGCCCTTCGACAGGCTCAAGGCTGCGGTATGAGGGTATTCATGACACTAACTGATGAACAACTCGACCGATATGCCCGCCATATCGTGCTGCGCGACATTGGCGGTTCGGGTCAGGCAAAGCTGCTGTCCAGCCATGTTTTGCTCGTCGGTGCGGGGGGCATCGGCTGTCCCGCCATCCAATATCTTGCAGCAGCCGGTGTAGGGACGATCAGCGTCGTCGATGACGATGTGGTATCGCTTTCCAACCTGCAACGCCAAATACTGTTCAGCGACACGCAGATCGGGATGGCCAAAGTCGACGCCGCTGCCGATGCGGTTGCCAAACTCAATCCTGAAGTAAATTTTATACCGACTAAACAACGGATTAACAGCGATATACCAGATGATATCCTGGATGGTGTGGATGTCGTTATCGACGGCTGCGACAATTTCGCGACAAGACTGATCGTCAACGACCTCTGCATCGCAGCGCAGGTCCCGCTGGTGAGCGCGGCGATCGGGCAGTTTCATGGTCAGATCGGCACCTTTACCGGCTGGCTGCCCGACGCACCCTGTTATCGCTGCTTCGTCGGCGATGCGCACGATCCCGACGATTGCGACGACTGTGCTACGCAGGGCGTACTCGGCGCGATGTGCGGTTTGGTGGGCAGCTTTGCCGCAATGGAGACTATTCGCGTCCTGACGGGCTTTGGTACGGCGCAGGTGGGCAAGCTCCACCTCTTCGATGGCATGGTACCCTCGATGCGTAGCATCAGGCTGCCCAAAGATCCGGAATGCCGAAGCTGTAACGCGTCAGCGGGCTAGCAGTTCGTCCACCCATTGCGGCACCATTTCAGTCGCTGGGCCGTACCGCCTTTCGTCGAAGAAATAGCTGCCCTGACTGGGCTCCAGATTAAGCTCCAGCGTCCTGACGCCCTGCGCCCTTGCCTCGCGCACAAAACCTGCCGCCGGATAGACGGCGCCTGATGTGCCGATGCTGACGAACAGGTCGGCACGGTTGAGCGCTGCGTAGATTTCCTGCATCCGGTACGGCATTTCGCCGAACCACACGATATCGGGGCGCAACTGTCCTGCGGTTCCGCAAGCCGGACAAGCAGGGCGCTCTATCAGCGTGCCGCGCCATTCGGTGCGTGCGTCGCAGGCAAGGCACCAGGCATTCAGATGCTCGCCATGCATGTGGAGAAGACGCTTTGCACCCGCCCGCTCATGCAAATCATCGACATTTTGCGTGACGATCAGTAACCCGCCTTCCCACTCGGCATCCAGCCGTGCCAAGGCATGATGGGCAGCATTGGGCTCGACCTCCTGAATACGTGCCCGCCGCATATCGTAAAAGCGAAGGACCAGGTCGGGATCGCGGGCAAATGCCTCCGGCGTCGCGACATCCTCTACAC